>JBBQLQ010000104.1:0-12321 GCA_038328055.1 Burkholderiales bacterium
ACTTTGATAGGGGTAGAGAAGGACACCGTCCTCCCCTCCCTCCGAACCGTGCGTGCGATTTTCCCGCACACGGCTTTCCAGTTGGTGGTTTCCTCATCGGGATTGGCTCGCTTCCTTGTGGGCTGGCGTTATGGTGAACAGTCCCAAGCTTGCGAAGTACGCATTTGGCCAGCGTTCAACCCAAATTTCTGCGGGTTTGGAAAACCGGTCACACCCGTGAACCAGATAACTCTCATGCGTCAATCAGCGCTTTGACTTCAGCCTTGCCAGCACGGTACTGCGCGATTGATTTGGTCGGTGAGACAGCTCAACCACATCAGGTAACGCCCCAAGCTCGGCCATCATTCAGGTGTTTCCCGGCTCGTTCTCAGGTGTTCACCTTATTTCAGTTTCCGGCTCAAGTACTTAAAGTCAGTGTTTCCACTGCGCGCCAGTGCTTGCTTTGAGCGCCCTGGCGCAGTGCCAGGGTGTTACCGGGGATGGTCATGAAAAAAACTCGACTACAGATGAACGTTCAGATTGCCAGTGACGCATTCAAGCGTTGGTCCCTCAAGAGCCGGGTGACGGTTTTTACGCTGGTCATTTTTCTGGTCAGCCTCTGGTCGCTTTCTTACTATGCATCGCGCATGTTGCACCAGGACCTGGAAGAAATGTTGGGGCAACAGCAGTTGGCCACCGTGTCGCTGGTGGCAACCGAGCTCAATCAGACCCTTGCCAGCCGACTCAAAGCACTTCAAAAAGTGGCCAGCGGTGCGGCAACGGCCATCCAGGCTGGCCGGCCTGCCGCGCAGGCACTGCTCGACCAGAATTCTTTGCTACCCGATTTGTTCAACTTTGGCGTGTTGGTCTACGGCCTGGACGGCACCGCCATGGCCGAGGCCCCGCAGCCCGGGGCCAGGGTGGGTGTCAATTACAGGGACAACGCCACTGTGGTGGCCGCGCTCGGGCAAGGGCAGTCCATGTTCAGCGAAATCCATCTGGGCAAGACACTGTACGCCCCGGTGTTTGGCATAAGCGTGCCGGTGCGCGATGCGCAGGGCACGGTGGTGGGCGCGCTGTCGGGTGTGATCTCGCTGGGTGGGCCCAACTTTTTGGACAACATCATCGCCAACCGCTACGGCCAAACCGGGGGCTACCTGCTGATTGCGCCCAAGCAGCGACTGATCATCACCGCCACTGACAAATTACGCATCATGGAGCAGTTGCCCCCACCCGGTGCCAATCCGGTGCTGGAACGTTTCATGGACGGCTACGCGGGCTCTGCCATTTATGTCAACCCCCTCGGTGTGGAGGTGCTGGTGTCTTATGCCGGTATTGCCGCCACGGGCTGGATCATCTCTGCCGTGCTGCCCACGGCAGAGGCCTTTTCGCCCATCCAAAGCATGCAGCAGCGCCTGTTGCTGGCAACACTGCTGCTGACCGTGCTGGCCGCTGCTTTGACCTGGTTGATGTTGCGCAGCCAACTGGCGCCCATGCTCACCATCGTAAAGGCGCTAGCCAAGCTGGCTGATGAAGATGGACCGCCCCAAGCGCTGACCGTGGCCTACCAGGACGAGTTAGGTGAGCTGGTCAATGGCTTTAACCGCTTGCTGCAAACCTTGGCGCAGCGCGAAACTGCTTTGCGCGACAGCGAGGCGCATTTCAGGTTGCTGACCGAGCAGGTCTCGGATGTGGTCTGGCGCCAGGATTGCAACAATGTCTTCACCTATATCAGCCCGGCAGATGAGCACCTGCGCGGTTTTCGCGCGGATGAGGTGATTGGGCAGCATGTGTTCACCTTGCTCACCGAAGAGGGCGTAGCCACCGTGAAAGAAGCGCGCCAACGGCGTCAAGACACCGAGCAGCGGGACGAGCCAACGGGTGGCATCACGTTTGAACTGCAACAGCGCTGCAAGGACGGTCACCTGATTTGGACCGAGGTGCTGTCCACGCCTGAGCGTGATGCGCAAGGCAACATCACGGGCTACCACGGCATCACGCGTGACGTCACCGAGCGCAAGCAGATGCAGGACCAGGTTCGCCAGTTGGCCTTTTTTGATCCGCTCACCCTGCTACCCAACCGGCGCATGTTGGATGACCGGCTGCGCCAAACCATGGCCGCCAGTAGCCGCACGAGCCGCTACGGTGCCCTGATCTATCTGGACCTGGACAACTTCAAACCGCTCAACGACACCCATGGGCATGACGCGGGCGACTTGTTGCTGATGGAAGTAGCGCACCGGCTCAAGGCCAGCGTGCGTGAGATGGACTCGGTGGTGCGCATCGGAGGCGATGAGTTTGTGGTGATTCTCATTGAGCTGGATACCGACCCAGCCGAATCCCGCCTGCAGGCCAGCCTGATTGCCGAGAAGGTCCGGCTGGCGCTGGCCGAGCCTTACGTTCTGACGGTCCGGCATGAGGGCTTGCCTGACAAAACCGTTATGCATCACTGCACAGCCAGCCTGGGCGTGACGCTGTTTGTCAACCAGCAATGGAGCCAGGCTGAAGTGATGAAGTGGGCCGATGCGGCGATGTACCAAGCCAAGGACGCGGGGCGCAATTGCGTGCGTTTTCATGGTGAAACGATGAGGAGCACCTTATGACTGAGCAAATTTTCAACCGTACCTCAAGCCAGGGCCCGGCACCGGCGCGCACCTGGCGTATTGGCACCGTGTTGATGGCCCTGTCACTGTTGCTGCTGCTGCCTTTGCTGGCTTTTCTGCTGCTGTGGCAGCAGGACGAAGCCAGCCGGATTCAGAGCCGTACCGAGTCTGCGGCCATGAGTCTGGCGCAGATTTCAGCGCATTCGCTGGAGCGCGAGCTCGCTGACACGCAGCAGTTTTTGGGCACCCTGGCCACGCGCGCCAGTGTGCGCGCGCTTGATGTCACGCGCTGCGACCCGGTGTTTGGCGATTTTCACAAGTCACACCCCGGCTTTACCGCGCTCACCACCACCACACTGGACGGCAAACTGGTGTGCAGTTCTTTGGGTGACGCGGTGACTCGCCCCAGCCTGGTCACGCCGCTGGTCACGGGGCCAGGCAACGGCGCGCCGTCTTTTCAGCTGGGGCGAGCGCAAAAAGGGTTTTTAACCGGCAAATGGGTGTTGCCCGTCAGTCAGGCGCTGTTGGACGATGCCGGCAATGCACGGGGTGCCATTGCGGCCTGGATTCACCTGGCGAGCCTGAGCCCACTCAACGAAAGCGTCTTGAATCGCCTGCCCAAAGACACCATCAGTACCCTGTTTGATGACAACGGCATTGTTTTGGCCCGTTCCAGGGACGCGGAGAAATGGGTGGGTGTCAACCGCACTGGTTTTCCGCAGGCCGACCAAGCCCTCAAGCAACGCCAGGGCTTCTTCTCGACCCTCTCGCAAGCCGATGGCATCCACCGGCTTTACGCGGTGGTGCCGGTTGACGGTACCCGCTGGGTCGTCTCAGTGGGCATTCCGACTGCTGCCATGGAAGCAGAACTGGCACAGGCCCGCTGGCGTGGCAGGGCCTTGTTTGGTGCCGCGCTGCTGTTCACGGTGCTGATGTTGTGGCTGGTGCGGCGCTACGCGGTGCGCCCGGTTCAGTTGGGAGCCGAGGTAACCCAGGCGATACGGGGCGGCGACCTGCAGCGACGCATTCCCCCTGAGACTTTTGGCCCCGTTGCCGAGCTGAAAAGCATGGCCGGTGATTTCAATGCCATGCTTGACACGCTGGCTGCAGATCGTGCCAAGCTGGCTGCCAGTGAGGACGACTTTCGCACGCTGTTCAACGAAATGCGCAATGGCTTTACTGTGCACGACATCATTTGCGATGCCGCGGGCACCCCGGTGGACTACCGCTTTCTTGCGGTCAACCCGGCCTTTGAAGCCATGTCCGGCCTGCACGCCGATGACCTGATTGGCAAGCGGGCGCTGGAGGTGCTGTCAACCATAGAGCCGGTCTGGATAGAGCGCTTTGGCCGCGTGGCCTTGACTGGTGAGCCTGATGCGTTTGAAGACTTCAGTGCCGCCTTGAAAAAATATTTCGACGTGCGTGCCTTTCGCATCCGGCCCGGGCAGTTCGCGGTGATGACGCTTGACATCACCGACCGTCGATTGGCCCAAGCGGAACTGGCCCGCGAAAAAGCCCTGCTGCGCCGGGTGATGGACGCCATTCCTGACCTGATTTTCTTCAAAGACGCGGGTGGACATTACCTGGGTTGCAACACCGCGTTTGAAGCGTTTGCCGGTCGTGTGGAGCAAGACCAGGTGGGTAAAACCGATTTTGATTTCTTCGATGCCGATACCGCTGAATTCTTCCGCGCCCAAGACCGCCAGATGCTGGAAAGTGGTGAAACACGCCAGAACGAAGAATGGGTGAGCTACCCCGATGGGCACAAGGTGCTGCTCAACACCGTGAAAACGCCATTTTCCAACTTGCAGGACGAGGCCATGGGGGTGCTGGGCATCAGCCGTGACATTACGGCAGAGCATCAGGCAAGGGAGGCGCGCAATCGCGCCGAGACCCTGACAAAAGCCCGCCTGCAACTGTCGGAACTGGCGTTGCGCAGCAACCTCGATGGCTTGATGCAAGGCGTTCTTGATGCTGCCGAATTGGCCAGCGACAGCAGCATCGGCTTTTTCCATTTTGTCGATGCAGATCAGGAAAACCTGACGCTGCAAGCCTGGTCCAGCAACACCTTGCAGCACATGTGCAAGGCCGAGGGCCGGGGCCAGCATTACCCGATCAGCCAGGCTGGTGTGTGGGTGGACTGCGTGCTGCAGCGCCAACCGGTGGTACACAACGACTATGCTGCCTTGGCGCACAAAAAGGGCTTGCCGCAGGGCCACGCGCCCATCATTCGCGAACTGACGGTGCCCGTCATTCGCAACAAGCTGGTGGTCGCCATCATGGGAGTGGGCAACAAGCCGCAGCCTTATACCGACGACGATGTCAAGCTGGTGACCGAGTTTGCCGGCATGGCCATGGACTTGGTGGATACCAAGCGCGCGGATGAACAACTGCGCCAGGCCGCTGCAGTGTTTGAGGCCACCCAGGAAGGCATGATGGTGACGGATGCCAACGACACTATCGTGCGGGTGAACCGCGCCTTTACTGAGCTGACGGGTTACAGCGCCCTGGATGCCGTCGGTCAAAAGCCGTCGCTGCTGACCTCGCCGCTTCAGGATAAGTCTCTGTTCAAGACCATGCGCAGAAGTCTGACACAACGGGGCCAATGGAAGGGCGAGATCATCAACCGGCGCAAGAATGGTGAGGATTTTCCGCAGTGGATGACGATCTCGTCGATTCTGGATTCGGCAGGCAAACTCAGTCACCACGTGTCAACATTCACCGACATCACAGAGCTTAAGGAGGCACAGGCCAAAATTCACAGTCTCGCGTTCTTTGACCCGCTCACGCAGCTCCCCAACCGCCGCCTGTTGCTCGACCGCCTGCAGCGCGCCGTCGTATCAAGCGCCAGGCGCAAAGGCTATGGTGCAGTGCTGTTGATTGACCTGGACAATTTCAAGCTGTTGAACGAAACCCAGGGCCATGAGGCGGGTGACCAGCTGCTGGTGCAAGTGGCCCACCGCCTGAAGACCTGTGTGCGTGACCAGGACAGCCTGGCGCACCACGGTGCTGATGAATTCGTCATCATTCTGGAAGATATCGGCAAAGACCTGCAAGAAGCGGCAACACGCGCCGAAATGGTGGCCGAGAAAATTTTGAGCACGCTGCGCGAGAGCTACCGGCTGGGGCTTGTGGAACACCACAGCCAAGCCAGCATTGGTGTGGTCACCTACCATGACCTGAGTGACAACGCCGAGGAAATTCTCAAACGCGCCGACACCGCCATGTACCGTGCCAAAGACGAGGGCCGCAACACTGTGCGCTTTTTTGACCCGGCCATGCAGGCGGCGCTGGAGCAACGCATCCAGCTGGAGTCTGAACTGCGCCACGCGTTGCCAGCCAAGGAGCTGCAGCTGTACTACCAGGCGCAGGTTGACAGCAGCGGTGTGGTGGTCAGTGCCGAAGCGCTGATTCGCTGGCTGCACCCACTGCGCGGGCTGGTGTCGCCGGTGCAGTTCATTCCACTGGCCGAAGAGTGTGGCTTGATTCTGCCCATTGGTGCCTGGGTGCTGGAGACGGCCTGTGCCCAACTCAAGGCCTGGGAAAAGAACCCCGCTACCCAGAACCTGAAACTGGCCGTGAACGTGAGTGCGCGCCAGTTTCGTCAAGACGATTTTGTCGCCATGACCAAGAGCATTGTGGAGGGCAGCGGCATTGACCCCAGCCGCCTGAAGCTGGAGCTAACTGAGAGCGTGGTGATCAACAACGTGGCTGACACCATCGAGAAAATGCACCAGCTCAAGTCGCTTGGCCTGACGTTCTCCATGGATGACTTTGGCACCGGTTACTCGTCGCTGGCCTACCTCAAGCGCCTGCCGCTGGACCAGCTCAAGATCGACCAGTCGTTTGTGCGCGACATTAGCCAGGACTCCAGCGACGCGGCGATTGTGCAAACCATCATCACCATGGGTAACACGCTGGGCCTGAACGTGATTGCCGAAGGCGTGGAAACCCAGGTGCAGCTTGATTTTCTGAAGAAAAACGGCTGCCTAACCTACCAGGGCTACTTGTTCAGCCGGCCGCTGCCGCTGGAAGAGTTTGAAGCGCTTGTGGCCCGGGGGGATTAGGCGTGGCGGGACGATGCGCGGAGCTTCGGGGTCAACTCCGCTGTGCTCCAGAATCTTGTGCTGCAACACCAGCTCCACCGCCGCGTCCTGCAGATCCGGTGGATATTTGTACTTGCACAAAATCCGTTTGACTGTCAGCCGCCTGACAGCGCATCAAGCACAGGGCGGCTGGCCAGCACCTTGTCGATGCGCTTGCCATCGAGGTCCAGCACCTCAAACACCCAGCCCTCACACGCGATTTTTTCGCCGGTTGTCGGCAAACTACCGCTCACGGCCATCAACAAGCCGGCGACCGTGTTGTAGCGGCCACGATCTTCATCGGGCAAATCATCAATTTCCAGCCGGGCTTTGAGTTCACTGATAGGCATCAAGCCCTCCAGCAGCCAACTGCCATCATCGCGCAAAGTGGCCCAGGCATCGGTCTTGCCACCAGGCTGCAACTCCCCAGTAATGGCTTCCAGCAGGTCATGGGGTGTCAGCAGCCCTTGCACTACCCCGTATTCATCCACCACCAGCACCAGGCGCCCCACCTTGGCGCGAAGCTGCTCAAGCAGTTCCATACCGCTGATGGTCTCGGGTACAAACGATGCCACAGTCACATGGTCTTCGATCGTGCCGGGTGCCTGTGCGCCCAGCTCCAGCAATCGGGCCACACTGATCTTGCCCACCACATCGTCCATCGAACCACGACACACCGGGTACCAGGAATGCGCTCGCTGCGCACCATCAGCGCCGACTTTCTGCAGGCCCTGCGCCACGGTGAAGCTGGCCTCAAGCCAATCGACCTCGGCGCGCGGCACCATCAGCGATGTCAGAGGCCGGTCATCCAGACCAAACACGTTTTGCACCATCTGGTGCTCCTGTTGCTCGATCACCCCGGCATCCACGCCCTCCTCCAGGCTGGCCGTGATTTCTTCCTCTGTCATTGGGCGTGATGCGTTGGTGTCGATACGCAGCAGCTTGAGCACCGTCGCCGTTGAACCCGCGAGCAACTTGACAAACGGCCCGGCAGCGCGTGCCAACCACAACATGGGCCGAGCTACCCAGCGCGACACGGCCTCCGGATACAACTGACCAATGCGTTTGGGTACCAGTTCACCAAAAATGATGGTGGTAAACGTGATCAAAGTGACCACCAGCGCGGTGGCGGAAATGGCGGCGGCTTTTTCTGCAATACCCCAGCTTTGCAACCAACTGGCCACGCCGTGGCTGAACGCCGCTTCGCCCAC
Organism: Burkholderiales bacterium; assembly: GCA_038328055.1. Classification (GTDB taxonomy): domain Bacteria; phylum Pseudomonadota; class Gammaproteobacteria; order Burkholderiales; family Burkholderiaceae_C; genus Rhodoferax. Next base: position 7,879 of record JBBQLQ010000104.1, read on the forward strand.
AATGCCGTTGAGCACCCCAATCGAGGTGATGCCAACCTGCACGGTCGACAAAAACTGGTTGGGGTTATCGAGCAGTACAAGCGCCGCGTGGGCTCCTTTGTCACCGGCTTCAGCCATGGCATTGAGACGCGACTTACGGCTGGCAGCCAGCGCCAATTCGGTCATGGCAAACACACCGTTCAACAGCGTCAAAAAGACAATCAGCAAAAATTCCATACAACTCACACGACAATAGACACCATGGCACTTTACTTGATTGGCGACGTGCAGGGCTGCGACAGCGCTTTGCAACGGCTTTTGGACAAAATTTCTTTCTCGCCCAGCCGCGACACCCTCTACCTTTTGGGCGACCTGGTCAACCGTGGGCCGGACTCAGCGGGCGTGTTGCGTCGGTTGATGGGCTATGGGGCAGCGGCACAATGTCTGCTGGGCAACCACGATCTGCACCTGTTGGCCGCCGCGCATGGTGCCCGCAAGCCCAGCCGCAAAGACACCTTGACCAGTGTGCTGAATGCACCCGACCGCCAGGCCATGCTGGAGTGGGTTTGCCAGCAACGCATGGCGATGCTGATCACGCATCAAAATATTCCCTATTTATTGGTTCACGCCGGCGTGCTGCCTGCCTGGACAGCTACAAAAACAATAGCCCTCGCCAGTGAGGTTGAAGCGGTTTTGCGCGGGCCCAGTTTGCCTGAATTTCTGCAGCAGATGTATGGCAACACACCAGCCGCCTGGAGCGACACATTAACCGGCACAGACCGGATTCGCGTGATCGTCAATGCCTTGACGCGTCTGCGTTTTTGCAACGCGCAAGGCGAGATGGAATTTGATGTCAACGAGGGCCTGCACGCCGCTCCACCAGGCTATTTGCCGTGGTTTGACGTGCCGGGCCGCCAGACGGCCAATGTCACCGTGGCATTTGGGCATTGGTCCACGCTAGGCTGGTTGAACCGACACGACGTGCTGGCGCTGGATTCGGGCTGTGTTTGGGGCGGGCGTTTGAGCGCCCTCAAGCTCGTCGAAGGCAGCAGCCAACAGGCACCAGAACTGGTTCAGGTGCACTGCGAGCAGGCCCAAAAACCGGGCAATTAAGCTCGATTCCAGTCCCCGCCTTCGCCAGGATGACGCGCGTGAATGACGCAATTACGCTGCAGTAAACAGCGCAGCCACCTTGCGTTTGGATTTGATGTTGCTTGAAATTGTGCGCATACCGGGCCGCGCAGCGGCAGCTTCCCAGGCGGGCGCAGCATCCGCAGGCAATGCGGGCTCGTATGGCTTGTCAAAGAACGGATCACTGGCCTTCTTCGGAGCACGCACAAAATCGTCGCGTGGTGGACGCTGGGCCCGAACCACATAAGCATCACGGCGCCCGTCATTGGCCTCTTGCTGGTACATGCGACGGCCATCATTGATGTGCCCCTGCTTGCGGATGTCAGGCAAATCCTCTTCAAACTCGATCGGTTCAAGTTCGATTTTGGTTTTCAGCAGCTTTTCAATATCAGCCACCAGCCGCAGATCGCTCTTGCTCACAAAATTGACAGCCAAGCCAGATGCACCGGCACGGCCGGTGCGGCCAATGCGGTGCACATAATCTTCAGCGTTGTAGGGAATATCAAAATTGAAAACAGCTGGCACGTCCTTGATGTCCAGACCGCGTGCGGCCACATCGGTGCACACCAGCAAGTCGACTTCGCCGCTCTTGAAGGATTCCAGCGCTTTCAATCGTTCGTCCTGGCTCTTGTCACCGTGCAGGGCGGTGGTTTTCAGACCTTCATGCTCCAGTGAACGCGCCAGCCGGGCACAACCGAGCTTGCTGTTGACAAACACAAACGCTTGCTTGAGTCCGCGCTGTCGCAGAATTTGGTGCAGCGCATGGCGCTTGTCGTCATCGCCCACGCTGTAAAAATGCTGCTCCACGGTGGACGCTGCAGCATTGGAGCGCGCTACTTCAATCGTCACCGGGTCCTGCAGGTAGCTGCTGGCCAGGCGCTTGATCTCGCTTGAAAAAGTGGCAGAAAAAAGGAGCGTGGTGCGCTGCTTGGGCAAGTAGCTCAGGATGCGCTGCAAGTCGGGCAGAAAGCCGATGTCGAGCATGCGATCGGCTTCATCCAGCACCACATATTCCACCTGGTTGAGCACGCAATTTTTGGCTTCAATGTGGTCGAGCAAGCGTCCCGGCGTGGCCACCAGCACCTCAACGCCTTTTTTCAATTCCAGCGTTTGCGGCTTCATGTCCATGCCACCGAACACCACGGCACTGCGCAGATTGGTGTACTTGGCATACAACTCGACTTGCTCGGCCACCTGCACAGCCAGCTCGCGCGTGGGCAACAGCACCAATGCGCGCACCGGGTGGCGCGCCGGCGAGGTGGAAGCGTTTTCATGCTTGAGCATGCGCTGCAGCAGCGGCAGCGCAAAGGCGGCTGTTTTGCCGGTACCGGTCTGAGCGGCACCCATCACGTCACGGCCTTGCAAGACCACGGGAATGGCTTGGGCCTGAATCGGGGTCATCGTCTCGTAACCCATTTCAGCCACGGCGCGCGCCAGTGGTGCCGACAATTGCAATTGTGCAAAGGCCATGGGAGGCGTTTCGCCGGTCAATTCGGGGGAAATTTCAGAAGTCAAGTCGGTCATGCATAGCGAGGTTCAGTTGCTATCGAACCGATAGCTGGTAGCGCCCCAAGGGCTGGGGCAAACCCGTATTATCTCCCAATCGTCAAAGTTGACGTGCGGTGAAGGTATCGCAGCGCTTGACGCTGCCGTTTTTCAGGCCGATATCAAACCAGCGCTGACGTTGCGCGCTGGTGCCATGGGTAAAGCTGTCTGGCACCACCGCGCCACCACCGGCGCGCTGCAGCGCATCGTCGCCAATCTTGGCGGCGGCATTCATGGCTTCTTCCACATCGCCTTGCTCCAACAATTGACGCGCCGCCTGGGCGTGGTTGGCCCAGACACCGGCAAAGCAATCGGCCTGCAACTCCAGGCGCACGCTCAAGGCGTTGTACTCAACCTGGCTGACGCGCCCGCGCATTTGGTCCATTTTGCTGGTGATGCCCAGCAAATTCTGCACATGGTGCCCGACCTCATGGGCGATCACATACGCCTGCGCAAAGTCACCCGGTGCGCCCAGACGATTTTTCAGCGTTTCATAGAACCCCAGATCAATATAGACCTTGCGGTCTGTCGGGCAATAAAAAGGCCCCATCGCCGCTTGCCCCTGACCACATGCCGTGGGTGTGGTACCGCGAAACAGCACCAGCTTGGGCTCTTGGTAAGTGCCACCACCCTTGGTGAAAATATCTTTCCAGACATCTTCGGTGTCGGCCAGCACCGTGGACACAAAAGACGCCATCGGATCATTGGCAGGGGGCCTGTGTGCTGGTGCCGACGGGGTCTGAGGTGCCGGACTGCCGCCACTGAGAAAACTCAGCACCGTCATCGGGCTGATGCCCAGAAAATAAGAGGCAACCAGTGCAATCGCAATCGATCCCAGACCAATACTGCGCCCGCCAAAGCCACCACCACCCGATGAACCGCCACCATCGCGGCGGTCTTCCACGTTGTCAGACTCGCGGTTGCCTTCCCACTTCATGTCAGTTGCCCCTTCAGTCAGGCTTTGGGCAGAGTCACGCCGGTTTGCCCCTGATACTTGCCGCCGCGGTCTTTGTAGCTGGTTTCGCAGACATCGTCTTTGTCACTCTCGAAGAACAACACCTGGGCGCAGCCTTCACCGGCGTAAATTTTGGCCGGCAGCGGAGTTGTGTTGGAAAACTCCAAGGTGACGTAGCCTTCCCACTCGGGCTCAAATGGCGTCACGTTGACGATGATGCCGCAGCGCGCATAGGTGCTTTTGCCCAGGCAAATCGTCAGCACATTGCGCGGAATACGAAAGTACTCCAGGGTGCGCGCCAGCGCAAAACTGTTGGGCGGAATGATGCAGACATCGCTGTTGAAATCGACAAAGCTTTTTTCATCGAAGTTCTTCGGGTCCACCACGGTGCTGTGAATGTTGGTGAAGACCTTGAACTCGGGGGCGCAGCGGATGTCGTAGCCATAGCTTGAGGTGCCGTAGCTGATGATCTTCTGGCCGTCCCGCTCGCGGACCTGTTTCGGCTCGAAAGGCTCGATCATGCCGGTGGTTTCGGCCATGTGGCGTATCCATTTGTCGCTCTTGATGCTCATAGTTTGATGCTCGTGTTTTTGATGCTCACGGTCCGGGCCGTGCAATGGCGCTGATTGTAAGCAGCGGTGGCTGCGGCGGCCTTGCAGAGCACCTACGCAAAAAATACCCGGCCCAGCGCACGGCATCGGGGCATTGGCCCGAAAAAAACAGCCCGCCGACTTAGGGCTTATGGGTTGAAGGGACAAACACTTTTGGGCAGCCGGGAGCCTGTATGCTGGTCAGGAGACAGCTAAAATAATTTGACGAGGTGTCAACCATGC
>JBBQLQ010000105.1:0-12202 GCA_038328055.1 Burkholderiales bacterium
TTCACCATGCCAAATGGATTCCGTGCGGATCAGGAAGTCTGAAGTTAGTCTTCGCTGAAACTTCGTTTTCATCACATTCAGTGCCGACATTCACAGGATTCTGGATCACATCGGGGTCGACCCCGAAGCGCCGCGCATCACCCCGGCACGCGGGCCACCGCTGTGGGAAGGTGAAGGTGCGCAGGAGACGAGGGAAGGTGTTGAGGCTGAGCCGGACTGGGATCTGGCAAACCAATCACCACCCGATTACCCCGGCGATCAGCGGATTACCTGGTGAATTTGCTACTTGGTGAATTTGCGATAGGTCGCCAATGGGTCGCCACGACTGCGCCGGGGTAGGGCTGTGTTCTTCGGCAACCCGGCGCATGGTTTGCGATGATGGGGCGCAGATTCTTGGGGATTCAGACTGTCATCTCAGGGAAAACCCGTTTTTCCAGGACGGTTTGGGGTGCGATACTTGGGGTCATGCGGTTGAAATGCCTATCCGCCAAGGCGTGTAACCGTGGTGTCGGACAGCCCAGGCTGAGCTGCAAATCGCCGCCGATCACCAGCGCGCGACCAGTACGTTCCAGCACCATGCGTTGCAGCGAATCACGCGCCCAGTTCCAGCCGATGATGGTGATCCATAGAGCGGCCAGCAAAGGCAATACCAGCAGCAGCAGCAGCGCCGCCAGCCATTTCAAAAATCGGTACAGCATGAGAATTGTGCAACGGCGAGGCTGCAAAGCAGAGGGCAAGCGGCCAGCATACAAGCCAGTCCGGGCCTGGTCCGTGCGCTGCCGCGCTGATCTGAGCTTATATAAATAATAGTCCTGTAGCGCTTGTCCAGTAAGCGTAAGAAGCTATTAAATAGATAGCAACCAGCGATCGGACGGTGCCAGCCTTGAAAGCATCAAAACGATGAGTCGGTATGTTCGCCAGCGAACCGACAACCCTGCTTGCAAATTGCAAGATAGCGGTTCACTGGCCAACGAGAAGAGCACTTCGCCCGACAGTCGGCCGGTCAATCACCGGGAACTCGCACGATGTCAACAGCCAACCAAGCTTCCACCCACCAACTGGTTAACCGGCGTAGCGTGGCGCTGGTCACACCCACTGATCTCAGCAGCACGGCCATGCAGGAAGTTGCCGCCACGCTCAACGCGGCACTGCCGATGTGTTTGCTATCTACCTAAAAACCAAAAATTTTCACTGGCACATGGGCGGTCCGCACTTTCGTGATTACCACCTGATGCTCGATGAGCAGGCTACTCAGTTGTTGGCCATGACTGATCCGCTGGCAGAGCGCTGTCGCAAGCTGGGTGGGTCGACGCTGCGCTCGATTGGCCAGATCAGCCGCACGCAGCGGGTGCTGGACAACGATGCCGAATATGTCGAAGCTTGCGACATGCTGGCTGAATTGCGTGATGACAACCGCATGCTGGCTGCACAGTTGCGCCAGGCACATGGTTTATGCAACGAACACCGCGACATTGCCAGCGCCAGCCTGCTGGAGGGCTGGCTTGATCAGACCGAGCAGCGCACCTGGTTCCTGTTTGAAGCCAGCCGGGGCGGCGACAGCTCGGGGCGCATCACCTTGGCAACCTGAGCTTGCCATTCAAACCATTCACTCCAAGGAACATTGCCATGTTGAACAATATCAGTCACCTTTGCGGCTCCAAAGTCACCGCCACCGATGGCGACATCGGCCACGTCAAAGAGGTTTTTTTTGATGACCGCAACTGGGCCATCCGCTACATGGTGGTGGATGCCGGCAGTTGGTTAAACAGCCGCGAAGTGCTGCTGTCGCCGTATTCTGTGGTGCCGCCAGTGGGTGGCGACAAGCACATTCAGGTCGCACTGACTCGGGATCAAATCAAAAACAGTCCCGATGTGGACACCCACCAACCGGTGTCACGCCAGCACGAACTGGAGCTGCTGCGCCACTACCAATACCCAGCGTATTGGAACGGCAGTGATATGTGGGACATGAATGCCTTGCCTTATCCGCCCGTGATGGCCGTCGGGTCGGATGACAACCATGTCGAACCCGCTGGAGCAGCCACCGCTGCAGAAGTGCATCTGCGCAGCAGTGCCCATGTCACAGGCTACGAAATTCAGGCCAGTGACGACAGCATCGGCGATGTGCAGGACTTCATTTTTGACGATGAGAACTGGGCTATTCGCTACCTGGTGGTAGACACCAGCAAATGGTGGACGCTTGGGCGCAAGGTATTGATCGGCATGCATTGGGTCCAAAATATCGACTGGTCAACCCAAAAGGTGCACGTGCATTTGACGCGCGCGCAGGTCAAATCCAGTCCTCCCTTTGAAGATGTCAGCTCGATTCGCCGCGACTACGAGGAGCGCCTGCACCATTATTACCAGCGCAATGGCTATTGGGTTTGACGGTGGTTGACGTCAAGAAGCTTGCCAAAACTGTTGTTCGTACCGATGCGTCAGGTTGCTTGTTCGGTTTTGGTATGCGCAATTTTGTTGAGCTTGACTGGCTGCGCCGCCGTGCCACCACAGAGCAATGCGCTACCCGCGCTTGATCTGCCGGGCAATGGTCTGGCTTGATCGATGGCACACACACTGAGACCACGAATGTTCATGTCGACCTAGCACAGTGGTGGTTGCGCTTTAACGCCTCCCTTGTTGAGCACCCTTGTACTAGACGCCTTGCAAGCCAACACCACAATCCAAAACGCTCAAGCAGCATTGTTGCAAGCGCGTCCAGCGCGATCTGTCAATGGCAAGCTTCTGGCCAACGCTGGGCAGCTCCATTGCGGCGCAACGCAACTCAAGCGATGGCAATTCAGGCAACAGCTACAAAATAAATAGCACAACACATCGGCCAGGCTACGCGGAAAGTTTTTGCTGGCAGCCGGTGAACGCAGCAAAGTCCAGCTCGCGCCCGGCGGGCACCTGGATGGTTTCAACAAACTCGCGGTAGCTCAGAAACTCGGGCTCCTGGCCGTCGGCCTCAAAGCCGTGGGCAAAGTAAATCGCCTGTGCGCCAGAAAGGCCGACTGCGTGACGTACAGCACACGCCCGCGAGCCTGGCGCAGCTTCTCCAACGTGAGCGCGGTTTTGCCCGAACCGGCCGAGCCCACCAGCACCAAGGGCGCAGGGGTGTCGAACACGGCTTGCTGGGTGTCATCAAAGCTGAGCACTTTGTCGAGCACGTGGATGTCGCTGCGCTGGGGTTGCAGGTAGCGCAGCGGGGTGGTGTCGGTGTCGGGGGTGGGTGCAGACGAATTGGCATTGACATTGGCATCGTCCACGTCGATCTGATCCCACTGCAATGACGCGCCCCGCAAAAAGCGCGAGTTGGCGTAGTCGTGGTTGAGGTTGACCTCCAGCGCCAGGCATACCGTCTCATCGCCGTGGCGGGCAAATTGCACCAGCAGACGGTTCGTCTGGTCGAACTTGAAGCGCCAATACGGCATGGGGCTGAGCTTCTTGAGATGGGGGCTTTTGAAGTCGTCTCGCGCCACCGCTTGCTGCAGCTTGGCAAACTGGCTTTTGACGCGCTGGGTGTCTAGGTGATGGTGTGTGAGCAGACGCATGGGCGGGATTTAAGGTGCGGTCTTCTACGCCAAACTTTTGCCGACCGTGTCGCCACAATTGCCGCATCTGGAAACCCTTCGGCGAACTTCACTCTGCGGCGCAGGTTTATGGCCTGCCTGCTGCACGCGATGCAGAGAGCGGAGTACCGGGTATTTATGTGCCAAATTGACCTATTTGCCCCGTGGAATATGTGCAGGTAGCTACTATATTAATAGCACTTTCTGGACTATGGTGAGCCGCAACTGACCAGTTTTTGTACGTCAAAGATATGAATCTGGCGCCGATCGATGCGGATCAGTTGATGGTCTACCAGCTCGTGCAGTACGCGGAAAAAGTACTCGGGGGCCACGCGCTGCAGCTTTTGGGTACGATTCAAACTGGTGTGCTTTGACTCTGCTGCACATCACTTTGAATCACACCCGCAGCTTTTGGCCAGATAAATCACTGAACATGGGGCACAAAACCAAAAAATGCAGCAGGCTGAAGGTCGCTGTGTCAGTGGTCATGGGTAAATTGCAAGCTCGCTTTCAGTTGAGTTCCAGGGTGTGACCCTGCGTGTCAAAGGCCAGCATGTTGGCCAGTGTCCCGAGTTTGATGGATTCGACCATTTGGTCCAGGGCGGGCTCTGCGTCTTGGCTGCTGGGTGCGGTGTGGTTCACCCCGGACAGTGCAGTCGCAAACACCACCTGCCATTGGCTCTGAAATTGCTGTGACTCCAGTTTGAGTTTGGCGAAGCTTTCAATTTCAAGCGGTGTTTTGTCCACACACATGGCGGGCACCAGTGCACCGCCTGCGCCAGCCTCAAAGTTGGCGCGTTGCACTGGCGTGCAGTCGTCGGGCAGCTCGGCGCTGGCAAATACCAGCAGCAAGCGCTGCGGTTGCTCTTGCTGGTGTGCCATGTGAAGTAAATCGTCAAAAGTTGAAATGTTCATGGGGTAGTACCCGGGATTGCCCGGGCTGTCGATGGGGTTGAGGAGTTTTGCACCACTTGGTCAATATAAGGCCCGTCGCCACTGTGAGAGGCCAGTGATGCGGGTACAAACTGGCCACTTGTTACATCAAAAACGTGTACCTCACCATCTTCGATCACGTAGTGCCAGCCATGCAAGCTCAGCTGGCCGGCTTCAACCATCGAGCGCACCATTGGGTAACCCATCAATCGCTCAAGTTGCAACACCACGCAGCGCTGCTCTGTGCGGCGCAGTGCCTCCGGTGTGACTTGTACCGGCAGGGCCGCTTCGCGCCCCAACTCCAGCCAGGCAGCCAGGTTTTTCGCCTGGGGATGGATCTCTTCATAGAGCGCGCGAATGCCACCACAATGGCTGTGACCACACACCACGATGCGTGAAACTTTGAGGATCAGCGTTGCATATTCAATAGCTGCCGATGTCCCGTGGTACCCGGTTGAACCATCGTACGGCGGTACAAAGGCACCCACATTTCTGATCAGAAACAGTTCACCCGGGCCAGCCCCGGTCAACAAGTAGGGAACAAGGCGTGAGTCAGAGCAGCCGATAAACAAAATGCTGGGATGCTGGCCCTGCGTCACCAGATTCTGAAACTGCTCCTGAACACCCGGAAAGGTATGAACGTTAAAGCGACGCAGTCGGTCCAGCAGCTCGTCTGGCATGTGAATACTCCGGCTTGAAGCCGTTTATTGAACCAGAGCCGATTCAGCGGCATCGAGATCAACGCCAACCACCACAGCATCACCCGCCAGCAGGCTCAGGTACTGGCGCAGGGCGGTCACAAAAGCGGTTTGACGCAGCGCCATGGCGACAGCACCGCGCACGGCTTCAAAAGGTTGCTGCTTGCCCGCTTCGCGCCCCAGCACCTCGACCACATGCAGGCCAAAGCGGCTGTGCACCAGACGCGCCAGCACGCCCACCTCTTTGGTGCCAAACAATTCCTTGGCAAATTCAGGGGCGCAGTCGGCCGGGGTCAGCCACCCCAGCATGCCCCCCTCGGCACCGCTGGGGCAATTCGACAAGGCTTTGGCATCTTTGGCAAACTGGTCATTGGTGCTTTTGGCATCAAAGCAGCGCACATTGAGCAAGCAGGATTCAGCGCGCCCGCGCAGCAGGGTTACATCAATGCCTTGCGTCACGGCAAACAAAATGTGGCGCACGTTGACACGCTCGCCGGTGGCGTAGCTGGCTTGGTGCGCGGTGTAGTGGCGCTGGCAAGCTTCCTCAGCTGGGTCGGGGATGCTGAGCTGCTGCTCCAGCAAGGTCTCAATGGCGGCGCTGGCGGCTTCGCTCAAGACGCCGTCGGGCGTGGTTAGGTCGCTGGCGGGCAGCAGCGCGGCTGCCACAGCGGCCTGGCGCAGCAACTCCGAGCAGGCACGCTGGCGCAATGCATCGGCATCCAGCATGGCACCTGCGCTGTGCAAGGCGATACCGTTGATGCTGGCAATGCCAACGGGTTCAAGGCTTGTGGTTTGCATCGTGACTTCCTTAAACACCTGCGCCCGGGCGGGGGGGCTGGTTGTGGCCGGCGGGTACGTTCAGGCGGCGCGCGCGCACCACCTGGTAGGGGCGCACCAGATACCCGACCGAGGCAAATCCGCTCCAGACGTGTACCAGTCGGGTAAACGGAAAGATGACGAACAAGCTCATGCCCAAAAACATGTGCAGTTTGAAGACCCAGCTGGCACCGGCCAGCAGTTCAACCGCACCCGGCTGCAGGGTAACGATATGCTGCGCCCAGCCGGCCAGTTTCATCATCATGCTGCCGTCCAGATGCTGGCCCGACAGCGGGACGGTTGCCAACCCTAGGGCCAGTTGCACCCACAGCAACACCAGCAGCACGATGTCACTGGTTTTGGAGTTGATGCGGATGCGCGGCTCGGTCAGGCGGCGGTGCAGCAAAATGGTCACGCCAATGAAACCCAGTAAACCAGCGATGCCACCGCTGATCATGGCCATGAGTTGCTTGTCGCCCGCGCTGATGAAGCGTTCGTAGACAAAGTGTGGTGTCAGCATGCCCACGGTATGGCCAAAGAACAAGAACAGCACACCAATGTGAAACAGGTTGCTGCCCCAGCGCAGTTGTCCAGCCTTGAGCATTTGCGATGAATCGCTCTTCCAGGAATACTGGTCGCGGTCAAAACGGAGCAGGCTGCCTAACAAGAAGATCGAGAGGGCGATGTAGGGGTACACGCCAAACAGAAAGTTGTCGAGTGCGTTCATAGTGTTGCTCCTGTGTGGGCAGCGGTTTTGACAAAGTGAATGGGTTGGGGTTGACCGGGCTTGGTTTGACCCTTGACAGAGCAGCCGTCAAACACCACCGGCTCTTCCCAAGTGGCATCGATGGGTTCATCGGGCATGACCTTGATCGCATGGGCCTGTTCGCCGCTGAGCTCCAGCAGGGCACCCAGCACGCTGGCGTAGGGGCTGTTGCGCTGTTGCAAGGCGCTAAAGATGGCGTTGAAAATGTGCGCCATTTCACCCAGGAATGCACGCGCCTCCTTGGGCGGCTGGGTCGAGACAAATTCCAGCACCACGGGCAAGTAGTCGGGCAGCTCGCCCTCAGCCAGGAACAAGCCGCCTTTCTCGTAGGTTTGCGCCAGGTCAATCATGGCCGGGCCGCGTTCGCGCGAGTCGCCATGCACATGCTCAAACAGGTGCAAAGAGGTGGCGCGGCCGCGGTCGAACACCTCGACGTACTCGGCCTCGTTGTCCAGCGCGTTGCCACGCTCCAGGCTGTTCATCAGCGCTTGCAGCTCGGCCAGTCGGGCCGGGGTCAGGGCGGTCTCGGATGCCAGCGCCTGGCGCATGTCGTTCAAGTCGCCGCGCAGTTGTGCATCGGGGTAGGCCAGTAGCCGGGCCAGCACCCGCAGGCTGCGCGAGGCACCGGTGATGTTGTTGAAAAGTGCCATGACTTAAACCTCCGCCTTGATCGGTATGGTGCGCTTCTTGCTGCCGCCAAACAAACTGGCTTCGCTGGCACCATCCGAGCAGCCGTTGCCAAAGCTGAAACCGCAGCCACCGCGCACGTCAAAGGTGTTTTCGGCGTATTCGCGGTGCGTGCTGGGGATGACAAAGCGGTCTTCGTAGTTGGCAATCGCCATCACGTGGTACATCTCCTCAACCTGCAGCTCGGTCATCTGTACCTGATTGATGGCCGCCATGTTGGGTTGACCCTCTACATGTTTGCCGCGCTGGTAAGCCCGCATGGCCAGCATGCGCTCCAGCGCCCGCTCCACCGGCATGGTGTCACCAGCGGTGAGCAAATTCGCCAGGTACTTGACCGGAATGCGCAACTGCTTGACATCCGGAATCTCGCCGTTGATACCCAGTTGACCGGCATTGGCGGCCGCGCTGATGGGCGACAGCGGTGGCACGTACCAGACCATCGGCAGGGTGCGGTACTCGGGGTGCAGGGGCAGGGCCACTTTCCACTCGACTGCCATCTTGTAGACCGGGCTCTTGCGGGCGGCTTCCATCCACTTGTCGGGGATACCGTCGATGCGGGCTTGCTCGATGACTTTGGGGTCATTCGGGTCCAAAAAGATGTCGAGTTGGGCCTGGTACAGGTCACGATCATGCTCGACGCTGGCGGCCTCCTGAATGCGATCCGCGTCATACAGCAGCACGCCCAGGTAGCGGATACGACCAACGCAGGTCTCCGAGCACACGGTCGGCTGGCCGGCTTCGATGCGGGGGTAACAGAAGATGCATTTCTCTGCCTTGCCAGATTTCCAGTTGTAGTAAATCTTTTTGTAGGGGCAGCCGCTAATGCACATGCGCCAGCCCCGGCATTTATCCTGGTCGATCAGCACAATGCCGTCTTCCTCGCGCTTGTAGATCGAACCGCTGGGGCAACTGGCCACGCAGGCCGGGTTCAGGCAGTGCTCGCACAGGCGCGGCAGGTACATCATGAAGGTGTTCTCAAACTCGCCATACATCTCTTTCTGGATGTCATCGAAGTTCTTGTCCTTGCTGCGCTTGGAGAATTCGCCACCCAAAATTTCTTCCCAGTTGGGTCCCCAGACGATCTTTTCCATGCGCTGGCCGGTGATCAGGCTGCGTGGGCGCGCCGTGGGCACATTTTTGCCAGCGGGTGCACTTTGCAAATGTGCGTAGTCGAAGGTGAAGGGTTCGTAGTAGTCGTCAATTTCCGGCAGATTCGGGTTGGCGAAGATGCGCATCAACAGCTTCCACTTGGCACCTTGGCGCGGCTCAATCTTGCCGCTGGGCAGACGCTGCCAGCCGCCATTCCATTTGTCCTGGTTTTCCCATTCTTTCGGGTAGCCAATGCCGGGTTTGGTCTCGACGTTGTTGAACCAGGCGTATTCCATGCCGGGGCGGCTAGTCCAGACGTTTTTGCAGGTCACTGAGCAAGTGTGGCAACCAATACATTTGTCCAGGTTGAGCACCATGCCGATTTGTGCGCGAATTTTCATTTCAAATCTCTCTTTCATTCAGCAAAACAGGTGAACCCATCAACCCTGAAACAACCCCAACAACGCCTAGCGGTGTGCGTTGGGTGTCCGACGTAGCAAAATCAAGGAGGAGGTTTGGGCAACGCCCAAGCCGGGGGACATTTGCGTAGTTGGATACCCAACGTGCGCTGCGGGTAAGTAAGTTGGCCATGTTGCTCATGCCGCGCTCCCCTCGTCATCCAGCCAGTCCACCTTGTTCATCTTGCGCACCACCACAAACTCGTCGCGGTTGGTGCCGATGGTTCCGTAGTAGTTGAAGCCGTAGCTGAACTGGGCGTAGCCGCCAATCATGTGGGTCGGTTTGAGCACAATGCGGGTCACCGAGTTGTGGATGCCGCCACGGCCCCCCGTGATCTCAGAGCCTGGCAGGTTGACCAGCTTTTCCTGGGCGTGGTACATCATGCACATGCCATTGCGCACGCGCTGGCTTACCACCGCGCGGGCGGTCAGGGCACCGTTCAGGTTGAACAGCTCGATCCAGTCGTTGTCCACAATACCGGCGCTCTTGGCATCATCTTCACTGATCCACACAATCGGGCCGCCACGGCTCAAGGTGAGCATGTGCAGGTTGTCGCTGTAAGTGCTGTGAATGCCCCATTTCTGGTGCGGCGTGATGAAGTTCAGCGCAATCTCGGTGTGGCCGTTGGACTTGACACCTTGAATGGCGTGGGTGGTTTTCAGGTCTACCGGCGGCCGGTAGCTGGTGAAACCCTCACCAAACGCAGTCATCCAAGGGTGATCCATGTAGAACTGCTGACGACCGGTCAGGGTGCGCCATGGGATCATCTCGTGCACATTGGTGTAACCCGCGTTGTACGACACGGTTTCACTCTCGATGCCGCTCCAGGTGGGGCTGGAGATGATCTTGCGGGGCTGCGCCTGAATGTCGCGGAAGCGAATTTTTTCGTCTTCACGGTGGATCGCCAAGTGGGTGTGGTCCAGCCCGGTCTGCTTGCCCAGGGCTTGCCAGGCTTTCACGGCAACATGGCCATTGGTTTCGGGTGCAAATTGCATGATCATTTCGCAGGCATCAATGTCGGTGTCGATTTTGGGCATGCCGCAGGTGACGCCTGCATCGGTTACCAGGCCGTTGAGCTCGCCGAGCTGCCTGACCTCGGTTTGTGTGTTCCAGTTGATGCCTTTGCCACCGTTGCCGACCTTGTTCATGAGCGGGCCAATTGCTGTGAAACGCTTGTAAACGTTGGGGTAGTCACGCTCGACCACGGTGAAGGCCGGGGCAGTCTTGCCGGGAATCAGGTCAATTTCGCCTTTCTTCCACTCCTGCACGCCAAACGGTTGCGCCAGCTCCAACGGGGTGTCGTGCATGATGGGCGTTAGCACCATGTCGCGCTCCACACCCAGGTGGCCCACACACAGCTCGCTGAACTTCTTGGCAAAACCCTTGTAGATGTCCCAGTCGCTGCGCGACTGCCAGGCCGGGTCTACCGCCACCGACAGCGGGTGAATGAACGGGTGCATGTCACTGGTGTTCAAGTCGTTTTTCTCGTACCAGGTGGCTGTGGGCAACACGATGTCCGAGTACAGGCAGGTGGTGCTCATGCGGAAGTCGAGTGTCACCACCAAATCCAGCTTGCCCTCGGGTGCCTTGTCATGCCACACCACTTCTTTTGGCCGGCCTTCTTCAGCGCCCAGGTCTTTGCCTTGCACGCCGTGTTTGGTGCCCAGCAGGTGCTTCAGAAAGTATTCATGCCCTTTGCCGCTGGAGCCCAGAATGTTGGAGCGCCAGACAAACAGGTTGCGCGGCCAGTTGTTGGGGTGATCCGGGTCTTCGCAGCTCATGGTTTGGCTGCCGTCTTTCAGGCCATTGATCAGGTAGTCTTTGGGCTCCATGTTGGCGGCTTCTGCGTCACGCACCAGCTGCAGCGGGTTGATCTTTAATTGCGGGGCGCTTGGCAACCAGCCCATGCGTTCTGCGCGCACGTTGTAGTCAATCATGCTGCCGCCAAACTTGGCTTTGTCTGCCAGCGGTGACAGGATTTCCTCCACCCCCACGGTTTCATAACGCCACTGGTCGGTGTGGGCGTAGAAAAAGCTGGTGCCGTTCATTTGCCGGGGCGGACGAATCCAGTCCAGCGCAAAGGCCAGCGCAGTCCAGCCGGTTTGTGGGCGCAGTTTTTCCTGGCCCACATAATGCGCCCAGCCGCCGCCACTTTGGCCAATGCAACCGCACATCATCAACATGTTGATGACACCGCGGTAGTTCATGTCGGCATGGAACCAGTGGTTCATGGCCGCACCAATGATCACCATGGATTTGCCGTGGGTTTTGTCGGCGTTTTCGGCAAACTGGCGCGCCACCGTGATGAGTTGGGCGCGTGGCGTGCCGGTAATGCGCTCTTGCCAGGCGGGTGTGTAAGGGGTGTCGTCGTTGAAGTCCTTGGCTGCCATTTCGCCGCTCAATCCACGGGCCACGCCGTAGTTGGCCACTTGCAGGTCAAACACGGTGGCGACCAGAGCCTCGCGCTTGTCACCGTCTTTGCCAAGGGAGATGCGTTGCACCGGCACGGTACGCACCAGCACGTTGTTGGCTGCGTCGCCGGTGGCGTTGTTGGGGAAGTGCTCTGACACAATGCCGCCAAAGTAAGGGAAGCCGACCTTGGCGGTCTCAGCGCTGGCCTCGTCACCTTCCATCACGGTCAATTTCAGCTTGACCTCGGTGCCGTGGCGGGCTTCCTTGGCTTCCAGGTTCCATTGACCCTGGTCAGCGCGGCCATCGGCACCCCAGCGGAAACCAATCGCACCGTTGGGCAGCACCACTTTGCCGCTCATGTCCAGCGCCACGGTTTTCCAATCGGGGTTGTTGGCGGCACCCAGCTTGCCATTGAAGTCGGAGGCGCGCACATAGCGGTCAGGCACCATGACGGTTTCACCTGAGGGGAGGGTGTGTTCCTTGAGCATCACCAGCATCGGCATGTCGGTGTAACGGCGCACGTAGTTGTCAAAGTATTCGCTGCGTTTGGTACGAGCCCCCACGCCGCCTGCTGGCGGCTGCCCCCCGAGGGGGCTGGAAGAATTTGGGGCGGCCCGGCATTCTTCCCCACCGTCCGGGAAATAAAACTCTTTCAGGATCACATGGCCCATGGCCATGGCCACAGCGGCATCGGTGCCTTGCTTGGGCTTCATCCAGATGTCGGACAGTTTGGCAACTTCAGAGTAGTCCGGTGTCACGGCCACGGTCTTGGT
>JBBQLQ010000106.1:0-12157 GCA_038328055.1 Burkholderiales bacterium
GACTTTGTGGGAGGGCTGGCAAGCCCGAATTCGCGGCTGCCGCCGCTCCTACAAGTGCCAGTTCTATTCCTGAAAAAAGCAAACTGTGCCGATGCGCATCAGGAAGTCTGAACTTCAGACTTCCTGATCCGCACGGAATCCATTTGGCATAGTGAAAGCCTGGTTGTGACTTTGTGGGAGGGCTGGCAAGCCCGAATTCGCGGCTGCCGCCGCTCCTACAAGTGCCAGTTCTATTCCTGAAAAAAGCAAACTGTGCCGATGCGCATCAGGAAGCCTGAACTTGTTGAAAGAAACGCGCGGTCAACTGAGGAATCTAGGATGAAGACCACCTGGTCAGCCACCTCGCGGGCAAAGGCCATTTCGTGTTTGACCAGAATCATGGTCATGCCATCTTTGGGGTTCTGTCGCGTTAATTGGATGAGCACGAGTTTAGACCGGCGGACGTGCCGCCACCCTTATGCAGGACGGATTTGTCCTGCCAATGCGTAAAACTGGTCGGCAAATGACAGGCCTTCGCAACCGGGCATTGCCATCTGCCCTTTTGCGAATCATGTGCACCAACTCGATTCAAGCCAGCACATTTGCGGCGGCCCGAAATGACCTGAAGCCGAGCATGGGCCGGGTGTTTCGCTTGACCGCCCGGTGGTCCTGCTCGACGATGTTGTTAAGGTACTTGATCTGGCGAACCTCCAGCGCAATGTCTTTGTCGGCGACGATCTGATCGATAGCTGATTTGTTGGCGCCGCTCTTGTCCATCGTGACTCTCTCAGGGATGCCGTTGGCCTTTAAGGCTTTTTCGAAATAGCGCATCGCGGCCTTCTTGTCTCGCTTGGCCGTCAGCAGTAAGTCGATCGTCTTGCCTGCCTTGTCGACTGCGCGGTAAAGGTATTTCCAAACGCCTTTGACCAATATGTAGGTTTCATCCATGCGCCAACTCGCACCCACTGCGCTTGCGTTTACGGAAAACTTTTTCCAGCAGCGGCAGGAAACGAATCGCCCACCGGTTGATGGTTGAATGATCGACGTGAACACCGCGCTCCTCCATCATTTCTTCAAGACGGCGGTAGCTCAACGGATAGGCCGAATACCAGCGGATGCACACCAAGATCACATCGATTGGGAAACGCATTCCTTTGGTATTGAGCATGACAGGTCTACGCGATCAGTTGACAGCCCGGCAGCATACGACCTTTGGGTCGTTGGCCAATGCGACAGAACCTGCCAGCATGGTGACGAGATTGCGCCAAAATTGAAGCCAAAAATTGACTGGATGGGCATTAGCCCTGGATGCTATGCGGCAACCGGTTGCGAAATGGGCTTGTCCAGCAGCAGTGCGTTTTGCACCAAGCGCATCATCAAGTCATCAAAGCTGTAAAAACCGTTCTCACAGGTAGCCAACTGGCTCAGCGCAAACGCCGCCCCGGTACCGAAGGCGCGCCGCTCGATCGAGTTGTGGATCAAGCGCACCGTCTGGTATGGAAAGCCAAAAATGACCTCATGGTGACCAACGATGCCCCCCAGCCGCAGCGAAGTGATGCGGTCCTCATCCACCTCCAGCGCATCGGCAATTTTGCGAGCCGTGCCCGACACCTCGGACTTGCCACGAAAATGCTGCTCCAGAATTTCAACATCGGCAAATGGCGCAATCTGGCGCAGCAGCTTGGCGGCCATGATCAAAAAATTGATGCCGACCGTGATGTTGGGCGAACACATTACGTGCGTGTCGCAGCCCAAGGATCGCGCCAAGTCCAGGTCCGCCGCGCTGTAGGCCGATATGGCACTGACCAGCATGATGCGGCGCTGGCGAATCTGCTCACCATAGGCGTGCAAACTCTCGGGACGCGAAAAATCCACCAGCGCCTCCACCGGATGCGCGTCCAGCCACGCGCCCCAATCAGATTCGGCTAGCGCCACAATGGGAACGTCGGTATCTGCCATGGTTTGCCCTGGCTGGGCAGACTTGCGGGCAATCCAGCACAATTCATAGCGCGGATCCTCGTGCAGCACTTGTGCTACCGCTTGTCCCGCCTTGCCATACCCCACTAAACCAATTTTCATCATGTTGAGCTCCTGTTCTTGCGCATCCCGTGCTGCCCATCCAGCGTAGCGAAATAGCACAGTGCAATATAGCAAAATACATTTGCTTAAATATGTTTATCCCGCACAATGTAGGCTGAATCAGCAACCGGACTTGTTCGAGGTCTTAAATACATGAAACCTGACGCAGAAAGCGCCAACGTTCTCAACGCGATTCGCACCGAGCTTTACGACTGGCGGCTGTGGAGTGGGCGTGCCATCGTGATGGCCTTTGCGGCACTGGCCGGCCTGACAGTGGTGGCCTTCACCTGGATGACCGAGCTGGCCTTTAGTGTTTTTGAGCAGTTTCAAATGGCCTTGTGGTGGGCCCCGCTGCTGTGGACACCGCTGTGCACCGCCGCCATCGTCTGGCTGATGCGCCGCTATGCCATGGGTGCGGCTGGCTCGGGTATTCCGCAAGTCATGGCGGCGCTGGATCCCGGCGTGGTCGGCCACAACCGCAGTCTATTCGTCTCTTTGAAACTTACATTTGCCAAGATGGCTTTGACCTCGTGGGGCTTGCTGGCGGGATTGTCCCTCGGGCGTGAGGGGCCATCGGTACAAATTGCGGCCGGCGTGATGCACCACGCTCGGCGCTACTTGCCCAACAAATCGCAGGTGTCTGAGCATGGGCTGATGATGGCTGGCGGTGCGGCCGGTATTGCTGCGGCCTTCAATACACCGCTGGGTGGTGTCATGTTTGCCATTGAAGAACTGTCGCGCCGGCCCGAGCAGCGCAGCAGTGGCTTGCTGCTGGCGGCCATTGTGCTCAGCGGCTTGATGGCCGTGTCGATCTATGGCAACTCAACGTATTTCGGCGTGATTCGCGTCGAAAACCTCAGTATGGCGCTGCTGCTGCCGGGCTTGGCTGTGGCCGTGTTGAGTGGCTTGGCCGGTGGGCTGTTTTCCCGGGTGCTGCTGATTTCGATCCGCGGTGAAAGCTCGGATCGCCTGAGCCGATGGCGCAAGCGCGCACCGGTGGCGTTTGCCGCGTTTTGCGGACTGGTGCTGGCCATCATCGGGCTGGCCAGCCAGGGCGACACTTTTGGCACCGGCTACGCCCACAGTCGCGCCATGCTCGAAGGCAACAGCGACACCGCACCGCTGTATGTGCTGCTGAAGTTCCTGGCCACCTGGGTGACTGCCTGGTCGGGTGTGCCGGGGGGTATTTTTGCGCCTGCCTTGTCTATTGGTGGGGCGCTGGGCAACGATATTGCCCAACTGACCCACTACGTCAATGCGCCCACGCTGATTGCACTGGGCATGGCGGGCTTTTTGGCCGCCGTGACGCAGGCACCGCTGACATCCTTCATCATCGTTATGGAAATGGTTGATGGCCATGGGCTGGTACTGAGCTTGATGGCCACCGCCATGGTCGCCAGTGGCGTGTCGCGTTTGATCTGCGTGCCGCTGTATAGCGCGCAGGCACAACTGCAGTTGCAGCGCTTGCCCCCCGCACCACTGCGCAAAGTTTCGCCCAATCACACCTAAAAAAAGGAGCCCCGAAGGGCTCCTGAACTCGCTTGCTGCTCTGATCGCTAAAAAAGAACTGCCCACGTATTGTATTTGAACAAATGAAATAGCCACCAAGGGTTTTCCCTGTATTTATCGCAATACCCGCGCAGTTCAGGAAGAACCGGTGTGGTCACATGCTGACTCGGCGAATCACCGGACCTTCAGGGTGGTGATTTCGGGGCCAGCTGGTTTGAACGCCACTGAAGCCGTGTCGTCCGGCAGCAAGGCCTTGTCCATCCAGAGTCCCAAATCACCCCACATCTTGCGCATCTCGGCATCAAGCGGCGTGCGCAAGGCGCTGGGCAGTTCTACCGTCACCACCGGTATGCCACGCTGAATGCCGCTGTAGTTGCCCAAGGAGCCCGGGAACACGCCCACCTGGTCGAGGTACAGGCGGCCCAGTTGGGTCGGCGGCATCACTGGGCCGTCAAAGTCCAGCACGCCGTAGGGCGCGTGGATGCTGACGATCACATGCGGTTTGAAGCGGGCCATCTCATCAACTAGATACCTCGCCTCCGGCTCGCTCAGCGGCGTGCGTCCGGGCCAGCGGCGCGGGTCTTTGCGGGTGCGCTGCTCCCAGTAGATTTTGGTTTCGCGGTGCCAATTTGGCGTGGGGAAGTTGCGGTTCAGGTCCACCCCGTTGGCGTTCATGCGCCAGGCCGGTTTGCGCAGCAGGCCATCGGGGTTGAGCACCGGGATGAAGCGCCAGTGTTTTTTATCGGGTGCGATCTGCGCCAGTTGGAGCCAATGCAGCGCCACCGAGGCGCTCGACAACTCGTCGCCATGCATGGCGGCCACCACCAGCACGCGCAAGCGTGGCGACTCTGGCGTGATGTCTCTGACCAGAATCGGGCGGCCCTGAACACTGCGCGCACCACTGGGCTGCAACCGAGCCTGGTCACACAAGGCTTGCGAAACATTCGGAAGTTTTATATAAAAAGTGCCACAAGCCCACGTATTACTTGCGTGTATTGCTATGAAAATAAAAGTAAGTGGGAACGTGAATTTGAAATAAAAGCGCATCTGCCGATTGTAAAAGCCACCTGCGCGCTACGCGCTATCGCAGCAGCCTGGTTCGCGCCGTCAAAATATCGGGTAAATTGCGACCGATGACTTTTTCTCCTTTGCCCGCACGCGCCCAAGCCCCCAGCTTTTCCAGCACCGAATTTCGTACCGCCCTGGGCATGTTCGCCACGGGCGTGACCATCGTCACAGCGCGCGCGCCCAATGGTCAATTGGTCGGCCTGACGGCCAACTCGTTCAACTCGGTGTCGCTCAGTCCGGCGCTGGTGCTGTGGAGCCTGTCAAAGGCGGCCAGTTCCATGGATGCCTTCAGCACTGGCTCACACTACGCCATCAATATTCTGGCAGCCGATCAGCAGGCGCTGGCGCAACGTTTTGCCACCCGTGGAATCGACCGTTTTGCCGATGTGGCGTTTGCTGAAGGTGCCAGCGGCGCACCGCTACTGAGCGGTTGTGTGGCCACCTTTGAGTGCTTCAACCGCAGCCGTTATGTCGAAGGTGACCATGTCATTTTTGTCGGTGAGGTAGAGCACTGCACGCACAGCACCGGAGCCTCGCCGCTGCTCTACCACGGCGGAAAGTTCTTTGCCGAACATCCCCTGTGATGGCGGTCGGGTCACTGCCCACCTGGTTCATGCTGGCGCGCCATCCCGATGCACAGCGCATGGGTGGACTTTTTTGATTTAGAGAGAAGCAAATGCAAACCAACAAACCGATTGAACTCAACGGCCAGCCGATTGCGGGTGGCAAATTTCCGCTGATCTGCACACCGTTGGTAGGCCGCACGCTGGACCAGCTGCTGGCCGAGCTGGATGTGGTGTTGCCGAAGAAGCCCGACATGCTGGAATGGCGGGTTGACTTTTTTGAGAAAATTGACTCTGTAGCCCTTGTCATTGCTGCGGCACGCGCTATCAAAAACAAAGCAGGCATCCTGCCGTTGCTGTTCACCCGGCGCTCCACCATCGAAGGTGGCGAAAAGATCGCGATCAATGAATCCCAGGTGATTGCCCTGTACACAGCGGTGTGCGAGAGCAAAAGCATCGACCTGATCGACTATGAAATGGCCAATGACGCGGCCAACATTGCGCGGGTGCGCACAGCGGCCAAGGCCAATGATGTCAAGCTGGTGCTGTCGTTCCACAACTTCTCGTACACGCCAGCCCTGGGGACGCTGGTCGCCAAGTTTCTAAACGCTGACCAGTTGGGTGCCGACGTGGCCAAGGTAGCGGTAATGCCACGCGATCTGGACGATGTGTTGACGCTCTTGACTGCCACCCGTGAAGCCAGCAAAAAACTGCGCATTCCGCTGATTTCCATGTCGATGGGGCCGTATGGCGCGCTGACCCGCCTGTTTGGCTGGACTTTTGGCTCGTGCCTGACCTTTGCCGTGGGCGCGGCCAGCTCCGCCCCCGGCCAGGTGCCGATCAAAGACCTGAACACCGTGCTGGCGATTTTGCAGAAGTCGATTGACGGCAAGTAATTTTTTCCCCAGATTCGTATCTACTCGGGTGCGATTCAAAGTGATGTGCAGCAGAGTCAAAGCATTGGGGTCAGAGCACGAGTTTTGGGGGCGACTGTTGGCAAGCTCACCGGCCAGCAGCCAAAATCGTGATCCGACCCCAAAGCCGATACCGCACACCAGTTTGAATCGCACCCTATCTACTCAGCTGCTCCAGGCATCGTCATTGCGAGGCAAAAGCCTTTAGCCGCGAGGAGCGTAGCGACCTGGCGGGCAGCGACGCGGCAATCCATGGAGGCAGGAGGTCTGAATTCATGGATTGCCCGACGCTGCTGGTGCACGACACCCAGAGCAACTTCAGACTTCCTGATCCGCACGGAATCCATTTGGCATGGTGAAAGCCTGGTTGTGACTTTGTGGGAGGGCTGGCAAGCCCGAATTCGCGGCTGCCGCCGCTCCTACAAGTGCCAGTGCCAGTGCCAGTGCCAGTGCCAGTGCCAGTGCCAGTGCCAGTGCCAGTGCCAGTGCCAGTGCCAGTGCCAGTGCCAGTCTTATTTCTAAAAAAAGCAAATTTTGCCTATACGCATCAGGAAGTCTGACCTTCAGACTTCCTGATCCGCCCGGAATCCAGTTGGCATGGTGGAAGCTGGATTGTTACTTTGTGGGAGGGCTGGCAAGCTCGAATTCGCGGCTGCCGTCGCTCCTACAAGTGCCAGTTCTATTCCTGAAAAAAGCAAATTTTGCCTATCCGCATCAGGAAGTCTGAACTTCAGACTTCCTGATCCGCCCGGAATCCATTTGGCATGGTGAAAGCCTGGTTGTGACTTTGTGGGAGGGCTGGCAAGCCCGAATTCGCGGCTGCCGCCGCTCCTACAGGTGCCAGTTCTAGTCCTGAAAAAAGCAAACTGTGCCTATACGCATCAGGAAGTCTGAACTTGTGCAGTTCCCATCGATGACAATGCGAACTTATGCAGACTAAATGTTGAAAAGGTCATTTTTCATGGGTAATTTAAAGATATCGACCCGCTTGAGCTTGTTAATTGGTCTGCTGGCAGTCCTGCTCATGGCCATCGGTGGCGTGGGCCTGAACGGCATAGCGGCCTCAAACGCCGCTCTCAAAACCGTGTACGAAGACCGGGTCGTCGCACTCGGGCAACTCGAAGAAGTGGGCCGATTGGTTCAACGCAACCGCATTCTGGTGATGGACATGATGCTCAACCAGGAGCCGACCAATGTGACCAAACGTGATGCCGAATTGCGTGCCAATGTGGCCCAAATCACCAAAACGTGGGACGCCTATGCGGCAACCTACCTCACGCCAGAAGAGAAGGTGCTGGCCGATGAATTCGTCCCCATCAGAAAGGCATTTGTGCGGGAAGGTCTGCTGCCTGCAGGCGATGCACTGGTTGCAGGAAAAATGGACGAGGCGACCCGCATTTACAAGGAAAAAGTCAGCCCACTGGGCCCCAAAGTGACCGCAACAGCCGACAAACTCATCAAGTTGCAACTCGATGTCTCCAAACATGAATACAAGGCGGCTGTGGCCCGCTACGAAATTACCCATACCATAGCCATTGCGTCGATCCTACTTGGGTTGGCAGTGGCTGCAGTTCTGGGCTTCATGATGATCCGCTCCATTTCGCGCCAGCTTGGTGGCGAACCCGGTGACGTGCTGGCCGTTACAACCGCCATCGCGCACGGCGACCTGACCTCCAACATCGCCGTGATCAGGGGTGCAGAGCACAGCGTCATGGCCGGTATGGCCACGATGCAGCAGTCGCTGAGACAGGTGGTGGGTGATGTGCGCAGCAGTTCCGAGTCGATCTCCACTGCCACCAGCCAGATCGCGGCGGGCAATATGAATCTGTCGCAACGCACCGAAGAACAGGCCGCCTCCCTCGAAGAAACGGCCGCATCACTACAGGAGATGACCTCGACTGTGAAGCACAATTCTGAAAGCAGCCTGCACGCCAAACAGGTTGCCGCTGCGGCGGCCGAGGTGGCCGCACGCGGTGGTGCCGTGGTCGCTCAGGTGGTGGACACCATGGAGGCCATCAACGTCTCCTCGCGCAAGATTGCCGACATCATTGGCGTGATTGACGGCATCGCCTTTCAGACCAATATTCTGGCCCTCAATGCCGCAGTGGAAGCGGCGCGCGCCGGCGAACAGGGCCGGGGCTTTGCGGTGGTGGCGACCGAGGTGCGAAGTCTGGCCGGTCGCTCGGCCACGGCGGCCAAGGAAATCAAGGGCTTGATCGAGGCTTCCGTTGGCAACGTCACACAGGGCTGCAAGCTGGTGGAGCAGGCCGGCAGCACCATGGACGAGATCGTTGTCAACGTGCGCCGGGTGACCGATATCATGAGCGAACTCGCCATTTCCAGCGACGAGCAAAGCCGGGGCATCGAACAGATCAACCAGGCTGTGGGTCAGATGGACCAGGTGACGCAGGGCAATGCGGCGCTGGTCGAAGAAGCCGCCGCCGCAGCTCAGGCGCTGGAGACCCAGGCTATGGCTCTGGTGCAGACGGTGGATGTATTCAAGCTCGGGGGCGCTCGCACGCTGCTGGCGCTGAACTGAAAGGCACGCAATGGCATATTTCGAATGGGCTGATGATTTGGCGATCGACAACGGGCCGATTGACAAGGATCACCGCCACCTGGTCGACATGGTCAACGAATTGCACACCGCCACCAGCCAGGGTTCGGGGCAGGATGTGGTGGGTGCGATTCTGGAGCAGCTGATCACCTACACCCATGAGCACCTCAGGCGAGAAGAGCAGATCATGGCGGGGGTGAAGTTTCCCAACCTGGAGGGGCACAAGAAGGGGCACCAGCAATTTGTCGACAACCTGCGCTCGTTGCAGACCAAATATGCCGAGGGCAGCATTACGGTGGCATCCCAGCTCTCCACTGTGCTGCGCGACTGGCTGTCGCTGCACATTCGCCGCTCTGACCGTGAATTGCTGGTGTTTTTGAACAACATCAGAAAAAAGTGACCCCAGTTTGGCCGCGCAATGCCGGGGGCGATTTCAAAAAGCGAAGCGTTGAGAGCCTCCGGCATCTGCGCCGCCCGCGCCCCGGAGTGTCTGCCAAGCGCTAATTCGTTCCAGTTGGTGCCACCTGCACCAGCCAGGCTTCAATCTCGGCAATGACCAAGTCGGTGGCGGCGGCCAGGGCGCGAACCCCGCCGCTGGCATCAGGGGTGGGGGCGTTTTGCTTGGCGATGAAGGTGCGCTGGGCCAGCAGTGCCTCTCCGGCCGGGCTGCGCTGGGTTACGGTGGCGCGCAGGCGCAGCAGGCCGCTGCTGTTGTCGGGCGAGTCAAACAATTGGCTGAATTCTTCCAGCTCCAGACGCAGGTTCAGCAAGGGCTCTGGCGTTGGCTTGGTCACCACTGCGCCAGCCGCGCCAGATACCACAGATAACACGTCAGCCACTGTGCGTGCCGGGGTTGGAACGATGATCTCGCCGGGGCTGACGATGGCGCGGCGCAGGCTTAATTGCTCCCGCAGGCGCTGGCCGATGAGTTGCGCGGGCGGCATGCTCCAGCGCGCCAGTGTGTAGGGCTTGAGCTGCCGCGCATCCGCATAGCCCAGGCGGTACATGACGGCAATGTTGTTGAGGGCCATGCTGGCCTGCGGCGTGCTCATTTCGACCGGAGCCAAATTGGCCATGCGCGTGGTGGCTGGCGTTTGCAATGCGCCGGGGCCAAAGTCGTACACCACCGGGGTGCCGCTGTTGCTGGGGCGTGGCAGCGTGCAGCCGGTCAGCACTGCAATATATATAAGAAATAGGGCTCTAGCCCATAAGGAATAAGCGCTAACAGCTATTAATTTCATAGTAATTATGAACTCTGTTGGTGGGTTGGGCCAGTGCCTTGG
Organism: Burkholderiales bacterium; assembly: GCA_038328055.1. Classification (GTDB taxonomy): domain Bacteria; phylum Pseudomonadota; class Gammaproteobacteria; order Burkholderiales; family Burkholderiaceae_C; genus Rhodoferax. Next base: position 9,953 of record JBBQLQ010000106.1, read on the forward strand.
CGCAGGCTGAGGTGGGGTGTCTGGGCCGCATTACTTCCCGGCGGCACCCGGCACGGCAAAGCCGGTCTCACCCGGGCCGGGTGGCGTGGTGGGCTTGCCCAGCAGCAGTGACTGCGGGTTGTCGGTCAGGGTTTGCGTCAACTCACCGAGCTGGCGCGTGGTGCGTGAGGCATCCAGCAAGGCCTGGTTGACGCGCGGCAGGGTGTTGATGCGCAGGGTTTGCCCGGTGGCCACCAGAATGTCGGCCCCGCGGTCCAGTTGGTCAAGCGTGCCACCGGGGGTGAACATGCGTTCGGTCACCAGCCGGAAGGCGCGCGCTGAGGCGCGGGCCTCGTCAGCGCTGTCGCCCACGCGCGCCGAGGTGGCCTTGATGATGTCCAGGGTTTCGCTGCCAGACCTGGCCAGCGCGGGGAGTGTCTGGCGCGCCTGGGCTGAGAGTTGTTGCAGGTCAGCCGCAGCTTTCCCGATGTTGTCGATGGCGGTGATCAGGGTTTGCTGGTTGGCCGGTGACAGCAGCGCGTTGAAAGCTTTGCTGGATTGTTCCAGCTGGCCCAGCAGGCGCTCGCCCTGGTCGGTCAGCTTGGTCATCAGGGCGGGTCTGAGCGGTATGCGCCCGGCCAGCGGCGCAGCCGTTGATTCACCTTGGTCGTCAAGCTGCACATAAGCCAGCCCGGTAACACCTTGGTAGCCCAGCGTGGCAAAGGTGGCAGCGCTGATGGGCACCTGGTTGTCTACGGCAATCGTCACCAGCACCTGGTTTTTGTCCTGTGGGTTCAGGCCAATCGCAGTCACTTTGCCGACCGGCACACCATGAAAGCGCACGCTGGCCTGGGGTTGCAGGCCGCTCAAGGAAACCTTGCCGGTCAGCTCAAAAATTCGCATGGCGCGGGTGTCGCGTGTCAACCAGACAGCGGTGCTGATCAGCATGGCAGTCAGCAGCAGCACAAAAGTGCCGGCGGCGAGCGCGTGGGATTTGTTTTCCATAGGTGTGTGACTTGTAGTTCGCTTTTTAACCTGCTTTGGGGCTGATGTGCAACAGCGCACTGGCGCGCAGGCCACGTTCGCCCAGAAAAAATTCCTTGATGAACGGGTGCGGCTGCGCCATGACATGCGCGGCGCTGCCCTCGGCAACGATGTGGCGGTCGGCCACCACCGCAATGCGGGTGGACAGCTCCAGCAAGGTGTCCAGATCATGCGTGACCATCACCACCGTCAGGCCGAGTTCCTGGTGCAGGGATTTGAGCAGCGCGCAAAACTCGTCAGCGCTGCCGGGGTCCAGACCGGCGGTGGGTTCGTCCAGCAGCAGCAGTGGCGGGTCCATGACAAGGGCTCGGGCCAGCGCGGCGCGCTTGATCATGCCGCCCGACAAATCGGCCGGCATCTTGTGGGCCGCCGACACATCCAGCCCGGCCATCTGCAGCTTGACCATGGCCACGTCGCGGATCAGATCGGCGGGCAGGGTGCCTTGTTCACGCAGGGCAAAGGCAATGTTGTCGATCACGCTAAAGGCCGAAAACAGTGCACCATGCTGAAACAGCATGCCGACCCGGCTGGCCGCGCCTTCACGGCCCAACTGCGATGCCGGTTCCCCCAGCACGGTGACACGCCCGCGGCTGGGCACCGCCAGCCCGAGCATCTGGCGCAGCAGCACGGTTTTGCCGCTGCCCGAGCCGCCCACAATCGACAGCACCTCGCCCCGGTTGACCGTCAAGTCCAGGTCCTGGTGAACCACCGCATCGCGTCCGGCGGTCCGAAATACCGACCACAGTTTGTCAATCTGCACCACGGCCTGGCGCGTCACGGAGGCGGGTTTCATATACCGACGTTCTTGAAGACCACGGCAAAGGCCGCATCGACCAGCAACACCACGGTGATGCTGGTCACCACCGAGGCGGTGGTGCCGCGGCCTAGGCTCTCGGTGTTGGGTTTGACGCGCAGGCCGTAGTGGCAGCCAATCAGCGCAATCAGCAGGCCAAACACCACCGACTTGCCCACGCCCAGCCACAGGTTGCCAATCTCGACCGAGTCAGGCAGCGTGGCAAAGAAGTAGGCCGGGTTGACACCCAGTACCGCGTCGGCTGCCAACATGCCGCCCAGCAGCGCTGCTGCAGTCGTCCAGATGCTGATCAGCGGCATGGCAATGGCCAGCGCCATGGCGCGCGGCAGCACCAGCCGGTAGCCTTTGGCAATGCCCATGACGCGCAT
>JBBQLQ010000107.1:0-12090 GCA_038328055.1 Burkholderiales bacterium
TTTGGCCTGGCCACCAAACTTGGCTGCCAGCACGGTGGTGATGGCGGCTGTCAGGGTGGTTTTGCCATGGTCAACGTGACCGATGGTGCCCACGTTGACGTGGGGCTTGGTTCGCGCGAATTTTTCTTTTCCCATTTTCAATTCTCCAAAGAGCTAGTTCCCGTGTATTGGTTTAATGTTTGCACGATGTTGCTGGTTCGCCCCGCACGGGAAACAGGGCGGCACACCGTCGCAGACAAGGATATTTGATCAGTTGGGGACAGCGCTCGCCGCTACGCGACGACGGTCTGTCCCGCAAAGATGTTACTTGGCCCTTGCGGCCATGATGGCTTCAGACACGTTACGCGGGGCTTCCGTGTAGTGTTTGAATTCCATCGTGTAAGTTGCACGGCCTTGCGACATGGAGCGCAGCGTTGTGGAATAGCCAAACATTTCGGACAACGGAACTTCCGCTTTGATGGCTTTGCCGCCACCAACCATGTCTTCCATGCCTTGAACCATACCGCGACGGGATGCCAAGTCGCCCATCACGTTGCCAGCGTAGTCTTCGGGTGTCTCGACTTCAACGGCCATCATGGGCTCCAGAATCACGGGCCCAGCTTTGCGACAGCCTTCTTTGAAGCCGAAGATGGCTGCCATCTTGAAGGCCAGTTCGTTCGAGTCCACGTCGTGGTACGAGCCGAAATGCAAAGTTACCTTGACATCAACCACCGGGTAACCCGCCAGCACGCCCTGCGTGACCGCTTCGTTGATACCTTTTTCAACCGCAGGGATATATTCACGGGGAACAGTACCGCCCTTGATCGCGTCAACGAATTCAATGCCTTTACCGGGCGCGTTCGGTTCTATCTTGAGAACAACGTGGCCGTACTGCCCCTTACCACCGGACTGACGAACGAACTTGCCTTCGGCATCTTCGATGGTCTTTCGGATGGTTTCGCGGTAGGCAACCTGGGGTTTGCCCACATTGGCTTCCACACCAAACTCGCGCTTCATGCGATCCACAATAATTTCAAGGTGCAACTCACCCATGCCGGCGATCAGTGTCTGACCCGACTCTTCGTCAGTCTTGACACGGAAGGACGGATCTTCCTGGGCCAGTCGCTGCAAAGCAATGCCCATTTTTTCCTGGTCAACTTTGGTTTTTGGCTCAACCGCCTGGGTGATCACTGGCTCAGGGAAAACCATACGTTCCAGCATGATGATGGCCGTAGGATCACACAGCGTTTCACCGGTGGTTACATCCTTCAAACCCACGCAGGCAGCGATGTCGCCAGCGACAATTTCGGCAACTTCTTCGCGCTTGTTGGCGTGCATTTGCACGATACGGCCAATGCGCTCTTTCTTGCCGCGAATCGGGTTGTAAACCGTGTCGCCTTTGTTCAGAACGCCTGAGTAAACGCGCACAAAAGTCAACTGGCCGACAAACGGATCGGTCATCAACTTGAATGCCAGCGCAGAGAATTTCTCCTTGTCATCGGCTTTACGCACAACCGGCTGCTCATCTTCATCCATGCCTTTCACTGGCGGAATGTCGATCGGCGATGGCATGAACTCGATGATCGCATCCAGCATGCGCTGCACACCCTTGTTCTTGAACGCTGAACCGCACAACATCGGCTGGATTTCGCTGGCAATCGTACGGGTACGGATGCCGAACTTGATTTCTTCTTCGGTCAAGTCGCCTTCTTCAAGGTACTTGTTCATCAATTCTTCGTTGGCTTCAGCGGCAGCTTCAACCATTTTTTCACGCCATTCTTTGGCCAACTCCAGCAACTCAGCGGGAATTTCCTTGTATTCAAACTTCATGCCTTGAGACGCTTCGTCCCAAATAATGGCTTTCATCTTGATCAGGTCTACCACGCCAGTGAAGTGCTCTTCAGCGCCAATCGGAATCACGATGGGCACGGGAGATGCCTTCAAGCGCAGCTTCATCTGCTCGACGACCTTGAAAAAGTTGGCACCGGTACGGTCCATCTTGTTGACAAAGGCCAGGCGCGGCACTTTGTACTTGTTGGCCTGACGCCAGACGGTTTCAGACTGGGGCTGCACACCACCCACGGCGCAGTACACCATGCAAGCGCCGTCAAGCACGCGCATGGAACGCTCAACTTCAATGGTGAAGTCAACGTGTCCGGGGGTGTCAATAATATTGACGCGGTGATCAGGAAACTGAGCCTCCATACCCTTCCAGAAACAGGTGGTCGCAGCAGACGTGATGGTGATACCGCGCTCTTGCTCTTGCTCCATCCAGTCCATGGTGGCCGCGCCGTCATGCACTTCACCGATTTTGTGATTCACACCGGTATAAAAAAGAATGCGCTCGGTGGTGGTAGTTTTACCAGCGTCGATGTGCGCAGAAATACCGATATTGCGGTAGCGCTCAATGGGGGTATGGCGGGCCATGGTGGATCCTTAAATGATCTGTATCTTGAGAGATAAGGCCGCAGGCAGCGGCCTGGGGCGCAGCTTTCAGACGACCTGAAAGCTGCTTGATGCGCTTTAGAAGCGGAAGTGCGAGAAGGCCTTGTTGGCTTCAGCCATGCGGTGAACTTCGTCACGCTTTTTCATGGCACCGCCACGGCCTTCGGTGGCTTCGAGCAACTCGTTAGCCAAACGCAAAGCCATGGATTTTTCGCCGCGCTTGCGAGCGGCTTCCTTGATCCAGCGCATGGACAAAGCCAAGCGACGCACCGGGCGCACTTCAACGGGCACTTGGTAGTTGGCACCACCGACACGGCGGGACTTGACTTCAACCAAAGGCTTGACGTTGTTGATGGCTACGGTAAAGGCTTCCAGAGGATCTTTATCGGGGTTCTTCTTGGCGATTTGCTCAAGCGCGCCATAAATGATGCGCTCAGCGATTGCTTTTTTGCCGCCTTCCATGATCACGTTCATGAATTTGGACAGCTCAACATTGCCGTACTTGGGATCGGGCAGAATTTCACGTTTAGGGACTTCGCGACGACGTGGCATTTTTTCACCTCTATTGCTTCAGTTGGCATCTTGACGACACCGCGAGAGTTAACAAATAAGACTCTCACTTACTCGACCCGAACATTGGGTCACTACGTTTATTCATTGCGCCACGCAACAAACAAACACCTGTTTAAAAAACCTGTTGGTTTATTTGACCTTTGGACGCTTTGCACCGTATTTGGAACGCGACTGCTTGCGATCTTTCACGCCTTGCAAGTCAAGCGAACCACGCACAATGTGGTAGCGCACACCTGGCAAATCCTTGACACGACCGCCACGAACCAGCACCACGCTGTGTTCCTGCAGGTTGTGGCCTTCACCGCCAATGTATGAAATCACCTCAAACCCGTTGGTCAAGCGCACCTTGGCAACTTTACGCAAAGCCGAGTTGGGCTTTTTCGGGGTAGTGGTGTAAACGCGGGTGCAAACACCACGGCGTTGGGGAGAATTTTCCATCGCAGGGCTTTTGGACTTGACAGTCTCAACAGCACGACCTTGACGGATCAACTGATTAATGGTTGGCACTTGAGCCTCCTAAACTTTAACGTCCCTAAACGTTTGAAAACATGAAAATTACGAAAACGTGAAACTCTTCGGAAATTCCGAAAAGCCCTCAACTATATCAGGTCAGGCAAACGACCGCAATTTATTTGATCCATAAACGCAATGCATCCCAGGCGCGGCCGACGATGCCCGCCTGCTCAACACCCTGTAGCACCACCAACGGAACCTCGGCAACCGGCTGGCCGGCACTGCTGATTTTGAGAACACCCAATGGCTGCCCTTTGACGAACGGAGCCACCAAAGGCTCAGGCCGCGCCACTTGTGTCGTCAGTTTGCCGCCCATGCCCGCCGGTACGGCCACGACTATCGGGTAGGGTTGCCCCAACGCAACCGTTGCCTCCTTGCCCTTCCAGACTGCGGGCGTCACCACCGGCTGGTTGGTATCAAACAGTTTGACTGCTTCAAACGCCGTATAGCCCCAGTTCAGGAGTTTTTGTGATTCATTGGCGCGCGCATTTTCACTGGCTGCGCCCAGCACGATCGACAGCAGGCGACGACTGCCCAGCGCTTCAGGTGAACCCGCAACGGCTCCTGCCTTGCCCAAACCGGGCACATCCCGATGCGCCGTGGCAATCAGGCAGTAGCCAGCCGCGTCCGTATGGCCGGTTTTCAGGCCATCCACCGCAGGGTCACGAAAAAGCAACAGATTGCGGTTGTTGTCGTTGGCCGCTGGCGTGCCTGCGTAGCGGTATTTTTTGATGGCGTAATAAGGCACATAGTCCGGAAAATCATGCATCAGCCGCGTGGCCAAAATGCTCAGGTCGCGCGCAGTGGTGGTGTGACCGGCTTCGGTCAGGCCTTCAGGATTTTTATAGCCGGTGGACTTCATGCCCAAGGCCTTCGCCTGCTCGTTCATCAGCTGCACAAATCGCTCGACACTGCCGCCCACGCCTTCGGCCAGGGCCATCGTTGCGTCGTTGCCACTCTGGACGATCATGCCTTTGATGAGGTCTTCAACCGGCACTTGCATTTTGGGATCAATGAACATGCGCGACCCCGGCATCTTCCAGGCCCGCTCGCTCACCGGCAAGGTTTGTTTGAGGTCGATTTTTTTGCTGCGCAGCGCATCAAACACCAGGTAAGCCGTCATCAGCTTGGTCAGTGATGCCGGCTCCACCGGTGTGTCGATGTCTTTTTGCGCCAGAATTTGATTGGCAGTGACGTCCATCAACAAATACGAGCGGACGGCAATTTCAGGGGGTTGCGGCGCTTGAGCAGCAGCCGACAGGCTCACAACAGTAGCCAGCGCTAAAAGTAATTTTTTCATACGGAGGGATTGAGTTGACCGTCCATTGGCGGACAGAGAAGAGAAAACGCTATTTATTTAATAGCTGTTCGCGCAATACCCATAAGGGCTAGAGGCATAAAACACTATATTAATTTAGCGACCCAGATCAGCAGGTGTGAGCAGCCGCTCGACGACTCGGCCATTCTTTAAATGCGATTCCACAATTTCGTCGATGTCGCTGGTATCCACATAGCTGTACCAAACGCCTTCGGGGTAGACCACGGCCACCGGCCCGCCAGCGCACCGGTCCAGACAACCCGCTTTGTTGACGCGTACCTGGCCGGGGCCCGCCAAGCCTGCTGCTTTGACCTGCGATTTGCAATGTTCAAAAGCCGCCATGGCATTGTGCTGAGCACAACAATCCTCGCCGTTGGGGCGCTCGTTAAGACAGAAAAAGATATGGTGTTGGTAGTAACTCACCGGGGCCACGGTATCCGGGCCAGCCACTTGGGGGGGTGTTGAATTGGTCATAGGGATGATTTTAGGTTTTTGACTCTTGGCCCCACAGCAAACTCAGCACATAGACCAGCGTCGCAAACGGCCATAGCCAGCCCAGCCACTGCGCCAGGCCGTTAAACCGGATGAAGCGCCCTTGCTCCCACATGAACAAAGTCTGCTCAAAGTATGGGTCGGCGGGTGCCTGGTTAATCAGACTCAAATACACCCCCAGCGCCAGCAGCGCCAGTGCGGCGCTGGCCCGCCGCGGCACCCACAGCAATGCCAATGCCATCACCAGCGCGCTGGCCAATGCCACTTGCGCCAGCGGATTGAACCAGGCCCAGGCATGTGCCGGCCCAAAACTCAAGGCGGCACTGAGCGCCGTGCCCCCCACGCCCAGCGCTACCACCCACAACAAAAACCAGGCCCGCTTGAGACTGTCCCGAATAATGCAAAAACCCAGCAAACACGGAATCAGCAGGCCCAGCATGACGCACAGCCACTCCGCGGCAGGCAACAGCGGTTGCAGTTCAATATCGCGCACCGGCAACCAGTCCAGGAAAGGGCTGTCGGCCAATGCCTCAGCCAGCGCTGTCTCCAACCGTTCCAGCACCTGCCCCAAACCCAAAGGTACCACCGTAGGAAACAGCAGCGCCACCGGCCACAACGCCAACAGCACCAGCGCGCCGCGGGCCTCCTCGACAAACCAGTTGGCCCGAAAGCGGCTCCAGCGCGACAGCCAACCCATTTTTTCCATGCTCCAGGCACTCCCCGCACCCAGCGCCGCACCGGCGACGTTCAGCCCAAGGTCCAGGTTGGACGGCACACGATCGGGCAAGTACACCTGCAAGGACTCCATCGTGCAGGAAAGCGCTAATGCAGCAATCACGGCAAATTGCAAGGCAAACCGCCGACGGCCGGTGCGCATGGCACTCAAGGCCAACAAATAGCCCAGCGGCATGTAGCCCAGCAGATTGGATATCAGGTCAAACCCCGTCCAGTACTTGGGCAGTGGCGCGCTCAGGAACAGCCACGGTGCAATGCCCTGATCACGCCAGTTTGCAAACGGGTACAAGCTGGCGTAAACAATCAGGCCCACATAGACCAGCGCCAGGGGCGAGGCGGACGTCTTGTGGCTCGACATGGCGGCTTCAGAACGGTTTAAGCACCACCAGACAGACGATGATCAGCATCAAGATCACCGGCGCCTCGTTGAACCAGCGGTACCAGACATGGCTGTGGCGCTGCTCCCCACGCACAAACTTTTTCAGCATTACGCCGCAAGCATGGTGATAGCCGATGACCAGCACCACACCCAGCAGCTTGGCGTGCATCCAGCCATTGCCCGGACCCCAGCCAATGCCATAACCCGCCCACAGCCAGATGCCCAAACCCAAGGCTGGAACGGCGATGATGGTCATGAAACGCAGCAGCTTGCGCGCCATCAGCAACAGGCGATCACGCTCGGCCACTGAATCACTTGGCACCATCGCCAAATTAACAAAAATGCGCGGTAAATAAAACAGGCCGGCAAACCAGCTGGCAACAAAAACAATGTGAAGCGATTTGATCCAGAGCATGAAATTAGTTTAGGTGAAATTGGTGAATTCATGCACGCGGCCACAAGCGCGCAAAAAAAACCCCAGCACAAGGGCTGGGGTGGTAAGCCTATTTGCTGTCACACATCAAGGCCCCGCTCAGGGAGGAAAAGCGGGGAGCAGTAAACTGCTCAGCCGTGAATTTAACAAATAAATGAGCCCTTTTCAAGTCAGGGCTCAAAATATTGTCATTACGATGACAAATAAATTTTTGAAAGTGTTCAAACATGACCAACTTTGCCCCTTTTCCGCTGGGTCGCCCGCGCCGACTGCGCCGCGACACCTTCACCCGTAATCTGGTGCGTGAGCACGCCCTGAGCGCCAGCGACCTGATCTACCCGGTGTTTGTGGTGGACGGCAGCCAGCAGCGCCAGGTGGTGACATCCATGCCTGGTGTTGAGCGCCTGAGCTTGGACTTGCTGCTGCCGGTGGCCGAAGACTGCGTCAAGCTCGGCATTCCGGTGATGGCGCTGTTTCCGGTCATCGACAACGCCCTGAAAACCCCCGACGGCCGCGAAGCCCTCAACCCTGACGGTCTGGTGCCGCGCGTGGTGCAAGCGCTGAAAAAAGAATTCCCCGAACTCGGCATCATGTGCGACGTGGCGCTTGACCCCTTCACCAGCCACGGCCAGGACGGCCTGCCCGACCCCGACCCGGCGCAGGACGGCTACATCATGAACGATGCCACGGTGCAAGTGCTGGTCAAACAAGCCTTGACACAAGCCGGCGCCGGTGCCGACATCGTCGCCCCCAGCGACATGATGGACGGACGCATTGGTGCCATTCGCCACGCGTTGGAGGCCAACCATTTTGTCCACACCCGCATCATGGCCTACAGCGCCAAATACGCCAGCGCTTTTTACGGCCCGTTTCGCGAGGCGGTAGGCTCAGCGGGCAACCTGGGTAAAAGCAACAAAAAGGTCTACCAGATGGACCCGGGCAACTCGGACGAGGCGCTGCGCGAAGTCGCCATGGACATTGCCGAAGGAGCCGACATGGTGATGGTCAAACCCGGCATGCCCTACCTGGACATCGTGCGCCGCGTCAAAGACACCTTCAAGGTGCCCACCTTTGCCTACCAGGTGAGCGGTGAATACGCCATGATCAAGGCCGCCGCACAAAACGGCTGGCTTGAGCACGATGCCGTCATGATGGAGGCGCTGCTGGCTTTCAAGCGCGCCGGGGCCGATGGCATCCTGACCTACTTCGCCCGTGACGCGGCCAGACTGCTACACAAATAATAGCTGCATACGCATGTTAAACATGGGCTAGAGGCCTATTTCTTATATAAAAACGCCAAACGGCTCAACCATGCGCATATTTTCAATTGAGGGCGCCACTGTCTCTGAAGCGCCTGCCCAAGACCTGCCGCAAGCGCTCGCCACACTGCCCCTGCCGGCGCAGGGCTACCTGTGGCTGGCCTGCACCCGGGACGAGTTTGAACAGGCTCAGACACTGATCCAGACAGCGCTGCAGCGCCTGTGCGCTCTGCAGCTGGTCGATCTGCACATCTCGGACCTGCTTAACCCGCAACTGCTCTCGCGCTACGACTACACCTCGCAATACGATTTGATGGTGTTTCGCCGCCTGGCCACGCGCGACATTGCCGCGCCAACCGTCGCAGAAAGCACGGCCCAGCCAAGCCCCAAACGCCGTGGGCCGCCCATCTTGAAACGCATTGACACCAGCCCGGTGGGCTTTGTGGTGTTTGACCGCATCCTGCTCAGTGTCCATCCGCAAGACTGCGCGCTGCGCGACAGCTTCGCCCAGCGCTTGCTACTGGCCAGCGGCAGCGCAAGCGCGACGACCCATGACACGCCAGTGCCCGACGGCCGCTCGGCTGGCGCACGCGGTGTGCCCGCCAACCCGCCCGACCTGATGTTGCGCATCATCAGCCACATGGTCGACGGTTTTCTGGCCCTGCGCCGCGAACTCAGCCACCAGCTCGACCACTGGCAAACCGAATTGCTCAACCCAAAGACCCGCTTCAGCAACTGGGGTGCCCTGCTGGATGCGCGTCTGTCACTGCACCACCTCAACGAAATTTGTGACGACCAACGCACGGCCATACAGGACTGGATCGAAGCCCTGAAAAATTGGCCCGAACCTGACTTGCTACTGAGCCAACATGCGCGCGACATGTTGCAGGTGCGCAGCCGCGATGTACTTGAACACATCGAGCGCGTTGTGCACCATGTGCGCCAGCTTGAGCACAACGCAGAAACCGCAGTGCAAATGCATTTCAACGCGCAAAGCCACCGCACCAACGAGATCATGCGTACCCTCACTGTGCTTACAGCCATTTTTTTACCACTGAACCTGATTGCCGGTATTTTTGGCATGAACTTCGAATTCATCCCCCTGTTGCACAAGTCCAACGGGTTCTGGCTGGCAATGACCGCCATGGCCTTGATTGCCGCAGGATTGGTGCTATTTTTCTGGCGCAAACGTTACCTGGAGCGCACGGCGCATTAAATTCATGGATTTCAAACCGCTTGTCACCCTGCTGGCCATCGTCAACCCGCTGGCCATCGTGCCATTTTTCATTCACTACACGCAGGATTTCTCGGCTGAGCAACGTCAGCGCACGATCTGGATCGCCTCGTTCAGCTCTTTTGTGGTGATTGCCACCAGCGCCCTGATGGGGCTGCACATTCTGAATTTCTTTGGCATCTCGCTGGCCAGTTTTCAGGTGGGCGGGGGCATGCTGCTGTTGACATCGGCCCTGTCGATGCTCAACGCGCAGCCGGCCGAAGCCAAATCCAATGAAGAAGAAATGCACGATGCCGCCGCGCGCGCCAGTATTGCCGTGGTGCCGCTGACCATTCCCCTGCTGACCGGCCCGGCCACCATGTCCACCGTGGTGATTTATGCCGACAAAGCCAAAACGTTTCTGCAGCTCGGCACGCTGGTGGGCTACGGCGTGGTGATCGCACTGGCAACTGCGGTGTGCTTTTCGCTGGCACAACCGATTGCCCGCGGACTGGGCAAAACCGGCATCAACGTCATGACCCGGCTGATGGGCCTGATATTGGCGGCGTTGGCGGTGGAGGTGATGTCTGACGGGCTGGTCAAGCTGTTCCCGATTTTGGGAAAATAGCCCGTGAGACGTGATATTTGGCGGAAGCGGTGTCATTTGGACTGCAAGCATTCATGCGGGTCGTGAGCCTATTTTGTAGTGATACCCCCATCGTTACCCCCATACACCACCATTCCTCGTTGTGCCAGACGCGGCGGATGCCTGACCCCTGAAAGACGGCGATGTGGTTTGCTGCTTCCGTGTTTCGGCGCCGGTAACTGCGCCTCAAAATTGGTGAATGCCTTGCCTTCGCGCTCGATCAAGCGGGTTTCGATATGAATATTGAGCATGTTGCGCGACCACCCGTGCTGAATGGCACGCACGCTGGGCATAGGCCAGACGCGCTGATGCCTCTTTCAGCTTGGTGAGCAGCACCAAGTTATGGCCCCAAGGCAATTGTCCAACAGCCTGTTGGACAATTTGCGCCTCGGGCCAAGCCTGTTTGCCTTGCCGCGCTAATATGTCGTGCCCAATCTGCCAGTACAGCAGTACCAGCTCTCGATTGACTGCCAGCACCGCGCGCTGCTGCGCCGTGTGGATGCGGGTTTTCAATTCGGCCAGCCAGTCGGCGTACCCGCTGAGTGGCTCTACCAACGCGACGGGAGCGTCGGGGTTAACTGGTTTGGGTCTCATTTTTTCTTGGGCTTGGTAAGGGCAGGGGTTTTGGCAGTGGCAGAACCATCATCCGAACGCGCCTGCGCCCCCGGAATGGCCAAGTAATTGAACCTGCTCACCACGGGTTTGCCGGTCTTAGCCTCCAGCGCCTTGCGGGCGTTGCCAGCAATTTGTCCGCCCTCTTTGGCGGATAGCTGGTTTTCATCAAAACCCTTGGCATCGCCGCGCCGGGCAATGTCGGTAGTGCTGGCTTTGCCCAGCATGGTGAAGATCAGTTCCAGATCGGTCATGTGGTCGCGCAGGTTGTTGCCGGTTTTCACTCTGTCCAAGCTTTTGAGCTGGCTGTGCTCGGTGGGCGTCACGCCAAAGGTGGCTCGGGCGATTTCAGCGATCAGGATGGCGTATTCCTTGCCCTCGCTAACACCGCGCTCTTTCCATTCGTCGGTCAGCTCCCCTCGCACGGAAATGGAGCGCAAACGTTTTCCAATCCACGCTTGCGGGTAGCCCTTGGCTTGGTACAACTCGCGGGCGCGGGCGCTGGCTAACTCGGGGTTCTCAATTTCCTGCACCCGCTCGTAGCCCACCTGCGCCAGCCAGCGCTTGAACGGCTCGGCCTTGGGCGACGGGGTTGACTGGATGATGCGAAACAGGCCCTCGGTGTTGGCGCAATTGGTTTCGCGCATCTTCCCGTCCGGGGCTTGTAGCGCAAGGGGGGTACAAGTTGTACCCCAGTTGGCATCAAGCGCGGGGTCACGGCTGCGCATTTTCTTGATGTACTGTCGCGGGTCCGCCGAATCGGTAAGCACCACGATGACGTCGCTGAGTGCAAACCACCATTCCGCGTTGTGCCAGACGCTGCGGATGGTGGTTTCCTGGAAGATGGCGATGTGATGCGCAGGTTCTGTGGCTGCTTCTGCGGGCGCGATTCAAACTGGTGTGCTGCAACGGCTTTGGGGTCAGATCACGATTTTGGCTGCTGGCCGGTGAGCTTGCCAACAGTCGCCCCCAAAACTCGTGCTCTGACCCCAATGCTTTGACTCTGCTGCACATCACTTTGAATCGCACCCTGCTTCTGCTCTCTTTTCATTCGGCTTCCCTTTCTATGTACTATGCTTTTGATAGCTACTTGCGCACATTCCACGAGGGCTAGCGGCCTATTTCATGCATCACCCTCAATCAGGCGCACCATTTCCAATGTTTGCAGCTCAAACAACTGGCCGTAGTTGGGGTGGCGGGGGTGGAAGATTTCGGTGGCCACTGCCTGTGCGTCCATGCCCTCGCGAATGCCTGCTGCGGCGCAGGCAAGGGCGCGCAACGAAGTTTTTAGAAGCGCACTTTGCTTTCCCATCTGGCTGCTTCAGGGACGTTTTGACCCAATCTCAGACTTCCTGATGCGTATAGGCACAGTTTGCTTTTTTCAGGAATAGGACTGGCACTTGTAGGAGCGGCGGCAGCCGCGAATTCGGGCTTGCCAGCCCTCCCACAAAGTAACAACCAGGCTTTCACCATGCCAAATGGATTCCGTGCGC
>JBBQLQ010000108.1:0-11950 GCA_038328055.1 Burkholderiales bacterium
GCCTTCCGAGATAGTTAACTCCGTGGGCATCCCGATTTCTTGATTTCGCGGCTCAATGGCTGGCCTGCCGATGTCCCCTGTCAACGCTTCGCCCCACACCTCGCGATGTGCAACGCATGACTCGGGGTCAGAGTGATTCGCCATTTCTTCTCCGTATTGAACTTCTCAATCAACTACGATCTGCCAGCTTATGGTGGCGCACTAACTGCTCAGTTCCTTCGAGATCCGTCACAAGCGAGCGCAGCGTGGCAATCCATGCAGTCTGAATTCATGGATTGCCGCGTCGCTGCCCGCCACGTCGCTGTGCGCCTCGCGGCTAGAGGCTTTTGCCTCGCAATGACGAATGTTTTGGTTCAAGATTCGTGTGCGGTTTTTATTTCGAAACTGGAAACTCGCAATGACGATGCCTGGAACAGCTGAGTAGTTACCTTTGGTGAAAGCGCTTTTGGCATCGACAATGCTCGAAAAAATATGCGTCAGGCTGCTGAGGTCCTCAAAGGCCATGCCCTGCTTGGTGGTCTCTGCCAGCCAGGTGGCCACATAGCCATTGACATGGTCGCTCTCAAGCATGAACCAGAAGGCCTCTGAATCCGATACTTCCATGAACGCATCCACCAGTTCCGAACAAAACCATTCCCCCCGGCGTGCCAGAATCTGCTGTCGTGCAGGATGGCCGCCTGAAACAGATCATCAAGTTGCGCCCGCGGCCAGTTCAACAGTCGGCCACATTCCGCAGCCATGAAGGCGACACGCTTGCCGTGATGGATGTGCGTCACACCCACCAGATCCAGGGCATCTGACAGCGAGTAAATGGCTTCGTGCGAATTGATCTGAAATTGAGACATCTGGTGATTTCGGGGCAGTGCATTCCAACAAAACAATTATGCACGGTGCCCTGCCAAGCACCTGGCGATGGGTCAAATTTGGGAAGGTCTACAATTTCCTTTCAAACCAAAACAAGGAAACTCCCATGACCCAGACTCCGGCAAACGCCGCTGAAAAACGCGCCGAATTGCGACAGGCTGCTCTTGAGTACCACGAGTTTCCAAAGCCGGGCAAACTTGCAATTGCAGCGACCAAACAGCTGATCAACCAGCATGATCTGGGCTTGGCCTACTCGCCCGGCGTTGCCGCACCCTGTGAAGAAATTGTCAAAGACCCCAACAACGCATTCAAGTACACCAGCCGGGGCAACCTGGTGGCCGTCATCACCAATGGCACGGCGGTGCTTGGGCTGGGCGACATCGGGCCGCTGGCTGCCAAGCCGGTGATGGAGGGCAAAGCGGTGCTGTTCAAGAAGTTCGCCGACATTGATGTCTTCGACCTTGAAATCAATGAAAAGCACGACCTTGACAAGCTGGTCGACATCATTGCCGCGCTGGAGCCCACCTTTGGCGGCATCAACCTCGAAGACATCAAGGCGCCGGATTGTTTTTATGTTGAGCGCAAGTTGCGCGAGCGCATGAAAATCCCGGTGTTCCATGACGACCAGCATGGCACCGCCATCACCGTAGGTGCTGCCATTCTCAACGCACTCAAGGTCGTGAACAAGGATGCCAAACAAGTCAAACTGGTCACCTCGGGTGCCGGCGCTGCGGCGCTGGCCTGCCTGGGCCTGCTGGTCAAGCTGGGCATTCCGCGTGAGAATATTTTTGTGACCGATCTGGCAGGCGTGGTGTATGAAGGCCGCACCGAGTTGATGGATGCCGACAAGATCGTCTATGCCCAGCAGACCTCCGCCCGGACCCTGGGCGAAATGATCGAGGGTGCGGATATTTTTCTGGGCCTGTCGGCCGGTGGTGTGCTCAAACCGGACATGGTGCGCCGCATGGCACCCAACCCGATCATCTTCGCGCTGGCCAACCCGACCCCGGAAATCACGCCCGAAGAGGTTCGGAGCGTCCGCGCAGATGCCGTCATGGCCACGGGCCGTACCGACTACCCGAATCAGGTCAACAACGTTTTGTGTTTTCCGTACATCTTTCGCGGGGCGCTGGATGCCGGGGCCTCGACCATCACGCTGGAGATGGAAATTGCCGCAGTGCACGCCATTGCAGAACTGGCCCAGGCTGAGCAAAGTGAAGTCGTTGCTGCTGCTTACGCCGGCCAGCCCCTGGCCTTTGGGCCGGACTACCTCATTCCCAAACCGTTTGACCCGCGCCTGATGATGAAGATCGCGCCCGCCGTGGCTCAGGCCGCCATGGACAGCGGTGTTGCCCTGCGCCCCATCAAGGACATGCCGGCCTACATCGAGAAACTGCAGAGCTTTGTGTACGCATCCGGCACCGTGATGAAGCCAATCTTCATTGCCGCCAAGGCGGCTGGCAAGAAGCGGGTCGCTTATGCCGAGGGCGAGGAAGAGCGCGTGTTGCGTGCTGCCCAGATTGTGGTGGACGAAGGCCTGGCCGTTCCAACCCTGATCGGGCGGCCCAAGGTGATCGCCGCACGCATCGAGAAATTTGGACTGCGGCTGGTTGAAGGGGTCGACTACGCAGTGGTCAACGTCGAGCAGGACGACCGTTACCGCGACTTCTGGCAAACCTACCTGCGCATGACCGAGCGCAAAGGCATTACCACCCAGATTGCCAAGGTTGAAATGCGCCGGCGGCTGACGTTGATTGGCGCGATGCTGTTGCACAAGGGCGACGTGGACGGCCTGATCTGTGGCACCTGGGGCATCTTGTCCCAGCATCTTCACTATATCGACCAGGTGATTGGCAAACGTGCTGGCGTCAATACCTACGCGGCGATGAATGGTCTGATGCTGCCAGGCCGGCAAGTATTTGTGGTCGACACACACGTCAACTACGATCCCACTGCCGCACAGCTGGCAGAAATCACGGTCATGGCGGCTGAAGAAATGGTGCGCTTTGGCATTCGGCCCAAAGCGGCCTTGCTGTCACACTCCAACTTTGGAAACAGTGATTTACCCAGTGCGGTCAAGATGCGCGACACACTGGCACTGTTGCAGGCGCAGGCACCCTGGCTTGAAGTGGACGGCGAAATGCACGGTGATGTGGCGCTTGACGGTGCCGCCCGCGCCATTCGCATGCCCAACAGCAAACTGGTAGGTGATGCCAACCTGTTGGTCATGCCCAATATCGATGCTGCCAACATTGCTTACAACCTGCTCAAGACAGCCGCTGGTGGCAATATCGCCGTTGGTCCGGTGCTGATGGGGGCCGCCCAGCCGGTGCACGTTCTGACGGCCAGCGCCACCGTACGGCGAATTGTGAATATGACAGCACTGACGGTAGCTGACGCAAACGCTACGCGATAAGCCTAAAAGGCTAAGTTAGTGCCAACTTAGCCCTCAATTCCCCTTGCAAGCATTGCCCATTTATTGGGCAATGGCTTGCATTTTTCTTTCAGATCAGCGACACTAGCGCCCTTGAATGTTCGGGTTAACCCGAAGTTTTACTGGGAATCAATGGCATGTTGCGGTTAAGAAGTCTTAAGTTAGTACTCACTGGCTTATGTTTTGTCACTGCGCTGCAGTCAGGTTCAGTACTTGCCAGAGCACCCGTTCAAACTGATCTGGAAAGCACGATCAATTTGGCTGAGTTGCCCCGGCAAGGGGTTCAGATTTATGCATTGATTCACCAGGGTGGCCCGTTCGCAACCGAGAAAGATGGCACGGTGTTTGGCAATCGGGAACGTTTGCTTCCACTTAGTAAGAGGGGGTATTACCGTGAATACACTGTGCCGACACCCGGCCTTAGCCATCGGGGAGTCAAGCGGATTGTTTGCGGTGGCCAACCCAGGACACCTGATATTTGTTACTACACCGCCGATCACTATGCGAGTTTTCGCAAGATCGTGCCTTGAAAATTGATTACTTACTTTGAAAAGTGAAGAGAGAATGAATATGTCACTTGCTCAAGCAACCCTTGCGACACCGCTGGTCGCGGCAGACGAGCCGTTGCGCGGTATTCGGCCCAACATCGTTCAGTCGATCCGGGCATTTCGTGTGCCCGATTTACAGGAAGCTGCCCAAACGCTTGGGCACCACTTTTTGTATGCCAACCTGGCTAACGCACAGTGCAAGCAGGATGTGCTTGACCTGATCGGTCAGCAGTTCATGCTGGCCGTCGCGGTTGGCAAAAACTTTGACTCACTGTACGACAGCTTGACCGACCCGGTGCACAAGTCCGGCCCACAGCCGGGCTTTATCTGTGTGCTGGAGCATGTTCCGGCCAATGCCAAGTTCGACAAGGAAGCACGCGAACAATTGCTCGATATCTTCCGTGATACCGCCGACTACTGGGGTGACAGAAAAATACCCTTCAGGTGTTTCTATTCTTTTCTGTAGCCCGTTCTGCACACACCAGCCAAGCAGAACGGGCGAATGAGGCCAACACAGTCAACGGTGCCGCCCTCCATGGCAACACCCCGATTGAAATCCTGACCGAAAACGGCGAAAGAATGCCAACCGACAAGTTATTGGACATCTCACCACAGGCACTGCGCATGAGCAGCCCCTTTAACGCGGGTTACTGGACCATGGCGTAGTCGCCCGTGTGGTGATTGCTCCGGGCCCGCCCGCTTGGGCCCACCCCAAAAAAAGCCTGAGCAATCAGGCTTTTTTATTGTCTGCTGCTGCCAAAGTGAGTGCCAATGCGGTGTATTCAGCCACCGGCACTTCTTCGGCGCGACGCTGAACATTGAATTCACCCGTGAAATCCCTGGCCTGCAACCACTGCCCCAAGGTGTGGCGCAACAGTTTGCGCCGCTGGCTGAAGGCCACTTGCACCATCTCACTGAGCAAGCGCACATCCAGTGCGGCAGGCTGCGCCAGCGGCACCATGCGCACTACCGCGCTGTCTACCCGTGGCGGTGGCTCAAAACTCTCAGGCGGCACAAACAACACGTTGTCCATGGCGTAACGCCACTGCAGCATAACGCTCAAGCGCCCGTAGGCCGCCGTAGCGGGCCGCGCCACCATGCGGTCAATGACCTCTTTTTGCAGCATGAAGTGCTGGTCTTCAATCAGGTCAACAAACTGCAGCAAGTGAAACAGTATCGGCGTGGAAATGTTGTAAGGCAGGTTACCCACCACGCGCAGCTTTTGCCCGGCGGTCTGTGCAATCTGGGAAAAATCAACCTTGAGAACGTCCGACTCAATCACCTGCAGTTGCGCATGAGCACGCAGACGCTGTGCCAGATCACGGTCGAGTTCAATCACGGTGAGCGCACCCAGCCGCTCCACCAGCGGCTGGGTCAGCGCCGCCAGACCCGGACCAATTTCCACCATGGCCTGGCCCGGCTTGGGATCGATCGCGTCGACGATGGATTCAATAATGCCGCCGTCAGCCAGAAAATGCTGGCCAAAGCGCTTGCGTGCAATGTGCTTGCCGGGCTTCACTTGCACGCCTTCAAAGCGGCGGCTCGCGCAGCTCAACATAGGCGCGGCCACGAAGCTCCTGCGCCCATAGCCGATAAGCATCTTCGAGTTTCTTTTCACGCAGCATCGCCCGCACGGCTTCGCGTTGCTGCTCGGGACTCAGGCTGGCCTTGCGGCGCTCCAGCAGTTGAATCAGGTGCACGCCAAAACGTGACACCAGCGGGTCACTGACCTCGCCGGGGGCCAGCCGGTTCATGATCTCTTCAAATTCAGGCACAAACATGCCCGGGCTGGCCCAGCCCAGGTCACCCCCTTGTGCGGCACTGCCGTCTTTGGAATTGTCACGCGCCAGCGCGGCGAAATCTGCCTGCTTTGACACCACCAGTTTTTTGAAATCTGCGAGTTTTTGACGCGCCTGCCCCTCGCTGAGTTGGGCATTGGGCAGCAACAAAATATGCCGGGCATGACTTTGCGTCACCGCCATGGTGGGTACGTTGGGGCTGATTTTTTCGACCACCTTCAAAATGTGAAAACCTGCGGGAGAGCGCACCAGTGCGGCCACCTCACCAACAGCCAGCGTTTGGGTTGCCTGCGCGAACAATTCGGGATAGCGATCGGCCGGGCGCAGTCCGAGCTGCCCCCCGTTGACGGCTTGTGGCGCATCGGAAAACTCGCGCACCAGTGCCACAAAATCGTCCCCGGCCGTCGCCCGGACCAAGGCCCTTTGCGCCCGCGCACGCAGCGCATCCACCTGCACGGGGCTGGCTGTCTCGGGCACCGCCACCAGAATCTGCGCCAAATTGATCTGCAGCGCGCCCACGTCCTGCACCGTTTGCTGTTCGCGCAGTATCTGGTCGATATCGGACTCACTCACCCGCACACGGGGCATCACGTCACGCTCACGCAAACGTTGCAGCAGAATCTGGTCGCGCAACTGGCCACGAAACTGGCCGACCGTCATGCCATCACGCTCAACCTGGCGGCGCAACTCAGCCACATCGAACTGATTTTGCTGGGCAATCGACTGCTCGGCCTGGTCAATGGCAGCATCGTCAACCCGAATGCCGCTTTCTTGCGCCAGCTGCAATTGCGTCTTGCGGCTGATCAGACTTTCCAGCACCTCAGGAGCCAACTGTCGCATATCGGGTTGCGGGCGGCGCTGCTGAGCCAGTTGCTGCAGCGTGCGCTGGATTTCAAGCCGTACTTCAGTGTTGGTGATCGGCTCGGAATTGACTACCGCCACAATGAAATCGGCCTGTACCGGCGCTTTGACTACCGATCCAAGCAAAGCGGTGTCATTGAGTTTCAATCCCTGTGCCTGGGCTTGCAGGCCAGCAACAAGTACCAGCGTGGCAAGGGACAGGTTTTTTAGACGGTAGGTCATGGTGGTTCAATCGTAATTGCTGAAACGGCTTGGTGCGCCAATGGGCTCACGCAAGTTCTGGTAATTGGGAATGTTGCTCTTGAGGGATTTGAGCGGGTTCACGCCCAAGCGTGTAAAGCCGACAAACTCCAATTGAAACATGATGCGCTGGGTGGCGCTGACGGTACTGGTTTGCAAACGCTCAAACAAAATGCGACTCAGCCAGCAACCCGCATCGTATTCCAACCCCAGCACGGAATCGACCAGCTTGCCATCGGCCATGCTGTAGTTCAGCCGGCCCACGCTGTACCAGCGACCACCACCCTGACCTTGGCCAGGACCCTTGTCCAGACCCCGGTCACCCCACAAATCATTGAGCGGCCACTGCCAACCAATATCGATCTGCTCGCTGGACTCACGCTGGTAACGGTAGGCGGCGGTCAACGTGCGGTAGCTGCTCGGGCTGTAACGCGCACCCAGGGTTGAGCGCACCGACTGCTTGGTGGTGGGGTTGAACTGCACCGTGCCGTCAAAGCCCCAGCGCGCGTCCCAGTTGATGGAGGCGCCCAGCAGCATGTCACTGACGCGGTCCGTTACCAACGGGTCGCTGGGCAACAAAGACACTTTCTGATCCTGAAAACGCAGGCGCTGCGCCACGCCGATGCGGGCCGCCTCAGCACCAGTGACGGGATCGAGAAAGCGGCTGGTAACACCCAAAGTGAGCAGATTGCTGTCGGAGATGCGGTCATTGCCGACGAAGGCGTTTTCAGAATAAATGGTGGCCAGGTTGAAATCATTGGCCCCCGAGTCGTAGTTGGGCAGCAAGCTCTGGTCGCGGTAGGGCGTGTTGACGTAAAAAGCGCGCGGCTCCAGCGTCTGACGCAGTGCCCGCCCAAACAATTGGGTGTCACGCTCGAACACCAGGCCACTGTCAATACTGAGGGTTGGCACCACCCGGCCGAACTGGCGTGCTCCGTCTTTCAACGGGGCATCAAACTGGTAATTGGTCGCATGCAATTGCAACTTCGGCGTGACGTAGCCCGCCGGTGTCTGCCAGGCGCGGCTCAACTGCAGCAAAGAAAACAGCCGTTTGGCATTGGGCTGGCCCGTCAAGCTTCCGTCAGACTGAAACTGCGTGTAGTCAGCATCCACAGCCAGATCAAAACCGCCCGGGTTGGCCCGCGTGTAGCGCGTGGTCAGCTGCGGCAAGCGGTCATAGGGCGGCACGATGGGTGCCGTGGCATCTTGCAGGGTTTGCCATTTGAGGGTACGCACGCTGCTGACAAACGGGCCATTGGTCCAGCTCAGCGTGGCATCGTTGGCCAGCAGGCGCTGCGTCAGCGACGCATTGGTGCGGGTGAAATCGCGCCAGTAATTGTCATCGCTGACACGGTTCAGGCTCAGACCCAGGGCGACTCCGCTGTCCGTCCAGGCGCTGCCCAGTCGCGCCTGATGATTCAAATTCAGCCCCCAGCGACGGGTATCGCGCAGGGTGTCTGACGGCATCCAGTCGAGCCGCGCCACCCCTGCGTAGTTATTTTCCAGATAACGAAATTCAGTGCCCAGATTCAGACCCCGCTTGCTCATCAGCGTTGGCGTGAAGGTGGCATCACGGTTGGGCGCAATGTTCCAGTAATAGGGTTGGGCCAACTCAAACCCGTTGACGTTGTCCAGCCCGATGGTGGGCGGCAGCAAGCCAGACTTGCGCTTGTCACTGAGCGGAAAGCTCAGGTAGGGCACCGGCAACAGCGGCACGCCCTTGAAGCTCAACAGGGCACTTTCGGCAACACCTATGTCTTCCTCGTTGTCCAGGCTGATAGTGGTTGCCCGCAGAATCCAGTCCGGCATCCAGCTTGGGCCGGGCAAACGCCGGCAGGTGGTAAACGTGGCGTTTTTAATGACGGCGCGTTGGCCGTCCAGAAAATCAACCCGGTCGGCTTGTCCATGGGCCTCGTTTTTGAGAAAGTGGTAGGTCGGCTGGTTGAAAAAGCCCTCAAACGCATCCACCCGCAACTCCAGTAGCGGCCCCTCGTACACATTGCCGGCACGGTTGATGTACACGTTGCCAATGGCTTTGGCCAGGTCGGTCGGCTGATCGTATTCAAGGCGATCGGCCTTGATGACGATGTCACCCTTGCGCAACATGGCGCTACCCTCAACCACGGTTTCCAGGTCGGTGCGACCGCTGATGGAATTTCCGCTGACAAACGTCGGCAAGCTGCTGCGCACCTGCGGCGCAATGGACTCGCGCAACAGCGGGCTGTTTTGCAGTTGCAGGGGCGCATCCGGGCTGGGCTGTGCATTCGCCAGGACGGGCAGCAGCAATGCGCCAACAAGCCACGAAGAGCCCCGCATGCGGTTAGTGCTTGCCGGGCCAGAGATGTCACGCATCAACAAGCGCATCGGGCAAGCAAAGTCGCAAACATGGAGGGAACAGGTCGCAAAAACAATCGTGTGGCCAATCTTGGTGGGTGTCGGGTTTGTAGAATGGATTATCCATGAGCCAAGCCCTAAAACCCCAAGCCACTCCTAGCCCGGACATCGTCTGGTCAGACCCGCAACGTGCCACGCAGTTCGCTGCCTGGTTGACAAGCCTTGCCGCGTCCCACCGGCTGCGGCCCGAGACGCTCAGGCTGGCCAGCGCCGATGCCAGTTTCAGGCGCTATTTGCGCATTGACACGGGGGCGAACAGTTGCATCATCATGGACGCACCGCCGGACAAGGAAAACTGCCAGCCGTTTGTCAAAATCGCCGCCCTGATGCACGCGGCTGGCCTGCGCGCACCCGAGGTGCTGGCATGGGACGAAGCCCAGGGCTTCATGCTGCTGACCGACCTGGGTGGCCAGACCATGATGCAGGTGATCAACCGCGAGAACCCGGAATCGAACCTGGCGCTGTACCTGAAGGCGGTGGATGCGCTGATAACCTGGCAACTGGCCTCCCAACCCGGCCTGCTGCCACCCTACGATGAAGCCCTGCTGCGCCGCGAGCTTGAACTTTTCCCCGACTGGTATCTGACCCGCCACAAGGGGTTGGAAATTGACAGCACCATGCGCTTCACACTGGACAACACGTTTGCCCAGATCATCAGCCACAACCTGGCCTGGCCAAGCGTTTTTGTGCACCGTGATTTCATGCCCCGCAATTTGATGGCAGCCGCAAGCCCGGCAGGCCCGCTGGGCGTGCTGGACTTTCAGGACGCGGTATACGGCCCGATCACCTACGACATTGCCAGCCTGATGCGCGACGCATTTTTAAGCTGGGAAGAAGAATTTTGTCTGGACATCACCATCCGTTACTGGGAAAAAGCCCGCAAGGCCGGCCTGCCGGTGGGTAATGACTTTGGCAAGTTTTACCGGGGCGTTGAGTGGATGGGCTTGCAACGCCACCTGAAAGTGGCCGGCATTTTTGCCCGCCTGACGCTGCGCGACGGCAAACCCCAGTACTTGGCCGATACGCCGCGGTTCATCAACTACATACGCGCCACCGCCGCACGCTACCGCGAGCTCAAACCGCTGCTGCGGCTGATCGACAAGGCCGAGGGCATTGTGGAGCCAGATATTTTCGGCTTTGGCAGGCAATGAGCCCCATCAAGAAATATATAACAAATAGGCCTCTAGCCTTTATAAAACATGCGTAAGTCGCTATTAATACAGTAGCGTTTAACCCGACTGCCGAGATGCCCCGTTTCTACTGCCCCACCCCTTTAAGCCCCGGCATGACGCTGGATTTGCCCGCTGGTGCGGCCCGCCATGTGCAGGTGCTGCGCCTGCAGCCAGGCGATGCCATCACGCTGTTTAATGGTGCGTCTACTGCAGGCGACTCTGATGGCACGGTGGGCGAATTTGCCGCCTGCGTGACACACATGGGTCGCAGCAACGTGCAGGTGCAAGTAGGCGCCTTTACGCCACTTGCCCGCGAGGCGACCCGCCGTGTGCATCTGGCCGTGGGCATGCCCGCCAATGACCGGATGGACTGGCTGGTGGAGAAAGCCACCGAGCTCGGCGTGGCCAGCATCCAGCCCTTGATGACCGAGCGCAGCGTGTTGCGTTTGAGCGGCGAGCGTGCTGATAAAAAAGTGACCCACTGGCACAGCGTGGCGGTGGCAGCCTGCGAGCAGTGTGGTGGCAATCAGGTGCCGGTGATTTTCCCGGTCATGTCGTTGACGGCATGGCTGGCGCAAGCGACTTCATCTGAACCCCTGCGTTTGCTGCTGTCCTTGCGGCCCGAGAGCCGTGACTTGCGCGCCAGCGTGGCTGGTTCTGCGCCTTTGCCCATCACCTTTCTGTCCGGCCCCGAAGGCGGTTTGAGCGCTGCCGAAGAAGATGCCGCACTGGCCCATGCTTTTGCGCCGGTGTCGCTAGGCCCACGCGTGCTGCGCGCTGAAACTGCCGCGCTGGCGGCGCTGGCGGCTTTGCTGGTGCAGTAGCCATGACGACTTACCTGACCGCCGCCCTCTACAAGTTTGTCGAGCTGCCCGACTGTGCAGAGCTCAAGCCGCCGCTGCTGGCCTTGTGCGAGGCCGAGCACGTCAAGGGCACCCTGATTTTGGCCACCGAAGGCATCAACGGCACCATCGCCGGGCCGCAAGCGGGGGTGCATGCGGTGTTGGCCCATTTGCGCGCCGACCCCCGGCTGGCCACGCTAGAGCACAAAGAGTCCTGGTCAGACAGGCCGCCGTTTTCACGCATGAAAGTGCGGCTCAAAAAAGAAATCGTCACGCTGGGCGTGCCGGGCATCAATCCCACGCAGATGGCCGGGCAATACGTTAGCCCGCAAGAGTGGAACGCCCTGATCAGCGACCCCGATGTGGTGCTGGTGGACACCCGCAACGACTACGAGGTGGATCTGGGCACCTTCAAGGGGGCCATTGACCCGCGCGTGAAGTCTTTTTCCGAGTTGCCCGACTGGGTGGCGCAACAGCAAGGCGCTGGCGGTGCGTTGCACCTCGCCAACGACAAGAAACCCCGGGTCGCCATGTTTTGCACCGGCGGTATCCGCTGTGAAAAGTCCACAGCCTTCATGCGCCTGCACGGCTTTGATGAGGTCTATCACCTGCAAGGCGGCATCCTGAAATACCTCGAAACCGTGCCGCCTGACCAAAGCCTGTGGCAGGGTGAATGCCTGGTTGTGACTTTGTGGGAGGGCTGGCAAGCCCGAATTCGCGGCTGCCGCCGCTCCTACAAGTGCCAGTCCTTTTCCTGAAAAAAGCAAATTTTGTCTATACGCATCAGGAAGTCTGA
>JBBQLQ010000109.1:0-11735 GCA_038328055.1 Burkholderiales bacterium
CGCTGCTGAAAATCGAGGGCGCTGACCGGTCTGCCAAACAGATAGCCCTGGCCAATTTCACAATTCAAGGTCGCCAGTTTTTTCCATTGGGCCGTCTCTTCAATACCTTCAGCCACCAGGGTGAGGCCCAGGTTCAGACTTCCTGATGCATATAGGCACAGATTGCTTTTTTCAGGAATAGGCCCTGGCACTCGCACTCGCACTCGCACTCGCACTGGCACTGGCACTGGCACTGGCACTGGCACTGGCACTTGTAGGAGCGGCGGCAGCCGCGAATTCGGGCTTGCCAGCCCTCCCACAAAGTAACAACCAGGCTTTCACCATGCCCAATGGGTGCGATTCAAAGTGATGTGAAGCAGGGCTAAAGCATTGGGGTCAGAGCACGAGTTTTGGGGGTGACGGTTGGCAAGCTCAGCGGCCAGTAGCCAAAATCGTGATCTGACCCCAAAGCCCTGGCCCTGGCCCTGACCCTGGCCCTGGCCCTGACCCTGGCCCTGACCCTGGCCCTGACCCTGGCCTTGGCACTGGCACTGGCACTGGCACTGGCACTGGCACTGGCACTGCCACTGGCCCTGGCACTGGCACTGCCACTGGCCCTGGCACTGGCCCTGGCCCTGGCACTGGCACTGGCCCTGGCACTGCCACTGGCCCTGGCACTGGCACTGGCACTGGCACTGGCACTGGCACTGGCACTGGCACTGGCACTGGCACTGGCCCTGGCACTGGCACTGGCACTGGCACTGGCACTGGCACTTGTAGGAGCGGCGGCAGCCGCGAATTCGGGCTTGCCAGCCCTCCCACAAAGTCACAACCAGGCTTACACCATGCCCAATGGGTGCGATTCAAAGTGATGTGAAGCAGTGTGCCAAGGCCTTGCGGACAAATCCCTGGGTGCTATATTATTAATAGCTGTTTACGCATTGTTTATAGGGGCTAGAGGCGTATTTCTTATACATTTCTCAGCGACCTCAGCTTGTAGGCCGAAAAACTCAGGGTTGCAGAAAACCGCATAGCGCGTCCAGCATCTGATCGGGTGCCTCGGTCATCTGGTTGTGGCCCACCGGCAGGCTGACCAGTTGCACGGTTTTGCCACTGGTTCGGGCGGCATCGATCAGACTTTGCGCGGCCTTGGGCGGGGTCATCTGGTCTTGCGCACCCAGCACAAACAGCACCTGACAGGTGATTTGTGCCATCGCGTCATGCCCATGGGTGTAGCTGTCACAGGCTTTGAAACCCCGGTAAAACACATTCACATCTTTGTTGCTGGCCAGTACGCGCCGACCCAGCGCCATCGACGCGCCATAGACCCAGGTGCCAGGCCCGAGCGCCGACGGCGGCGGGGCCAGCGTGCTGCGGGAAAACACGTTGACCAGCTTCAGCGCTTTCATCGGGTCGGTCTGTGAGCTTTCCAGTAGCGCCGGTGACACCCGCATCGGAAAAGCCGTGCCCACCAGCGCCAGGTGGCTGATGCGGCTTTGCAGGCGGGCTGCGGCCTCCAGCGCGATCAACGAGCCCCAGCTGTGGCCGACCAGCGCGGCGCTGTGCACTCCTGCCGCGTCCAGCAGCGCGCCGATGAAATCAGCCGCGTCTTCGACGGTGGCAGGCGCGTCCCCCGCGCTGCGGCAGTGGCCGGGCAGGTCGATGGCCAGCACGTTCCAGCCGTGGTTGGCCAGGTAGCGGCTCTGCAAAATCCAGACGCTGTGGTCGTTGAGCACCCCGTGGATGAAGACCACGGTCGGCTTGCCCGCCTCAAAGGCCTTGCCGCCGGTGTAGCAATAGGTTTGGGCGTTGTTGACGGTGAAATACATGCGTGTTCCTGTGCCTCGATTTATTAGACTAAAAGCCTTCCAGCCCCTTTGTAGTATGCGTAAGTAGCTCGTTTATTGATAGCACTGTGTGGCTTAAGCGAAGGCGATCATGGTAGCTGGGTAACGGTGCATTTTTTAGAATAGACCAACGCAGATGAACTGGCCCAGCGTCGTTGCATCGTCTTGCCGTACTGCGCGTACTGTCTTCGCCAATACGCCTAGCCGGAGCAATTTTGCGTAAGTCTGCTGAATATTAAAATGCATTGCTCTTTTATTGATAGCTGCTTACGCAAGTAGTACGGGCGCTGGAAGCTGATTTACAGGCTACCTGCAGCGTGGCATGAAACCAATTGTCGTCGTCGGCATCGGGGGATACGAGCGGCGGATCAAGAAGTGGCGGGGTCATGGGTATTGGCGGGCAACGTGCCTCACTGCCAGTGCAGTAAGTCACCGAGAAAAATAACTTGAACATTCTCCATCTTGCATGCGAGCGCTATGCTGCGTTGCAAAACACTTGTGTGGCCAGCCACACGGCGCGTTCTGCGCCTTGCCTAGCATCTCGCCTGCAATCGGATAATTGTTCAATTTATTATTTCTCGGTTCCTTATCTCCTCCAGCATGCGGTTCACCCCGGCTTGCCATGGTGGCAACGTCAGGCCGAAGTTGGCTTGGAGTTTACCGGTGTTCAGGCGCGAATTGAGAGGCCGCCTGGCCGGAGTCGGGAAGGCGCTGGTGGGCACGGGTGCAAGGTCAGTTACTTTCAATTTAATAGCAGGCTGCGCAATAACTGCCTGGGCTAGCACATGTTTTGCATAGTCAAACCAAGTGGTTTCGCCGCTGGCGACAAGGTGGTAGATACCCGCCAGCGCAACGGCTTGGGTTGCAGGCAGGGTGACTTGCCGGATGGCATGGGCGGTGATGTCGGCAATCAACTCGGCCCCGGTGGACGCGCCAAACTGGTCGTTGATGACGGTGAGGCGCTCGCGCTCTTGCGCCAGGCGCAGCATGGTTTTGGCAAAGTTGCCACCGCGGGCGGCGTAGACCCAGCTGGTTCTGAAAATCAGATGGCGCGGGCAGACGGCGGCGATGCGCTGTTCGCCCTCAAGTTTTGTGGTGCCATAGACGCTCAAGGGGCCGGTGGCATCGGTTTCAACCCAGGGCTTGTCGCCGCTGCCGTCAAACACATAGTCGGTGCTGTAGTGCACTAGCCAGGCACCCAGTTTGGCGGCCTCTTGCGCCAGTATGGCTGGGGCCAAAGCGTTGAGCGTGTGGGCCAGATCGGGCTCAGACTCGGCTTTGTCCACAGCCGTGTGGGCGGCGGCGTTGACGATCACGTCGGGGCGCAGGGTGCGCACGGTGGCCGCCAGCTGGTCAAGCTGGGTCAGATCGCCGCAAAGTCTGGTGCCGTCAGCGCTCTGGCCGCCTAAGCGATCCAGCGCAATGAGTTCGCCCAAAGGGCTTAAGGCGCGTTGCAGCTCCCAGCCGACCTGGCCGCTTTTACCTAGGAGGAGGATTTTCAATGGATATCTCCAAAACGTTGAAGCATCTGACTGCTGATGAGGCCAAGGCAGGCTATCAATTGGCTTGCTGCGCTGGCGGCTGCCTGTAAACGCTCAAAACGCTCTTGCGCTGAGTCGGGGTAATCATGGGCAAACGCATTGCGAATCTGGCGCAAGGTCGCCCAGTCGTCGGCGCTCGCTAGCCAACCCAATTGCTCAAGTCTGGCAAACCTGTCAAAGGTCGGCATAGCAGCAATGTCCTCTCCCAGCGCGCGTAAAACGGCTGGCATGAGTCGCGCCTCCATATCGTCTTGCAAACGCGTATAGCGATAGGCAAACTGGTCCAGCAAACGCCGGTCATCTTTGGAAAGATGCTCATAAGACGATGCGTCTAACGCGCGCAGAAGCATGTCAGCCAAAGCCTCGGCCAGCGCGTCGGCGTGCCCTAGGCACTGCTCATGCGTTTGCTTAAGAGCTAACAGTTCAGCTGCGTTTTTCATACGATTTTGACTCCTGTGGCGAGCGCAATCTCAACGATGGGCCGGGTGTCGTGCGGAGCTTCTATGACGACATCAATTTTGCGTTCGCCAAGTTTCCGCTCCAACGCTGTCAAAAAGCGAAT
This sequence comes from Burkholderiales bacterium, assembly GCA_038328055.1. Classification (GTDB taxonomy): domain Bacteria; phylum Pseudomonadota; class Gammaproteobacteria; order Burkholderiales; family Burkholderiaceae_C; genus Rhodoferax. Next base: position 3,930 of record JBBQLQ010000109.1, read on the forward strand.
TTTTCTGGAAAACTGCTGGTCAGATGCTGCCGGCCCTGGCTGAATCAGCAAATCAATGCCGCCGCCGCGCTTGTTGTCATCCACGCGCGACCCAAAAAGCCATACGCTCACGTCCGCATCAAAGGCGGCAATGCTGGCTGCCCGAATGGCGTTTTGCTGTTCCAGGCTGAGGCGCATGGAGGGCGTGCTTATTGGTACTGCTTTTGCACCCACTCGCGGTACGCGCCACTTTGCACATGGGCGACCCAGTCTGGGTTGTCCAGGTACCACTGCACCGTCTTGCGGATGCCGGTCTCAAATGTTTCAGCCGGTTTCCAGCCGAGTTCACTCTCCAGCTTGCGGGCATCGATGGCGTAGCGGCGGTCGTGGCCTGGGCGGTCGGTCACGTAGGTGATTTGGTCCTTGTAGGGTTTGCCGTCGGCACGCGGGCGCAATTCATCAAGCAGGGCACAGACGGTGTGGACGATGTCCAAATTCGCCTTTTCGTTCCAGCCGCCGACGTTGTAGATTTCACCCAGGCGGCCGGCTTCCAGCACCCGGCGGATGGCGCTGCAATGGTCTTTGACATACAGCCAGTCGCGAATCTGCTGGCCGTCGCCATACACCGGCAGGTTTTTGCCTGCCAGCGCGTTGACGATCATCAGGGGAATGAGCTTTTCAGGAAAGTGGTACGGGCCGTAGTTGTTGGAGCAATTGGTGGTCAGCACCGGCAAGCCATAGGTGTGGTGCCAGGCGCGCACCAGGTGGTCGCTGGCGGCTTTGCTGGCGCTGTACGGACTGTTGGGCTCGATGTGGCTTTGCTCGGTGAAGGCGGGGTCGTTTTTGGCCAGGCTGCCGTAGACCTCGTCGGTGGAGACATGCAGAAAGCGAAACGATGATTTGGTCGGGTTCATGGATTGCCGCGCTGCGCTCGCAACGACAGCCTCACCCGTTATGGATTGCCGCGCTGCGCTCGCAATGACAGCCTCACCCGTCATGGGTTGCCGCGCTGCGCTCGCAACGACAGCCTCACCCGTCATTGCGAGGGGCGCAGCCCCGTGGCAATCCAGGGCTTCGGGCAATTGCGACCAGTAGTCGCGCACCGATTCCAGCAGGTTAAACGTGCCAACAATGTTGGTCTGGATGAATTCGCCGGGGCCGTGGATGGAGCGGTCGACATGGCTCTCGGCGGCAAAGTTGACCACGGCGCGCGGCTGGTGGTCTTTGAGCAACTGGCTGACCAATGCCGCATCGCCAATATCACCTTGAACCAGCGTGTGGCGCGCGTCACCCTGCAGGCTTTGCAATGTTTCGGGGTTGCCGGCGTAAGTGAGTTTGTCGAGGTTGATGACGGGCTCGTCATTCAAAGCCAGCCAGTCCAGCACGAAATTGGCACCAATAAAACCGGCACCGCCGGTGACGAGAATGGTCATGTTGTTTTTTCCTAATAAAAACTCAGGCGGCCTGGCTGGTTTGTGACTGCAGCAGGTTGAACAATAACTCAGGGGCAAAGTCGGCCCCATTGGCCCACGATACCGTGCCCAGATCGTTGTTTTGATGGGCTGTTGCGAATTGCACTTCGTCCTTGAGCGGCTCGAAGACCTCGCCCCACAATTCGTCGAGCAAGCAAATTTCTCCCGTGATGCCTTTGTTGAACGCAAGTTCGAGTCGGTAACCGGGTAGTGCTTTGACAGCGGTTGTGTGCAAAAACATGGTGTTACTCCAAAGGTGCAATTGGTTTCAAAGGTTTGCGAAGCTGTGCCAGTTGCCAGTCTTCCAGTAGTTCTGATTTGTGCTCGTCAAGCCAATCCAACTCTGCCCGCATCGCCCGTTTGGGGAATTCTCCCCGAACGATGCCGGATTCAATTTCGACCGAAATTTCAAAGGCACCATAGCGCGCATGGAATGCGGCAACGGGTGATCGCCCCAATTCATGTAGATGATGATCCCCAGAAATCGACAGAGTTCAGGCATGGTGGCCGTCTCGCTTGTTACGCGGGCAGCGATTCTATTTCGCCAGAAATCGTCAGCCACTGTTCTTCGAGTACCTGCAATTCTTCATTGACCGCTTTGAGTCGCTTGCCCAGGTTGGCAAAGTCGGAGGGTGGTGGCGATTGGCTCAAATGGCCTTCCAGCGCGGCACCTTCACCATTTAATACGGCCATGCGGGCTTCCACGTCTTGCAGTTTTCGCTTGAGCGAGCCAGTGGGTGCCGGTTTGGATTTGACCTTGGCAAGCGCTGCCGCTGCTTCAGTTTGTGCCTTGCGTTCAGCCTTGGCTGCAGCGCTGCTGGCCTCCTTGATGGCCTCGCGCTGGCGCTTGGCTTCGTCGAGCAAATAGCGCTGGTAGTCGTCCAGATCACCGTCAAACGGCTCGATGCCGCCGCGCGAGACCATCCAGAATTCATCGCACACGCTTCTGAGCAACGCCCGGTCGTGGCTGACGAGCATCAGCGTACCTTCAAATTCATTCAATGCCATGGCCAATGCTTCACGGGTGGCCAGATCCAGGTGGTTGGTGGGCTCGTCCATCAGCAGCAGGTTGGGGCGTTGCCAGACCATCATGCACAGCACCAGCCGGGCTTTTTCGCCGCCGCTCATGCTGCCGACAGCCTGCTTGACCATGTCGCCACCAAAGTTGAAAGTGCCCAGAAAGCTGCGCAAGTCTTGCTCGCGTGTTTGCTGGCCAGCAATTTTTCCAGCGGCAGTCATGTCTTTGACCAGGCGGATCATGTGCTCCAGCGGGGTGTCGGCCGGGCGCAGTACGTCAAGCTCTTGCTGGGCAAAGTAGCCGATGTTGAGTCCCTTGCCCTCGGTGATTTCACCGCTGATGGCCTTCAAATCGCGGGCGATGGTTTTCACCACGGTGGACTTGCCTTGGCCGTTGGCCCCCAAAATGCCGATGCGCTGACCGGCCAGCACCGACTTGCTGACCTTGTTGACGATCACCGTGGGCGGCGTGCCCTCTGGTGCGTCTTCAGGTGGTGGGTAGCCAAAGCTGACGTTGCTCATGGAGAGCATCGGGTTGGGCAGGTTGGCGGGTTCCTTGAATTCAAAGGTGAAATCGGCTTCGGCCAGCAGGGGTGCAATTTTCTCCATGCGGTCAAGTGCCTTGACCCGGCTTTGCGCCTGCTTGGCCTTGCTGGCCTTGGCCTTGAAGCGGGCAATGAACTTTTGCAGGTGGGCAATCTTGTCTTGCTGTTTGGCAAAGGCGTTTTGCTGCAGTTCCATCTGCTCGGCGCGCATGTCCTCAAACTTGCTGTAATTGCCGCCGTAACGCACCAGTTTGCCTGAGTCGATGTGCAAGGTGACGTTGGTCACCGCGTCCAGAAACTCACGGTCGTGGCTGATGACGATCATCGTGCCTTCGTATTTTTTCAGCCAGGCTTCCAGCCAGACCAGCGCGTCTAGGTCCAGGTGGTTGGTCGGCTCATCGAGCAGCAGCAGGTCGCTCGGGCACATCAGCGCACGGGCCAATTGCAGGCGCATGCGCCAGCCACCCGAGAAACTGTTGACCGGGTTGGTTAGTTCGGTGGTTTTGAAACCCAGCCCCAAAATCAGCGCCTGGGCGCGGGCGGGCGCGTCGTGGGCACCGGCATCTTGCAGCGCCATGTAGGCGTGGGCCATGCGGTCGTAGTCTTCGGTGGCTTCAGACGCGGTGACCTCTTGTTGTGCTGCCAACAGGGTCACATCGCCATCGACAACGAAATCGGTGGCGGACTGATCCGTCTCGGGCATGTCCTGCGCCACCTGGCCCATGCGCCATTGGGTCGGGATGTAGTACTCGCCCGCGTCTTCATGCAGGTTGCCGTTGAAAAGCGCAAACAGGCTGGACTTGCCAGCGCCGTTGCGCCCGACCAGGCCGACTTTTTCGCCCGGATTGATGGTGACGGTCGCGCCGTCAAGCAAGACTTTGGCGCTGCGGCGCAGGGTGACGTTTTTTAGGGTAATCAATGGGAAAGGGTCAAGTTAAAAGTGAGGATTTCAGGCCAGCAGCGCCTCGCGGGTCAGCAGCAGCACTTGGTCACTGCCGGCGCTGGTGTCGAGCCAGATGGCTGGCAGCGTGGAGAAGGCGGCCTCAAAGTGCGCGCGTTCGTTGCCAATTTCAAGAATCAAGATGCCATCCGGGGCCATGTGGGCGGGCGCATCACGCAGCAGGCTGCGGATGAAGTCCATGCCGTCGATGCCACCAGCGGCATTGCCGTCGAGTGCCAGCGCCGGTTCAGCCTTGAACTCGGGTGCCAGGGTGGCCATGCTCTGGGCGTTGACGTAGGGCGGGTTGCACACAATCAGGTGAAACGGGCCGCGCGTTTGCAGCGTATGTTTGGCAAAACCGTCGGATTCGACCAGCGTTACGCGCTGGTGCAGGCCGTGCTTTTCAACGTTGATGTGGGCCACGGCCAGCGCGTCGCTGGATAGGTCAGAGGCGGTGACGAGCACGTCTGGATAGGTCAGGGCGGCGATGATGGCCAGGCTGCCATTGCCAGTGCACAGGTCGAGAACCTTGTGGGTGGCTTCGCTCAGCCAGTAGTCGATGCTGCCTTCCACCAACACTTCGGCAATCAGCGAGCGTGGCACGATGCTGCGCTCGTCCACATAAAACGCCACGCCTTGCAGCCAGGCCTCATGGGTGAGGTAGGCAGCGGGTTTGCGGGTGGCAATGCGTGCTGCAAAAAGCGTAGCTATCAGCGCTTGTTTTTCGGGGGCTACAGGCTGATTTGATACTGAATTTGCATCATCTAGGGGCCCGTCCAGCGGGGTGTCGAGCGGCAGCCCGAGTTGCCACAGCACCAGCCAGGCGGCTTCGTCAAAGGCGTTTTGGGTGCCGTGGCCAAAGGCAACCCCAGCTTTGATGAGTTGGCATTCGCCGGCTTCAATGAGTTCGAGGATGGTCATGCAATAGCCTGCGTATGCAGGTTCTCCAGCGTGCGGCGGTAAATGTTTTTCAAAGGCTCGATGTCGGCCAACGGGATGCATTCATCTACCTTGTGGATGCTGGCGTTTGGCGGGCCGAGTTCGATGAGCTGTGGGCAGATGCTGGCAATGAAACGGCCATCACTGGTGCCGCCGGTGGTAGACAGTTCGGTGGTGAGGCCGGTCTCAGCCAGAATAGCGGCGGCTACCGCGTCGACCAGCGTGCCGGGCGTGGTCAAAAAAGGCCTACCGCCGAGGGTCCAGGCCAGCTCATACTCCAGACCATGCTGGTCGAGCACCGCCTGCAAGCGCTGTTGCAGGGCTTCGGGCGTGGATTCGGTGCAAAACCTGAAGTTGAAATCGACCACCACGCTGCCCGGAATTACGTTGCTGGCACCGGTGCCGCCATGGATGTTGCTGACCTGCCAGGAGGTGGGCGGAAAAAATGCGTTGCCCCTGTCCCATTCCGTCCCGACCAATTCAGCCAGCGCCGGGGCCAGCAGGTGAATCGGGTTTTTGGCCAGTTGCGGGTAGGCGATGTGGCCTTGCACGCCTTTGACAGTGAGCTTGCCGCTGAGCGTGCCGCGGCGGCCATTTTTGATCATGTCGCCGGTGCGCTTGACCGAGGTGGGTTCGCCGACGATGCAGTAGTCGAGTGTTTCGCTGCGCTGTTGCAACATTTCAACGACCTTGACCGTGCCATCCAGCGCCGGGCCTTCTTCATCGCTGGTGAGTAAAAAACCGATCGCCAGCGGGGTGTCGGGTTGCTTGGCGATGAATTCTTCGCAGGCCACGACAAAGGCCGCCAGCGAGGTTTTCATGTCAGCCGCGCCACGGCCATACAGCATGCCGCCTCTTTGGGTCGGGGTGAAGGGGTCGCTCGTCCACTGCGCTACAGGGCCGGTCGGTACGACATCGGTGTGGCCCGCAAATACTATTAATTTTGTAGCTGATTGCGCTTTATTTATAAGGGCTACAGGCCTTTTTGCCCACAAATTGGTGACGCGGAAATGGTCTGGCCCGCTGACCAGGGTTTCAAGCTCAAAGCCAATCGCAGCCAAGCGCTGGCCGATGATGGCCTGGCAGCCCGCATCTTGCGGCGTGTCAGAGCGGCAGCTGATCAGTTGTTCGGCCAGGGCCAGGGTGTCGGTCATAAGGTGGGCACGTTAGTGGTTCATGTCGAGCGTGATTTCGGTAAAGCTCGGCTTGTCGTCCGAATCTTCGACGGGTTTGAGGGCTTGCACGCTGGCTTTGTGGTTGAAGTCGTTTTGCAGGCGCCACATCAGGTTGGTGGGCGAGTCAGCATTGGCCATGCCTTCCTTTCGGTCGACCTGGCCGGCCATGATTTGTCGGGCGATGTCTTGCTCGAAAGTTTGGCTGCCTTCGGCCATGGATTTTTCCATGGCATCGCTGATGGCCGAGAAGTCGCCTTTTTCGATCAGATCAGACACCAGCTTGGTGTTAAGCAAGATCTCCACGGCCGCCGTGCGGGTGCCGACAACGGTGCGCAGCAGGCGCTGCGACACGACGGCTTTCATGGCCGCAGCCAAGTCGCCCAGCATGGTCTGGCGCACCTCGACCTGGTAGAAACTCAAAATCCGGTTCAGTGCCTGGTAGCTGTTGTTGGCGTGCATGGTGGCCAGGCACAGGTGACCGGTTTGCGCGTAGGTGATGGCGGCGGTCATGGTTTCGCGGTCGCGGACTTCGCCAATCATGATCACATCGGGGGCTTGGCGCAGGGCATTTTTCAGGGCCAGATGGGTGGATTGCGTGTCAGAACCCACTTCGCGCTGGTTGATGACGGCCAGCTTGTTCTTGAACAGGAACTCGATCGGGTCTTCAATCGTCAGGATATGGCCTGACAGGTGGGTGTTGCGGTGGTCGATCATGGCCGCCAGCGTGGTGCTTTTACCCGAGCCGGTCGCCCCCACCATCAGGATCAGGCCGCGCTTTTGCAGCATCAGGTCAGCCAGCGCGGTGGGCAAGGCCAGTGAGTCCAGCGTAGGAATCTCGTTAGTGATGTAGCGGATGACGGCGGCATAGGTGCCGCGCTGACGCATGGCGCTGATGCGAAACCGGCCAACGCCGGGAAACGACCAGCCCATGTTGAGTTCACTGGTGGTTTGCAACTCCTGAATGCGCTCGGGCGGCAGTATTTCTGCCAGCAGGTTCAGCGGCGCATCCGGTGGCAACGCCTGGCTGTTGATGGGCACGCACAAGCCGTTGATGCGGATCAGCGCCGGGGAATTGGCCGACAGGTAGACATCGGAGGCGCGCTTGTCGGCCATCAGCCGCAGAATGCGCGTCAGGGTTCCTTGGGGTGCGCTGTCGGTGGTTGCCATGATGTTTCCTGATTAACGTGAAATACACCCGTCCGTCATTGCGATCAAAGCGCGGCGATCCATGCACCTGGAAGTCATGGATTGCCGCGTCGCTGTGCTCCTCGCAAGGACGGAGTTTTCATGATTCACAGGTGACCGATGCCATGAAAGTTTGGGCTGTTTTTCAGCATGTAACCGCGTCAGAGCCTTGACAAGAATGCAGCGCATATCTGGGTGTTTCAGCCGGTGGTGGCCTGAATTGATCGGGTGCTACAAATAAAATAGCTGTATGCGCTTATTGTATAAGGGCTAGAGGCTGATTTGTTATAAATTTACTCATGCCGCAAGGCCTCAATCGGGTCCAGCCGGGCGGCCCGGCGGGCTGGAAAGTAGCCAAACAGCACGCCAATGCCGGCTGAAAAAACGAAGGACAGCAGGTTAACGCCGGCGTTAAAGACAAAGGGCACATCCATCAGCTTGGCCAGCCCAATCGAGGCACCGGTGGCCAGCACGATGCCGATCACGCCACCTAGCGCCGACAGCACCACCGCTTCAATCAAAAACTGCATCAGCACCTCGCGCTCCAGCGCGCC
>JBBQLQ010000110.1:0-11622 GCA_038328055.1 Burkholderiales bacterium
GGACCCGAAACGCCGTGTTGGTGTTTGTCGGGTAAGTGTGCTGCTGGTGCCGATGCTTGCCGATGCGTTTCGGGACAGTGTGCGGTAGGCTGGCCTGGTGACTGCTGCAGAAAATCGCCAGAAAATTTATAACAAATTGGCCTATAGCCCTTTATATGTATGCGCTAGTAGCTATTAATAGTGTAGCAAAAAAGCTGCTACATGCCGTCACCAGCACGGTGGCTTGCTGACGGGTTTTTTTGGCTGGGTAAACCAACCACGACGGCTTTCACACCAAAAAAACTGTTGCATGATGTGCAACACCGTTTGATGCTGCATGATCATGCCGTTTCGACACAAAGGCCTGCGCAGACTTTTTGACACCGGCAGCACATCGGGTATCCAAGCCAGTCATGCCAAGCGGCTAAGGATGCAGCTTACGGCATTGGACACAGCGCAGACTGTTGACGATATGGACATTCCGGGTTTTCGCCTGCATGTGCTTAAAGGTGATCAAGGCGGGCGCTGGTCTATTACTGTGAGCGGTAACTGGCGAATGACATTTGAGTTCAAGGACGCAAGCGTCTATGTTTTGGATTACGAGGACTATCACTGATGGCAATGCACAATCCACCTCACCCCGGTGAGTTCATCACCGAGGTTTATCTTCAGACTTCCTGATGCGTATAGACAAAATTTGCTTTTTTCAGGAATAGAACTGGCACTTGTAGGAGCGGCGGCAGCCGCGAATTCGGGCTTGCCAGCCCTCCCACAAAGTCACAACCAGGTTTTCACCATGCCAAATGGATTCCGTGCGGATCAGGAAGTCTGATCTTGAGCTCTACGGGATCAGTGGTCGCGAGTTGGCGAGTCGGCTTGATGTTGGCGCCTCTACACTGAGCAGAATCCTGAAGCGTATGAGTCGCGTCACGCCTGACATGGCGTTGCGCCTGTCTAAAGCAATTGGACGCAGCCCGGAGAGCTGGTTGGCGATGCAGGATGCACACGACCTCTGGATCGCCCGTAAAAATGCGGACCTCGCAAAGGAATAATTGGGGTCAGATAACGATTATTTTTCGTTGCAAGCAGAGCCGTAGCGCAGTTTTGGCGTTGGCCGGGTGACCGCTTCAGCAAGTCGCCGGGCGAGAGTCGCTAGTTTTGTTGCATGTAACTATTTTGTTCTGTATAGTGTTGCATGTAACTAATGGGGCATGCATGTGGGAACTACTGACGTTAATGCACGAGTTCAGAAGCACCGCGACGCGCTGCGCATGGCGGGACTTCGACCGGTGCAAATATGGGTGCCGGATACGCGACGGCCAGACTTCGCAGAGGAATGCCGTCGCCAGTGCCGCCTTGCCGCGCAGGCAGATATGGCCGATACCGACATGCAACATTTCATGGATGAAGCGCTGGCAGATGTGGACGGTTGGACAGAATGATGCGAGGCGATTTTGTGACCATCGTCACGCAAGGCGACTTCGGGAAACCACGGCCTGCATTAGTCATCCAGGCAGACCAGTTCAGCGAGCACGCGAGCGCAACGGTCCTGCCCGTCACCAGCACGCTTGTTGCCGCACCATTGCTTCGCGTCACTGTGCAGCCAAGCGCTGAAAACGGCTTGCAGAAGCCTTCGCAAGTGATGGTGGATAAGGCCATGACGGTAAAACGCGACAAGCTAGGGCTGGCCTTTGGGCGCATCGACGCGGATGCCCTGGTTGAGGTCGAGCGTTGCTTGGCTGTGTTCTTGGGGATTGCGAAATGAGGGATGCGAATATCAGGCGACCATGCGCTTTGTGCCTTTGATGAGATTTCAGGTTATTGAACAAAAAACCATGAGAAAGAAAATGTGGTGACAAGATGACGCCACTAAATTCAGACTTCCTGATCCGCACAGAATCCATTTGGCATGGTGCAAGCCTGGTTGTTACTTTGTGGGAGGGCTGGCAAGCCCGAATTCGCGGCTGCCGCAGCTCCTACAAGTGCCAGTCCTATTTCTGAAAAAAGCAAACTGTGCCTGTACGCATCAGGAAGTCTGAAATTACTCTAGAGGCATTGCAAAAATACGCCTTATGGAGATCGCCATGCTAGCTCAAACGGGCAAACGGCTCACCACATGACTGACTGACCATGTGCTGGACAAACTGCAAGTGGCAGCCGATCTTGTGGGTGCGACCCTGAACCAGTTCGTGGTGCAAGCCGCGCTGGAAAAAGCGGATAAGGTCATTGAAAGTGAATCCACGATTGCGCTCACTCGCAGGGAATCGTTGCGACTCATGGAGATGATGGAAAACCCGCCCCCGCGCACTGGAATAATTGGGGTCAGATAACGATTATTTTCGCGATTGCGAGAATTCGGCGGCTTCCTGGGTTTATGGCTCACCAAGTGCAATAGCCGCAACAGTGGCTGCCAGCAAGCCCGGAGCATCTTCAATCTCGCTGGTCTGCCAAAACGCTGGCCCTTGCACGATGTGGCTGCATACCGCGTAGCCAGCCTCACGCCACTGGGCAATCGCCTTGGCTGCCACCGGGGTCAGAGAGGCATCGTCACGGGTTGAGAGTTCAAACCACTCCACGCGGCAAGCTGTGGTGCAGCCAGAGTCAACCGGCGGGGGCAGCAAGCTGGCCTGCTCCAAACCACTGGCCAGGCCGGGGGCCAGCAGGTAGCCGGCAACTTCGACCGCGCGGCCACTCGCTAGCTCGCTGCGCAGGCCTTCCATCACGGCTTTGGCGTTGCCGCTGGGCAGGTCAGCGGCGGCTTTGAGGCGCAAGAACTGTTGCAGCAGTGGTTTGCCAGCCGGGGCAGGTGCCCAAAACAGGAGGTTGCAGGGTTCAGGCAGAGTCTGTGCGGCTTGCGCGGCCAGCAGGCAACCGGCGCGCAAGCCCCACAACCACAGCGGTGGGTGCTGCGTAGGCTTGGGCACGGTGGTGTCAATGCGATGGCGCAGCCATCGGCAGGCGTTGGCCGCGTCTTGCAACCATGCGGCCCAAGTGGCATCGGCAAAATCACCGCTGCTGTCGCCACATCCCAGCAGGTCGATCTGCAGCACGTCAAAACCGGCCTGCGCCAGTGCGCGCGCCTGCATGGCGGCCATGCGGCGTGATTTGTTCATCTCTTCAGTGAACGGGTGCAGGTATAGCACCTGGCCGCGTGGGGCCGCGCCAGCTGGCAGCTTAGCCGGGTGAAACAGGCAAAAGCGTTGCCCGTTTTCTGCCGGCAGAAAAAAGGCTTGGGTTGCCACCGAAGAGATCAGGCGGCGAGCTTGTCGCTGACAAAGTCGGCCAGCGAGCCCACGGTGGCAAACACCGCACCGTCAATTTCGTCGTCGTCCACACTGATGCCAAAGTGGTTTTCTAGCCCGGTGATCAAGGTCACCACCGCCATCGAGTCAAGCTCTGGAATAGCGCCCAGCAAGGGGGTGTCGCGGGTAAAAGTGCTGCTGCGGCCGTTCAGGCTCAAAACTTCATCAAGCAGGCGGATAACTTCTTGTGTCACGTTCAATTCGGGCTCCCGGGGTTGTTGGTGGCGGATTTGGCGGATTGTAGGGGGCCAAACAGGTACGATATGCGCTCGCTTCGCGCCGTGTGCGTGCTCGTTTTTTTGCCCCACCCTCATTTGCCATGACCGAATCAACCTTGCTGCATGAATTGATAAGCGTGTCTGCCCGGCGCACGCCGCAGGCCATTGCCCTGAATTATGGTGCCGAGTCGCTCAGCTACGAGCAGCTCCAGGATGACGTCAGCGGTTTTTCCGGTGGCTTGATGCAACTGGGTTTGCAGCGCGGCGAGCGGGTGGCCATTTACCTTGAAAAGCGGTTTGAGACGGTGGTTGCCAGCTTTGGCGCTCCGGCGGCCGGTGGCGTGTTTGTGCCGCTGAACCCCTTGCTCAAGCCCGAGCAGGTGGCGTTTATCTTGCGCGACTGCAATGTGCGTGTGCTGGTGACATCGCCCGAGCGGCTGGCGCTGCTGGCCCCGGTGCTGATGGATTGCCATGACTTGCGTGACGTGGTGGTAACCGGCGCGGCCGACGCAGATATGGATTCGCCCGTGCACCTGGCGTTGACCCCCTGGGCCACGCTACTGGCCAGCCCAGCGCGTGCAAGCCACCGCGTGATCGACACCGACATGGTGGCGATTCTTTACACCTCGGGCAGCACCGGCAACCCCAAGGGGGTGGTGCTGTCGCACCGCAACATGGTGGCAGGGGCCAAAAGCGTGGCCTCGTACCTTGAAAACCGCCCGTCTGACACGCTGCTGGCGGCACTGCCGCTGTCGTTTGACGCGGGTTTCAGCCAGCTCACCACGGCATTTCATGTGGGCGCGCGGGTAGTTTTGCTCAACTATTTGATGCCGCGCGATGTGCTCAAGGCAATGGCGCGCGAAAAAGTCACCGGCATTACCGCTGTGCCACCGCTTTATATTCAGTTGGCACAGCTGGACTGGCCACTTGAAGTGAGTGAGCACTTGCGCTACTTTGCAAACACCGGCGGGCGCATGCCGCGCGAGACGCTCGGCCTGTTGCGCCAGCGCGTGCCCCAGGCCTTGCCGTTTTTGATGTACGGCCTGACCGAGGCGTTTCGCTCCACCTACCTGGACCCTGCCGAGGTCGACCGTCGCCCGGATTCGATTGGCAAGGCGATTCCGAATGCCGAGATTTTGGTGTTGCGCGACGATGGCTCGCCCTGCGCCGCGCAAGAGCCCGGCGAGCTGGTGCACCGCGGCCCGCTGGTGGCCCTGGGCTATTGGAACGATGCTGAAAAAACTGCCGAACGCTACAAGCTGCTGGCCCCCGATGCGCCTGGCCGCCAGCCTGGCCTGCAATTGCCCGAATACGCCGTGTTTTCGGGCGACACGGTGCGCCAGGACGACGAAGGCTTTTTGTACTTCATTGGCCGGCGCGACGAGATGATGAAAACCTCAGGCTACCGCGTCAGCCCCACCGAGGTCGAAGAAGTGCTCTACGCCACCCGCCTGGTGGGTGAGTGCGTGGCCTTTGGCGTGCCGCACGAGATGTTGGGGCATGCTATACAAGTAATAGCTACTCCCGCAAGTAATACGGGGGCTATCGACCTAAAAGCCTTGATTTTTGAGTGCAAGGCCAGAATGCCGGCCTACATGATTCCGGCCCATATTGAGGTGCGCGCCGGCCCGCTGCCGCGCAACCCCAACGGCAAAATCGACCGCAAGTTGCTGTCCACCGAGTGGCTGGCTTCATCTAAAAGTTCTGCACCATGAATTTACCTGTTCGTTCAATGCCCATTCATGCCGCGATGGACCAATTTGCTGTTGCCAACGGCGAGTTGCTCGTTGGTGGCATGCCGCTGACCCGACTGGCCGCGCGGGTAGGACAGACACCGTTTTATGCCTACGACCGCCAGTTATTGCGCACACGGGTGGCTGAGTTGCGCGCGGCGTTGCCGGCAAGCATCAAGCTGCACTACGCCATGAAAGCCAATCCGATGCCCGCCGTGGTGGGTTTTATGGCCACGCTGGTGGATGGCATCGATGTGGCCTCTGCCGGTGAGTTGCAAGTGGCCATGAACGCCGGGGCTGACCCGCAAGAGATCAGCTTTGCCGGGCCGGGCAAGAAAGATGCCGAACTGCGTCAGTCGGTGGCGGCTGGCGTGCTGGTCAACCTGGAGTCGTTTCGCGAGGTGTCGGCGCTGGCGGCGATTTCTGCCGAGCTTGGCCTGCCGGCCCGCGTGGCGGTGCGCGTCAACCCCGACTTTGAGCTCAAGGGTTCGGGCATGAAGATGGGTGGCGGCCCCAAGCAGTTTGGGGTGGATGTGGAGCAAATGCCCGCCTTGATGGCCGACATTCGCGCCGCTGGCCTGCAGTTTGAGGGCTTTCACTTGTTTGCCGGTTCGCAGAACCTCAAGGCCGAGTCGATTTGTGAGGCGCAGCGAAAGTCGTATGAACTGGCCTTGCGGCTGGCCGATCTGGCTCTGGCCCCGGTGCGCTTTTTGAACCTGGGTGGCGGATTTGGCATACCGTATTTTCCGGGCGAGCAGCGGCTTGATCTGGCGTCCATCGGTGCCAACCTGGATGATATTGCCGAGCGCGCCGCGCGTGAGATGCCGCAGGCCGGGCTGGTGATCGAGCTGGGCCGCTACCTGGTGGGCGAAGCCGGTGTGTATGTGGCGCGGGTGGTGGACCGCAAGCAGTCGCGTGGCGATGTGTTCTTGGTGACCGATGGCGGTTTGCATCACCATTTGTCAGCCTCGGGCAACTTTGGCCAGGTGATTCGCAAAAACTATCCGGTGGCGATTGGCAACAAGATGAACACGCCAACCGAAGTTGTCTCGGTGGTCGGGCCCTTGTGCACGCCGCTGGACTTGCTGGCCGACCACATGGCGTTGTCGGTAGCCGATGTGGGCGATTTGGCCGTGGTGTTTCAGTCAGGCGCCTATGGTGCCAGCGCCAGCCCGCAGTCATTTTTGGGGCACCCGCTGTGCGCTGAGGTGCTGGTTTAGCGTGAAATACACCTGTGCGTCATTCCCGCGCAAGCGGGGATCCATGACTCCAGGCCACTTGCTCCCGTGAAACTGCCGTCATTCGTCTGGTTTTTTCTGGGGCTCGTCTGCCTGGCAGGCGCAGTGACACTGGCGCTGCATCACCCAGTTGCGCCCATGGCTGCGCTGGTAGGTTTGTGCGTTTGGTGCGTCATAGCGGTCTGGCGGCCACTGGCTTGGCTGTGGCTGGTGCCGGCGGCGCTGCCGTTCTTGAACTTTTCTCCCTGGACCGGCTGGCTGATTTTTGACGAATTTGACTTGCTGCTGCTTGGCACGCTGGCAGCGGGCTACCTGCACGCGGCGTGGCTCTTGCGTCACGTCGATTTGCGTGAAGCCTTCCTTCGTCACTGCGAGCGCAGCGCGGCAGTCCATGTACCCGTCGTAGTGGATTGCCGCGTCGCAGGCGCTCCTCGCAATGACGAATTGCCTTGGGGTCACTGGGTGGGCGTGGTGCTGCTGGCCGTGCTGGGTTTGTTGTCGCTGCTGTCGCTCGTCCGGGGCGTGCAGGACGCAGGTGGCTGGGCGTTTGACTGGTTTGCCGGCTACGACAGTGCACTCAACAGCCTGCGGGTTTTCAAGAGTGTCGGCTTTGCCTTGCTTTTTTGGCCGCTGCTGCAGCGTGCATTGGCTGCGGAGCCCGAGGGGGCCGCCAGGCGCTTGGCACAAGGCGTGGTGGCCGGGCTGGTGGTGTTGCTGTTGGCCGTGCTGTGGGAGCGCACTGCGTTTGCCGGCTTGGCCGATTTCTTTTCCAGTTACCGCACGGTGGGCCTGTTTTGGGAAATGCATGTGGGCGGTGCCGCCATTGATAGCTATCTGGCAATCACGACACCGTTTGTGGTGTGGGCGCTGGCAAATGCCAAAAGGCCCTTGGCCTGGACTGCTGCAGCGGTGCTGGCACTGCTGACCGAATACGCCTGTCTGACTACATTTTCCCGCGGGGTTTATCTGGCCACAGCGGGGCCACTGATGCTGCTGGCGCTGGTGTTGTGGCGGCGCCGCCACGGGCAGGGTCAGGTTCACCCAGTGGTGCCACGTTGGCGAGTCTGGGGCACTGGGGCACTGTTATTTGTGCTGGTGCTGGAACTTTGGGCGGTGGCTGTGGGCGGCACGTTCATGACGGCGCGGCTGGCCAAGACGGGGCAAGACCTGGACAGCCGCTTTGAACACTGGCAAAACGGAGTCGACTTGCTGCAAGGACCGGCCGACTGGTGGCTGGGCAAGGGACTGGGCCGCCTGCCAGCCAACTACGCTGCACAGGTGCCAGGCGAGGGTTTTTCGGGGCAAGTGCAATGGTACGGCGAGCGTGACAGCAGCCAGATGTCACATTCTTTTGTCACACTGCAAAGCCCGCACAACCTGGCGGAGCAGGGTGGCAGCTTCGGCCTGACACAGCGCGTAAGTCCAGATTCGCCAGGCCAGCATCGGGTAACGATGCGTGTGCGGGTAAAAGACCAGGTGGTACTGGATGTGGCCTTGTGCGAGCGGCATTTGCTCTATGACCGGCGCTGCCAGCAGCGTCTGGTGACCGTTTCGCCGGGCCAGTTGCCCTGGCAAACGCTGTCATTCACCTTGCGCGGGTCGGCGCTGGCACCCGATGGTGGGCTGGTGCCGCGCCTGAAGATGTTCTCGGTGGGGCTGGCCAGCGACGGCAGCAGCGTGGACGTGGATGAGGTCAGGCTGCAAGGCAACAGCGGGCGCAACCTGCTTGATAACGGCAGGTTTGACCTCGGGCTGGCGCACTGGCTACCGGCGGCACAGTCGTATTTTTTGCCGTGGCACATTGACAATCTTTTTCTGGAAGTATTGATCGAGCGTGGACTAATCACGGTTTTGGCGATGGCAGCGCTGCTGCTGTGGGTTTTGTGGCGCTTGCTGTTGGGGCGGGCGCGCAGCCACGCGTTGGCCCCTTATTTGGCTGCATCCATCAGTGGGGTTATGCTGGTGGGCTTGGTCAGCAGTGTGCTGGATGTGCCGCGGGTGGCTTTTTTGTTTTTTTTGCTGCTGATGGCGGCTGGCCTGCTCGGTCAGGGCCGGTCATTTTCAGCGCGTTAAATTTTTTTGATAGAGTGCGCGTTTGCGGCATTGGACTGGTTTAATGATGGCAAAACTATTCTGCCCGTATCGGGCCTGAACATTGGGAGTGTGTGATTGATCAAAATTCTGGGGCATTACTTTCATCGGCGAACGCTGATGCAAGTCTGTTTTGACCTGCTTTTGGTGGTGGGCGCCATGTTGGCTATTTTGTTGCCGCAGGTGTCACAGCCGTCGGACGTGATGCCTTCGGTGTTGTCAAAGGCTGTGGTGCTGGGCCTGGCTATTTTGGCCATCAACACGGGCTTGGGTTTTTACCAGCGGGTGCATAACCGTACCATCGGGCAAATTCATGCGCGCGCGGTGATGGGTTTTTTCCTGTCGATTCCGGTGGTGTTTCTGGTCTGGCGGGTATCCCATTTCAATGGGGTGAATGAACAGGCCTTGCTGTCGGCCTTGGTGGCAGTGCCCATCTTGATGCTGGTCAACCGGGTGTTTGTGACGAGCGCCTCACCGCGTGAAAACATGCGCCACCGGGTGCTTATTTTGGGCACCGGACGGTCGGCCAAGCTGGTGGGCAAGAGCCTGGTCAAGGCTGACCCCAACGTCGACCTGGTGGGCTATTTTGCTGGCCCCAATGACGAAGAGGCTGTGGTGTCAAACTGGGGCTTGTTAACGCCGACCCGTTCTTTGAGCGACATCGTCACGCAGGAGAGGGTCGACGAGGTGGTGGTGGCCGTGTCAGAGCGTCGCGGCGGGCGCATGCCCATGCGTGAGCTGCTCGACTGCAAGCTGCAGGGTGTGCGGGTGGTGGATGTGGCCACGCATTTTGAAAAAACACTGGGTCAAATCCGGCTGGATTCCCTGTCGGCGGGCTGGCTGATCTTTGGTGACGGTTTTGCGCATGGCCTGGTGCGCGCCGTGGTCAAGCGTATTTTTGATATTGTTTGCGCCGCCATTCTGATCATTCTCGCCATGCCGGTCATGCTGATCACGTCTGTGTTTATCTTGCTGGAAAGCGGCGGACCGATTTTTTACATGCAGGAGCGCGTCGGACTCAGTGGGCGCCTGTTCAACGTCATCAAGTTTCGCAGCATGCGCACCGATGCCGAAAAAGATGGCACACCGCGCTGGGCCAGTGCCACCGACGACCGGGTCACAAGGGTCGGGCGAATCATCCGCAAGCTGCGCATTGATGAATTGCCGCAACTTTTTGTCGTGCTGGGTGGTGCCATGAGTCTGGTCGGGCCGCGCCCGGAACGTCCGTTTTTTGTGGACAAGCTGACGCAAAAAATTCCATTTTTTGCCGTACGCCAAAGCGTCAAGCCTGGTGTCACCGGTTGGGCGCAGGTTCGTTACCAGTACGGTGCATCGGTAGAAGATGCGGCTGAAAAGCTGCAGTACGACTTGTATTACGTGAAAAATCACAACCTGTTTCTTGATGTCATCATCCTGTTTGAGACCGTTGGCGTGGTGGTGATGGGCACGGGCGCACAGTAGTATGACGCTGGCGGGCTGGAGTCAGGCGCTGGTTGGTTTTGTCTACGCCCTGCTGGCGTTGCGGCTGCTCCACCAAAGGCGCACGGCTAAGTCCGGGGACTTTGCCAGCGGGTTTGCACTGACGGCCATTGTGCTGAGCAGCCTTTGGGGCTGGTCTGGCTTGGGCTTTTCGCTGACCGAGCTGCTGCCCTGGTTGCTGACGCGGCGCGTGCTTGATGTGCTTCGGTATGGTGCCTGGTTCGGCTTTTTGCTGGTGTTGTTGCGCCCGGTGCAACAAACCATGTCGCCGCGGCGTGGCGTGTCTTGGCTGCTGCTGGTGGCGGTTGGCCTGACCGGCTTGGGACTGGTTTCGCTGTGGCTGAGCGCGGTGGACGTGACGGTGTCGGGGGATGCTTCACGGCTCAGTTTGCTGGTGTCCATGGCCATGCCCGTGTTTGCGCTGGTGCTGCTGGAACAGGTCTTTCGCAACGCCACCGATGATTCGCGCTGGAACATCAAACCCCTGAGCCTGGGCCTGACGGGTGCCTTTTTGTTTGACCTGTACTTGTTCTCACAGGCGGTCATGTTCAACCGCATTGATGCCGACGCGCTGAACATTCGCGGCGCAGTGCATGCGCTGGTAGCACCGCTGCTGATGCTGTCGATGTCGCGGCGCAGCGACTGGGCTTCCAATATTCGCTTGTCGCCCAAGGCGGCGTTTCATTCGGCCACGCTGCTGATTGCTGGCATTTACCTGATGTTCATGTCGGCCATTGGCTATTACGTGCGCTATTTTGGTGGCGAGTGGGGGCCGGCGCTGCAGGTCGGGCTGGTCTTTTTTACCCTAATTTCGCTGATGGTTCTGGCCATGTCGGGCACCGTGCGGGCGAGCCTGCGGGTGTTTTTGGGCAAGCATTTTTTTCGCTACCGCTATGACTACCGCGAAGAATGGCTCAAATTTACCCATGCGCTGTCAAGCCAGGATTCGTCACAGGGCACGGGCGAGCAGGTGGTTCGGGGGCTGGCCGACATGCTGGAGAGCCCGGGGGGCTGTTTGTGGCTGCGCGTCAAGGGGGCGGCGAATTTCAGCCAGACAGCACGCTGGAACATGCCGGAGGTGTTGGCCAAGGAAGACAGCCAGTCGTCCATGTGCCTTTTTATGACCACCAGCGGCTGGGTGGTCAATCTGGAGGAATACCGCTCATTTGTGCGGCGTTACGGGCAGATGACCTTGTCAGAGTGGTTGCAGGAGCTGCCGCATGCCTGGCTGGTGGTGCCGCTGATGGTAGGCACGGAACTGATTGGGTTTGTGGTGCTGGCCAGCGCCCGCACCAATGTGGATGTGAACTGGGAGGTCAATGATTTGCTGAAAACCGCAGGCCAGCAGGCCGCCAGCTACCTGGCGCAAATGCAGGCCACCGAAGCCCTGCTGGAGGCGCGAAAGTTTGACGCATTCAACAAAATGTCTGCTTTTGTGGTGCATGACTTGAAAAATATCATTACGCAGCTGTCTTTGATGATGAAAAATGCCAAACGTTTGAGTGGTAACCCGGAATTTCAGCAAGACATGCTTCTGACCGTTGAAAACTCATTGGAGCGTATGCGCCAGCTGATGCTGCAA
>JBBQLQ010000111.1:0-11426 GCA_038328055.1 Burkholderiales bacterium
ATAAATAGAACGGTGTCATGTGAAACAGATCAGGCGGGCTTTCCTGGTAGACCCGCAGCCACAGCAGCATGGCGCGAACCACGGTGGTGCAGGCAAACCGCTGGGCTTCATCTGGCCATGTCTGCCGCTGGGCCCCCTGATTCCATTTCCATATCAATAGGATATGTCGTTGCTTCGCCTTTGCCATGCTAAAGCGCTGTCTGCGGCTTCGCGCCTAATCTCCTATCGATCTGAAAACGCGATGAGAGCAGGCGCGTGTTGAGTTCCAGCGCAAACTCACGCCAGGCTGCCGCCATATCGAGCGTGATGGCACGCAGCGTGTCGGCATCGGGCTGGTGCTCCGCCGGAAAATTCGACAAGGCGCAGGATGTGGCGTTAAAACGCAGCGCGGCCTCCAGCAGGTGTTTGTTCCAGCCATCAAAGGCTGACAACAGTGCCGCAGTCAAGGCATGGCGACCATCAACGACCTCGCCACGACCAAGCGCCAAGGCCGACAACAGTGGATCCAGCTGCACCAGTGATTCGCTGTACACCTGGTCAACGGTTGCCAGCAACGCGCGCTGCGTGAGCAGTTCGACTTGTTGTAGCGACAGCAGCCGGGTGAGATGCAGGCGATACCGCTCAACCGCCCGGTCGCGCAAGACCAGCACCCGCGCAGCAAACGCGCCAACCGCAGCAGCAGTCGAGAGGTGCCTGTCATCTGGTACTGCGGCGTGGGGCATCCTGGCTTGGGCCGGGCCGATGGCGTGGGCAATGCGGTCTGCAGCCTCCAGTGCCCCTTCCATGTGGCCTGCGCCGTGCGCTGCCGTCTCGCTGCCTGCCAGAAACAGGCGGCCTGACCACAAGGCTTGGCGCAGTAAGGGATCGTTGCGTGGCGGCTCGGGTGGGCCCGCGCGGTCTGCTGCGCTGCAGGTCCAGGGTTCCCAGGCCCAGTCCTGCAGATAGCCCTGTCCGACTTGCGCCTGAGGGCCAAAGAGTTGGGCCAACTGACTGCTGATCAAGAGGGGCAAGCCCAGCTTGAAGTTGTCTCGTTGCTGTGCATTCAGGGCGACAAAGCCGCCCAAAGCCCCATTGTCATTGGTGCTGGCATCAAAAACCTCAGCCAAAACGGCCTGCCTGTGGCGCACAAAAGCGCTGCCACTGTGGCCGTCTGCGCGCCAGAACGGCTGCGCAAAGGCAGTGACAGACTTGGCCTGGGCTGCCATCCAGGTGGGCGTGGCGGCCAGCGCTTCCGACACGCTGGCAGCCAGTGGTGGGTCGAATTCAATCTGTTCATGAACCAGACGCACCGGTAAGGCCAGGACGACCCGGCGTGCCCGGATCGGGTGACCGATGCGGGGCTGCAATTCAATGAAAGCACCCCGGTCGCGCAACAGGCGAATGGCGAAACCGGTACGAATGCAGCCCGGTGGCAGCGCCGTCGCCAGGGCATCGACCAGCCGGGTTGCGCCACCGGTCACACACCGGGCACCGACGTGCACGCCGTCGGGCTCGATACGGCGAAGCGGTGCGCGGTTGGGGTCGGTCAGCCACAGTGCATCACCGGGGTCGTACTGGGCGTGGCTTGCCAAACCCAGCTCAGACAGCAGCGCCGTGATGCGTGGCTCGGTCTCGGGCCAAAACCAACTGGCACCCAGGTCCAGCGCCTGGCCGGTGGCTTCGCAGCGTTGGGTGAATACACGCCCGCCTAAGCGCGCTCGCGCCTCCAGCACCTGCACGGTCAAGCCTTGTGCAGCCAACGTACGCGCCAGAGCCAAGCCGCACAGGCCGCCACCAACGATGGCTACATCCGCGACAGGATGCAGCACAAGCGGTACGGTCTCAGTCATGGAGTTGCCCCGCAGTGGGTGAGCGCGTGGGCCGGGTGAAACGCAAAAAAGCGGCGACTACTTGATCAACTCAACGGTCACCGGCTCCTCGCCCAGAATGGCCTGGCAGGCCAGCCGTGAATTGGAGCTGACACCCACCACGCCATCGAGCTTTTCATTCTCAATGCGCTGAATTTTGGACAGGGTTTTGCGGCCAACCGTCACCATCACGTGACAGCTTTCGCATTTGGCTTCGCCGCCGCATTTGCTGATGATGGGCTCGCCGGCATCTTGCAGCGCTTTGAGCAGACTGGTGCCGGCAGCGACTTCATAGGATTTGCCTGAGGGGAGGACGGTGAGTGTAGTCATGGTGTCAAGTGGCGCAAGGCCGTTCAGTGGTTAAAAAAAGAGGTGTTCGTGGTTCAGGCGGCCAGCGCAGGCTGCAGGACTTCCGTCGCTTGCATCAGCGCCATGGCGAACTCAGGCAGGGGCATGTCAATGCGTGTGATGTTCTGCTCTCGCAAAAAACGGGCTTCCATGCGGGTGGGCGCATGGGGCAACACCGCCCAATGCCGGTCGCTGGAGCGTTTCATGATCTGGCGGGCGAAAGTGCGGGTCAGCTGGTCGTCAAAGCGGCAGCCCAGAAACAGAAAGTTACGACCGCTGCGCCACACCTGCACGGCTGCGGGAATGGGTGTCTGAATATCGATTTCGGTCAGCACTTCAACATAGTCGCTGTCTGACACCAGGTAGTTGCCTGCCGGGCCATGGCTGCCGAGCGGTTTGTAAAGAATTCGGTCAGGATATGCGGACATGGGCGGCAAAACCGTTCCATCAGCGGCGTAAGCCCCCGTCCAATGGCCGAAATGCTCGGACTGAGACAAGCCTTGCAGCTGTACCCAGTCGCCCGGGGTTTGCGCTAGCGCACTGGCAAAGGTGTCGTCGTACCAGGTATCCACCCAGAGCCCGGCACCACTGCCCGCCAACGCCAGGTGCAGCGCGGAGGGCGTGGTGGGCGCGACAAAAGCCTCGTTCATCAGGTGCACCACCGATTTGCGGTGTTTGAAGTTCTCGATGAACTGCGCGGCCTGAGTCAGACGTTTGCGAATCTTGTGCGGCACACTGACCTTGGTCGTCATGCTCTCGGCCAGCGCCACAGGAGTGGCTGGCACCTTGACATCAGCACACAGCGACAGCATGTCAGGGCCCAGATAGGGGATGACCACACCCTTGTTTAAGGCTAGGGCAATGTCTTGAATCAGATCGGTCATGGTGTTTCCTTAAAGGTAAATGGCAGCACCAGCCCCGACATTGGTGGCGGTGTCCTTGAGCGTCTTGACGATGTACTGAATTTGAGCCTCGTCAAGTTGCGTGTGCAGTGGCAGCGCCAGGGCGCGGTCGCCAATGCGTTCGGTGTCGATCAACACGCCGCGCCGTTGGCCGATGGCCTCGCTGGCATTCATGTAATAAAACTGCTGGTGCAGTGGATGGCTGTAGGCTGCAGTCTCAATCCCGCAAGAGCGCAAGTCATCCATCATTTGCGCCCTGGCACTGCCTGAAAAACGCTTGCCAAGGTGCACCACATAAAGCATCCAGTGCACGTCATCCACGTCGTCGCTGACATAGGGCGGCTTGACGCCTTCAAAGCTCTGCATTTGCTCGTGATACCACGCCACCACCTGTCGGCGCGCGGCCAAACAGTCATCCAGCCCAGCGAGTTGCGCCAAACCCAACGCTGCCGTCAACTCACTCATGCCCGCTTGCAGCGGCACACGCGCACCAACCGAGACCGACGAGCGATCTGCAAGTCGGCGCTGGCGCAGGTAACGCAATTCGTGCACCAAAGCATCGTCGTCAGTCACCAGCATGCCGCCTTCGCCGGTGCACAAGGCCGACGGTGCCGAGAAGTCAAACACCGACACATCACCAAAGGTGCCCACGCACTGCCCCTGGTAGCGTGAGCCAAATGCTTCCGTACTGTCTTCAATCAGATGCAGCCCATGGGCGCTGGCCAGTGCGCGCAAGGGTGCCCAGGCCGCAGGGTGGCCGTTGGTGTTGCCGGCCAGCAAGGCGCGGGAGCGCGGCGTGATCTTGAGGGCGGCCTTGTCAGGGTTCAGGCTGCCAGTCCAATAGTTAATGTCGGCAAACACCGGCGTGGCACCAGCTAGGGTAATGGCTTGTGCCACCTGGTGCCAGGTGTGCGAGGTGCAAATCACCTCGTCACCGGGGCCAATGCCCAAGGCGCGCAGTGCCACCCAGGTGCCCAGCGTGCCACTGCCAACGGCAACGGCGTGTTTGCGCCCGACCCAGCCGGCAAAGGCGCGCTCAAACGATTCGACCATGGGCCCGTCGCCCCACCGCGACGACTGCAACACGGCACTGACGAGCTCCAGCTCGCGCACACCGCAGTCGGGCTCAAACAGCGAGATCACATCGACATCCATGACTAGTCCTCGGTCAGAATCAACGCGCTGGCTGCATCGCTTTGCTGCGTCACAGACCAGCAATGGCCGTTGCTGGTAGCCAGGTAAATACGGCGCGTAGCCAATTGCAGGGCGGGGGTCTCGTCGCGCATGTCTATGGCATCCACCACCAGCACCCGCATGGCGGGGTCTTGCGTGCGCAACAGCGCTGCGGCCTCACGCACCGAGCTGGCAGCGGTGACAACTTCGCCCACATCGCGCAAATAGTCCAGGGTGATGGCCATGTTCAGTCCTGCGCGTCGGCGGTCAATGGCAGGCGCCGGGCTTCAACCGTGATGGGCAGCGGTGTATCTGCCGGCATGGCAGGCAGATCAAACTGCCAGCCGTTGGCCAGCGTGACCAGCCCGCCCCACATGCCCGGACTGGCCATGGCAACGATGGGCTCCTCCAGGTCTTTTTTCGGGACGTAGCCAGTCAGCACGCCTTTACTGTCTTTTCGGATCATGAGTTTCATGGGGGGCTCCTGGAGGGTTCGTTTGAAAATCAACAATCGGTTTGAGGAGCGGTCAGCCGGTCCTCGCACAACAAGGGTTCAAGCAAGGCAGGCAGCGTGCGCAACAAGGTCGTCACGTCCTGCTGCGAACTGCTGATGCCGAGCGAAAACCGTACTGCGGCCAGTGCCTCGTCTGCCGACACGCCCATGGCGGTGAGCACATGGGAGGGCTCGCTGCCACCCGAGGCACAGGCCGCACCGCTTGAGGCGGCCACACCCAGACGGCTCAGGCGCTGCAACACCACATCGACCGACAGCC
The DNA here is from genome assembly GCA_038328055.1 of Burkholderiales bacterium. GTDB lineage: Bacteria > Pseudomonadota > Gammaproteobacteria > Burkholderiales > Burkholderiaceae_C > Rhodoferax. The sequence continues at coordinate 5,044 of JBBQLQ010000111.1, forward strand.
GGCCGAATCGCAGATAACTGGTGCCCGGCAGTCGGGGCACTTGCTGGCACCAGATGTGGGTCTGTGGTAATGCGCGGGCCAGGCCACTTTCCAGCGCATCGCGCAGCCGGGTCAAGCGGGCGGCCTCTGGGGTGACATCGCCCAACAGTTCAAGCGCGCGAGCCATGCCCACAATGCCTGGCAAGTTTTCGGTGCCACCACGCCGTCCGCGCTCCTGGCTACCGAGCGTCTGCGGGGCGCATGGCATGCCCTGGCGCAGCAGCAAGGCACCCACGCCCTTGGGTCCTTGAAACTTGTGCGCAGACAAGGACACTGCATCCGCACCGCAACTGGCGAAGTGAAAGGGCAGTTTGCCAATGCGTTGGGTGGCATCCACATGCAGCCGTGCACCGACTGCATGCGCCATGGCTGCCACTTCAGCTACCGGCATCAGCACGCCGGTTTCGTTGTTGGCCGCCATGAGTGAGACCAGCGCCACGTCTGCGGTGATCAGCGCTTGCGCAGCCACCCGATCAAGCGTGCCATCCGCCAGCACGGGAATGAAGTCCACCTGGGTGCCTGCGTCTGCCAAAGAGCGCGCCAGCCGCAGGTGACCGGCGTGCTCCACGCTACTAAACACCACGCGGGTGCGCTCCTGGCCTGCCGCTGCCAGCAGGCCGCGCACCGCCATATGGTTGGCTTCGGTGGCGCCGCTGGTGAAAATAACCTCCACCGGCTTGCAGCCCAGCACCTGCGCCACGCTGGCGCGCGCAGCCGTCAAGACACGCTTGGCATCCTGCCCCGGACCGTGTTGTGATGAGGTGTTGGCCCACACATTGTCAAAAACCGACATCATGGCGGCCAGCACTTGCGGTGCTGGCGGCGTCGTGGCGTTGTGGTCGAGGTAAATCATGGCAAGACGGGTGACTGGGTCAAGGCCAGAACTGACGATCGCTGTCGACACACAACAGGTCAAGTACGGTGTTCAATGGCTCGTTTTGATGCAACGCCACCCAAGTGCTGTTGGCATGGTCTCTGGCACACAGACACCAGTTGTCACCTTCATGGGGAACCAGCAGTGCGATGTCGATCATGCCGCCTGTGGGGTCGACCCTGCGTGAGCAGCAGGGGCTTTGAATACGAAAACTTATTCCCTCGCGCGACACATGCGGCTTCACATAGCGGTAGCGCACCCGCTCCAGCAGCGAGCGCTCCAAACGGCGCTGCATCAGGTCAAAAACCTGCGCATCACCCCTTGGTGCCAGTGTGGCCGTCATGTTCACGTTGGCAGTTCCGTCTCTGGCAACAAACCCGGCGGCGCAGGAACCAGTTCGATTTCAAGACACCCCACCACGCAGCCCTCAAACTGCACCAGATACACCGGTTCATTGAGGTCTTGCGCATGACCGACCTTCACCACCTCACCCACCGATCCGCGTGCCGCCAGCAGAGAATTCTCAGGACGGTCCGGGTAACTGCCATCATTGACAAGATCGTCCAGCGCAATCACGCGCTGGCCCCAGGCATAGGCTGGTTCGCGAAGTTCGATTCCGGACAAGGCACTGGTATTCATGATTTCCTCACTCGGTTAAAGGCAGCGCCGCCGGGCTGCCGGTCACTGAAGGCTGCTGTGTGAAATGCTCAAGGGGTTTGGCTGATCCGAGCGTGGCCAATGCACTGGCGTTCGCACCCAGTTGTTGCAGCACCTCATCGGGCAAGTTGTCCAAGGTGCAAAGTTCTTTGGCGCGCATGCCCACGCGATGGCCGGATTCGACGAAGTCCACCGCGTAGATGTAGTACTGCTGCAAAAAGGTATTGATGTTGATCACGTAGCCGATTTCGCCCTTATTGACCAACACATCGCCAACGTCACGGCCGTTGTAGGTGCCATCATTGCGCACCACCGAGCGTGCAATCACCCGCTCGCCATAAGAAAAACGCGGTGGATAGGCCAGTTCAATCTCGGCATCGTCGCGGTTGATATCAGCCATGGACGACTCCGATCGGGATAATGTTGCTGACCAAACGTGCATGCACCGCCTCGCGTACTTCGGGCTCTTCATCGTCATGCATGGCTTCCAGTGTGCTCAGATTGGCGCGTTGGGCGACTTCCCAGCGCACCCGCCAGTGGGTGTCATGGGCCAGTCGTGACAGCAGGGCAATCGGCAAACACTCGGCCACGATCTTGCGCACATCGGCATCGGAGTCATCCGCCATGCGCAGCAATGCGGGCATTTCCAGCCGTTGCGCCACACACATGCGAACCGCCCGGTCAGGGTCGCTCGCCATGGTGGGCAGTAGGGCCTGAGGCAGGCGCTGCGCCACCAACTCGCGCACACCGTAATCAGGGTCATGGCGCAGGGCGGCCAAGTCGGCAGCGCCCAAGCGTTGCGCCACGCGCAGGCGCACCTCGCGATGCGGGTCGTGGGCCAGCTTGCCCAGTTGGGTCAGCGGCAGGCGCAAGGCCACTTGCAGCCGAACCGTCTCATCCGGGTCATGCTGCAGCACACCAAGTCGAAACACACTGGCGCGACGCACGGCGATAGCGCGCACCTCAAAATAAGCATGGGTCAGCTGGTCATCACTGAGCTCAGGGTGCCAGCGGAAGAAACGATCAATTCTGCGCGCATAGATGTCCTGCACGCAGGCATGACCGGGCTCACAGCCCAAGCCATCGCCGAGCGAACGCAGGTGGGCGTATTCACAGTCTTGGCAGTCGATCAGTCCGCCTTGCCAGTGCTGTGGCGCGATATCGGCGGTGGCGGCAGTGTGCTTCATGAGCCTGTCGCGCTCCAGCCGCGCACCGGGTAATCGGAGGGTGATTCGCCTGCGCCGCCCTTTTCATGGCGTGTGAGCACATGGAGCAGGAGGGCACCGCCGATGTGATCGGTCGGGTCAAGACGACGCAGCTCTTTGAGCAGCACTTGCGCCTCTTCCATGGCACCCAGGCGCATGTTCAGGTAGGCCAGGCCTTTGAGCGTAAACAGATAAAAGCGCACCGCAGCGTTGCCGCGTGTTGTATCGTCATCAGGTGCCACGTCGCCAAAGTTGGGGCCCAATGCAGTGCGGGCGATGGCCAGGGCGTCTTCACCGACGGCCCGCGCCTGGGCCAGCTGGTGGCCATAAAAGTAAAAGCGGTACAGCGCGATCAACGGAGCCGGATGGCGTGGCGCTGCGGCGCGGGCTTGCTCCAGCAGCGGCAAGGCTGCAAGTGGCTCGTGACGCAACAGCCCGGCCTGGGTGATCAATGCGGTAACTTGCGGACTCAAGCCTCCACCGATGGCACCGTCAGCAAATGCTGCCAAGTCATCGTCAAAGTGCAGGCTGCTGGCGTTCATGGCGTGAAGGGCCGTTTCAGTGCGCGACGACGGGACTTGGCCGGCCGCGCCCAATGGCACTGATCTCGATCTTTGTCACACCCACCTGGGGTGCTGTTTCGGCACTGCTGCAGGCACAAGCCTCTTTGTTGGGATCGGTAAAACTCAGGCCAGACTGGGTTGCTGTCTCGACGAAGTCAATCGTGATGCCATTGAGCATCAAGCGACTCTCAGCACCCAGAAACAGACGCACGCCACCGGCCTCCAGCAGTTGCTCGTTGGCCGCCGGGGCGGCTTCGGCACTGAACTCCGACGAGTAGCCCGAGCAGCCGCCCGGGGTTACTGCCAAGCGCAAGCCGGCGCCTGCGGCGAGGCCAGAAAATCGCACGATGCGGTTGATGAACTTGGCCGCAGCGGGCGTGATGGTGACGTTAGGCAGCATGATGGTCAAACTTTCTATGAGGTGAGATCAGACTTCGGTGATGCAGTCGTCCACCGGGCAAACAGCGACGCACTGTGGATCGTCAAAGTGACCCTCGCAGTCGTTGCATTTTTTGTCGCTGATGATGTAGATGCCATTCTTCACGCTGATGGCCACGTTGGGGCATTCGGGTTCGCAGGCATCGCAAGCGGTGCAGGTGGTGGTGTTGATTTTGTGGGTCATGATGAAGCTCCTGTGAGGTTGATGTGAGTGGGGGGGAACTCAGGCGGCCAAAGCCACGCTGCTGGCAAGATTGGTATAGGCACCCTGACGTATCTGGGCATCACCACGGCTCTGGTGCACCACCAAACCACTGGCAACCCGAAGGGAATAATCTTTGAACCAGTCGAGCGCGGCTTTCTCGATGAACTCGCCCACATAAGCGTCAACCGGCTCCACGCCAGCCGCCACAAGTTCGTCTCTCGGGCAAGCGCCAATCTTGGCGACCAACACCGCATGACAGTCATTGATAGCCCGCACCACGGAAGGCAATTGCGCGTCGTCACCTTCGCCACCCTGGCAATACTGGTCAACCCGACGGTGACCGACAAATAGTGCTTTGGTCGCGGAGACTTCAAACACCTGAAACTCGGTGACGTGGCCAAAGTGCTCGTTGACCCGGCCACCACCTTTGGTGGCTACCGCTACCAACACCTGCAGGTCGTCTGCCGTCTGGATGGCACTGGCGGCTGCCAAGGCATCTTGTTTGGCGGCCTGTTGGGCCTGCCGCTCCACGGCTACTTTTTCCTGATAGCTGCGGCGCTTGTCGAGGTCGTACACCACGTCCATCTGCTCCAGCTTGTCAAGCGTGAATTCCTCGCTGCGGTCTTCACCGAGCAGGCCCACCGCGTCGGCGCGGCACTGGCGGCAATGCCGCATCAGGTTGGCACCGCCCATACAAGCATCCTGCACCGCCTTGAGTTCAGAGGCTGTGGGGCCGCGCTGGCCGGTCAGGCCAAACACCGTTCCGTGTTCGGGCTCGGAGATCAAGGGCATGATGTTGTGCAGAAATGCACCGCGCTTTTTGACTTCGCGGTTCACCTCAATCAGGTGCTCGTCGTTGATGCCAGGAATCAGCACCGAGTTGATCTTGGTCAGCACGCCGCGCGCTGTCAGCATTTCTAGCCCCAGCATCTGGCGCTCATGCAGCACCTTGGCCGCTTCATAGCCGGTCAAGCGCTTGTGGTTCCAGAAGATCCAGGGGTAAATTTTTTCACCCACCGCCGGGTCTACCATGTTAATGGTGATGGTGACGTGATCGACGTTGTACTTACAGATTTCGTCCACCAAATCGGGCAGCGCCAGCCCGTTGGTGGAAATGCACAGCTTGAGGTCGGGTGCCTTTTCTTGCAGCATGCGAAAGGTGTCAAAAGTTTTCTTAGGGTTGGCCAATGCATCGCCTGGCCCGGCAATACCCAACACCGTCATTTGCGGAATTTCGCTCGCCACCGCGACGACTTTGCGCACCGCCTGCTCTGGCGTGAGCTTTTGCGACACCACGCCAGGGCGCGATTCATTGGAGCAATCGTATTTGCGGTTGCAGTAGTTGCACTGGATGTTGCAGGCCGGAGCCACTGCCACGTGCATGCGGGCAAAGTGGTGGTGGGCCTCCTCTGAGTAGCACGGGTGGTCCTTGACCTTGTCCCAGATGGCTTGCGGCATATCCTCAGGCCCGTCAGATGATCCGCAACTGGCTTTGCCCTCGCCACCCTGCGTACCGCAGCCGTCACCCGTTTCGGGCAGGGCCAATGGGGCACCAAGTGACTTGATCTGACCTATGTTGATATAGGTCTTGGCGGGCATCGAACCGGTGTTAGCACTTGTTTGCATGGAAACCCTTTTCGCGACCGGCCTGTGGTCGCACCAGAGTTCTCAAGCTATTTCCATGCCAGATAAAAAAACCTTAAAAATCAACTACTTACGTTATTTCTCCAATTGGTGTGAATGCGACACGCTTGAGCAAACTTTCGCCGCTTTGTCAGTGATGCGACAAAGGCCACAAAAGGTGTCCGATAGCTGCTCTATGTCTTTTATCTCTGGCTTGCGTATTCCACGCAAATCCGCCACCAATTTCAGCGTGACCCAACCACTATGAAGTGGTAGAAATCCAGTGAGGGTTTATGGTTGTGGTTGTGGTTGCAGCCTGATACTTTCTTATGACTTCATCGGCGGTCATTGCACCAAATGCACTCGTTCCGTGCCCTAAAACAACATTCGTGATCATTTGGTTGATGATGCTGCAAAAATCATACACATGCGCTTCAATCTTTTCGGTAGCGGCTGCTTCAAACACTGTGATTTCTTCGGAATGGTTTAACGTTGGCGCTGTCCGGCACGCAGCAACTGCCGCGCAGCGGCAACCTGATGCTGTGTGTCCGTGTGGGCCTAAAAGTTAGCCCGTTCACTCATAGTGAGTCCACATACGCAACACACGGACTATCTTCTCTTTGACGAATACTTCATACACAATTCTGTGCTGAATATTGATGCGACGCGAGTAAGCACCAGCAAGATCTCCGACCAATTTTTCATAGGGCGGTGGGTTTTGAAGTGGATTGGTGGCAAGAACCGCAAGGAGTTCTTGCGCCTTAGGCTTAAGTCCGCTG
>JBBQLQ010000112.1:0-11401 GCA_038328055.1 Burkholderiales bacterium
AAGCCTGTGGCAGGGTGAATGCCTGGTTGTGACTTTGTGGGAGGGCTGGCAAGCCCGAATTCGCGGCTGCCGCCGCTCCTACAAGTGCCAGTCCTTTTCCTGAAAAAAGCAAATTTTGTCTATACGCATCAGGAAGTCTGAACTTAATACCGGTGGCATTCTGATCAGTATCACGAGCCTCCAGATGACCATAGGCTGGGGCGAGTACTTGAGTAGCATGCCCGTCGTGTCTACAGCACGGCCTCGGACTACAAAAAAAAGGCCGAACGGGTGCTAGCGACCAAGATCGAGGAAGATCAACGGATTCGACAGCGCGTGGTTCGCTTCTGCTTTGCCAAACAAGATGCGACCCGGCTGGCGGTCTTGGAGCGTTTGAATATGCTATAAATACAATAGCGTCTAACGAAGCCTCCACATGGGCTAGAACCTAATATCGCTCAATGCACTCCGTGGAAAACAGGGGTCTGGTCAGCGTAGGAAGTGATCCAGCCAGCCAGCGTATTGGCTGGCATGGGGCGGGCAATGCCATAGCCTTGGGCAATATCGCAGCCGTTGTGGCCCAACCAGTCCAGATCGGCACTGGTCTCGGACCCTTCGGCGGTGACGGTCAGCCCCAACGCATGGCTGAGCAGAATGGTGGAGCGCACGATGGCCGCGTTCTTGGGCGACTCCGCCACCGCCGTCACAAAAGACTGGTCAATCTTCAGCTCGTGTACCGGCAGGGTCTTGAGGTAACCCAGGGATGCCTGCCCGGAGCCATAGTCGTCAATGGACAATTTCACGCCCAGCCGGGACAAGCCCACGAGGTGGGACAGCGCCAGCTCCGGCTCGTCCATCAGGGCACTTTCGGTGATTTCCAGGCACAAATGGTGCGGTGCCAGCCGATGCTGCTCCAGCAAGGAACGGACATGTGCCACCAGACTCGAGTTCAGGATGTCCAACGCAGACAGGTTGGCCGACACCATCAAATCCAGACCCTGGTCGCACCAGCGCGCCGTCTGCTCTACCACCCGCTCCAGCAACCAGGGCGTGATCTCGCGGATGAAGCCGGTCTGCTCGGCAAAGGGGATGAAGTGCACCGGCGCCAGGAGTCCGCGCACCGGGTGCTGCCACCGCAGTAGCGCTTCGGCACCACAGATCCGCCCGCTGGCCAGATCCAATTTGGGCTGGTAATACAGCACGAACTCGTTGCGCGCCAACGCCTCGCGCATTTCACCCACCAGCGACAACTGCTCGTGGACCGGCTGGGCATCGTTGTCGGCAGCAAAGGCAAAACCACTGCGGCGGCGCTTGGCGGTCAGCATGGCCCCGTCCACGCAGCGCAACAAACCACTGGCATCTTTGGCATCCTGTGGATACAGGGCGATACCCAGACTGCCGCCGACGTCCAGGCGCTGGCCATCCAGCGTGATCGGGTGGTGCAATGTGGCCAGTAGTGATTGCGCAAACGCAACCGCCTCGTCCCTGCCCGCACCGCACAAAAGGAAGGCAAACTCATCCCCCCACAGCCGCGATACCAATGTGGGAGTCGGCGACAACTGGCCCAGCAGTACACCCATCTCAACCAGCAGTCGGTCCCCCACCGCGTTGCCAAGCGCATTGTTGATCGAGGCAAAACGGTCAATGTTCAGAAGCACGACGGCACCGTTGTCCGTGCCCGTGCCCGTGCCCGTGCCGATCTTCAGGCGCTCGCCCAGTGCCTCCAGAAAGCGTGTGCGGTTGGGCAGGCCGGTCAATGGGTCCTCATAGGCCAGGCGCAGAATTTTTTCCTCACGGCTGGCAATGCGCTCACGCATGTGGTCAAAGCTCAATGCCAACCGGCCAATTTCGTCCAACGGCAGCTTGGGAACGGGCTGGGTGTAATCGCCATCCTCGATCCGTCTCGCCGCGGCGGCCAAGGCGTTGACCGGCTGGACAATCCGCCGAGCCAACAACACACTGCCCAGCACAAAAAACACGATGCCACCCAACACCACGACCAGCAGCACGGTCTGCAGGGACTCGAAGGGTGCCTGCGCCTGTTCCAGTGAGCGCTGCAATACAACTGCAACGTCCAGGCCCATCGTCATTTGCCGTGTCTGGTAGTGATCCTGTCCGATGGCCAGCACTGCGGAAGTATTTCCGTCAGTGTCCCGCAATGCCTGCGCCAGCACGGGGCGCCGGGCCGCATCCAGCGAGGATGCCAGCAGCGTCACTTGCGATCCCACACGTCGAACCACGCTGACGGTCAGGCCGGTAATTTCCGACAGTTCACTGGCCCAGCGGTCCCCCACTTGAAAGCCCATGGCTACCCAGGCAATCAACTTGGGTGCCAGGATGGGCACCAGCACAATCTGGTACAGACTGCCATCCCGCATTTGGCGAAAACCCGTGCTCTTGCCAGATTCTTGTGCATTGGCCAGCAAATCCACGAATTGAAACTGGCGGTTGGGTGCAACTGGTTGTTGGGTGTCGGCCATGACCTGACCATCCGGGCTGATCACCAACATCACCTGCGCACCGATACGCAAACCGTGGTTGCGAATGACAGAGTGCACCGTGGCGCGGTCTTGCGTGGCAATGGCTTCGCGGAACGCAAAATCGCCGGATAGCACCGTGGCCGCCGTCTCCAGCTGGCGCTGGTTCTGCTCGATCAGGCGCTGGAAGACATGGGTGCCAACATCCAGCCCACGCGCCATTTCACTGGCCACAATGCGCTGGTTGCTGCGGGCCACCAGCCCAACAACCAGGGTCATGACCAATACCAGCAGGCCGACAAACACGACGACGATGCGGCGTTGAAGCGTCTTCAGTAGCATGCTGGCTAGTACTTGTCCGCGTCAAGCGGCGGCTTGGGTTTGGCGACACGCGGCAATACGTCGGCCACCAGATCAAGCTTGACGGAGGCTGGCACGCCCGTGATTTCGATATCGCGCAACGGAGCTTGCGCCTTTTGTCGGGGGTGCCACAGCCGCAGCCGATACTGGCCTGCCGGAACCTCGCGGATCGTGGTCAGCCCATCGGCATCCGTTTTGCCGTAATGCGGTGAATTCACCACGAGGACATAGGCCTCCATCCAATCGTGGATATTGCAGCCCAGCGCTATCTCGCCCGGCTTGTCAAACAGCACCGGCACCATCGGTTTGCCAGCGTAGAGTTTGATTTCGAACAGCTTTGCCGGTGAAAACGAATAGATGTGGTGCTTGAAGGCATCGCGGTTGGGGAATTCGATCAAAGTGCCAGTCTCCACCACGGTCACGTAGGGAATGAATTCGCGATCCCGCTGCTCGATGGTCACCGTGCGCCGCTTCTTGCCCGGTACTGCGGAGACCGGCTCCAGCACGAGGGCCGCATCTTCAATGGGTTTGCCGACGGAGGATCGGACCGAAACAACGACCGTAGCCGCCACCGAAGCTGCGCAAACAAAGGCACATAACAGTGCCAGTGTTCGCGCAAGCCCAGCGCCACTCATGGTGCCAACTGGATGGTCGGTGCAATCTGCCAGATTTCAGTACTGAGGCCGCCGTCCCTGAAAGTCAACACGTGCCAGACCTTGACGGGTGCCGCACCACCGTACTCGGCACTGGCCTCTACGGTGGTGCCTTTGGGGTTGGCGTAGGCATCGAGCTTGCTGAATTTGCCGGTACGGGGCTTGCCCGCATTGGCAGCAATGAATTTTTGCCAGACCGCCTTGATTTCGGCCTTGCCACGGTAGCGACCGTCCAGAGCGCCGCCAATCCAGTCCATGTAGGCATCGTCTTCGTAGTCGCGCATCAGCGCATCCAGATCACTGGCGGCCACCGCGTTGAGGTGGGCCTGGGCCCGGGCTTCGTCCAGGGGACCGCTTTGTGCGGATCGCGCCACGCCCATCAGCACAGCGCACGCCATCACGAGCGCTGAAAAACCGGTTCCGGATCGTGTCATACCAACCTCCTGTTGCGGTCTGAACATGGGGTGAAGCCACCCATTGTTTTCATCATAGCGCAGCTGACAACAAACCCTGACAGCGGCAGATAGATTCAGTCAAATGGCCTGAACGCGCCCCATATCCGGCCGCTTCAGCCATGCGGCAAACTCATCGGTCAGCTGACCGCTGGCGCTGCAAGCCACGTTCCAGGTGCAGAAATTGCTGCCCATCCTGCACGAGATTGTGCCTGATCAAGGGCTGATGGAGCACATCAGAACAGCCTGGACGAGTTTCAGCAGTAACTTGATGTGACCAACTCACCACCACTGACAGAGGCCGATACGGTCATTCGGCGAGATGTGGCGATCCACGCAAACTTAACGCCCTTCCCTATGCTCACTCAGCATGCGCCTATAGTGTGTCCTCGAATCACTAATAGACCTGTTTCGGACAAAAAAAAAACCTACGATTTCTCGTAAGTCCCTGATTTAAAATCAACTTATTCTGGTGGGCGGTGGAGGTTTCGAACCTCCGACCCCAGCAGTGTGAATGCTGTGCTCTACCCCTGAGCTAACCGCCCTCTCCCTTGCGGGGAAGGCGCGAATTATGACATAGATTTTTTTCACCCCGACCGCGAAACATATGGATCATGGTTTGATTAATTTTGATGTTCCAAGAGCAAGAATAGGCTTAAAACTCCTCTATAATTTGGGGCTTGTTCCTCGATAGCTCAGTTGGTAGAGCGCCGGACTGTTAATCCGTAGGTCCCTGGTTCGAGCCCAGGTCGAGGAGCCATGACAAGCCTTACAGGCATTGAAAAGCCCGCTATCAAATAGGTAGCGGGCTTTTTTCTTTACTGTTTCATGTAGCCACCATGTAGCCGTGAGTACATTGTTTTTGCAAGTGGTGTCGGCAAGCCAAGGTACCACTGGCTGCCAAGTGGATGCCTATGAGTTTCCGGAATCCAACGATTGACCGAACTATTTTGTGAATCAAGTCATTTCAATCGCGCCAGATACTGCAGTTTCAAAGCCATTTTCCGTTATTCGGCATTTGAATCTTGGTCTCAGGGGTGTCGCCCGGAATCAGCGAGCCAATCAATATGCTGAACAGTGAGATGAAGATGCTCGCAAAAAAAGCGGTTCAGAAGCTCGACACGCTGAAACCCTTGATCAGCCAGGCCACCAATTGGATCAACATCGCATTGATGACCAAGACGAACAGTCCAAACGTGAGCAATGTAAGCGGCAAGGTAAGTACAAAGAGCATCGGCCGGATGATGGCGTTGGCAAAGCCAAGCATCAGCGCCGAGACGATCAAAGTGGAAAAACTGACAAACTTCAGACCATCAAAAAGTAAACTTGCGACCCAGAGCGATACCGCAGTATTGATCCACTGCAGAAGAAAAGGTGTCAGGTTGGTGAGCATGGGCGAAGCATCTGATTGCGTCAAACCAGCGTAGGGTGCAGCTGTGAACGAGCCTGCTTTGCCGGTATTTGCCATTTTTGACAGGTTCACAAACCACTCAACCCGCGAGCGCCAAGGACTGCTTAAATTTTAAGCAGCCGCCGCAATGCGAGGTGCCAAACCGGTTTGCCGGCTTATCCAAGGACTTATGCACAGCCCTGCCCACGAATTTCAAGGACAACTTTCTGGCACCCATCACTGAATGATCATCGCCCTCCCCCCACGACAATGTCTGATCAGGCGTTGATCAGTTTGGTGGAAAGACTTTTCCCTGTTGAAAGGACATCCAGCAACCGGTCAATATTGGGGTGACTGCCTGGGTGATCTCGTGCATCTTCGGTGTGCTCCGCAAACATGACTAGCCCTTCCTGGGCAGCTGCCACGTTGATGCTGCCGTGCTTAGCTGCAAGATACGCATAGACAGTCAAAGAGCCGGTCTTATCCGGCACGTTTTCGATGATGGCTACCACTTCACCGACAGTATCGGTATTGAGAAGCTGCAATGCAGCCAGATGCGTCACAGCAGGGAGTTGTTTGAGGTTGTCGGCGAAGGCCATGATTAGTCCAGAAAAATGCTAACTAAAAAGAATTGGCAGTTCTGCTTCGATCTGAAGCAATCGCGCTCAAGTAAGCATTTTTTTGAGTTCGCCGCTGTCAATCAGTTTGGCAAGGTCATTGGCTCCACCAATGAGAGTTCCCTTCACGAAGATAATAGGCAGGGTCGGCCATCCGGTCCAGAGTTTGAGCGCGTTGCGTTTGCGCCAATCGTTGAAATAGTTTCCGTATTCAAGGTACTGGTAAGCGACGCCGGCAGTGTCAAGCGCCCGGCATGCCTTTTTGGGAAATGGATTCATGCCCATACCAACCACCACGACTGGATTCTTGGCGATGGCAGACTGCACCTCAGACACAATATTGCGCTCGTGATTGGCAACCTTATCCCTGATGGCAGGGTGAATGTTTGATTCGGCAAGTATTGAGCGTGGCATGGTCATTCTTTGGATGTTTGACTTGTCATTATGCTTTTGCCGTAAATTTCGAGTCTGACCGTGCGTTGATAGCCGGTATATCGGCATTGCACCACCTGCAGATCAAGGTAAGCACGATCTACGGCCGGGATACAGGGGCAAATTTATCGCGGCACGTAACACCCAGCCACCATGAAGTTGTTGAAATCCAGGCACGGCTTTTTGCTGTGGTGGTTGTCTGCCAAAACGCAGCGGTCACGTACGTGCCCAAAAGATGCTGCTTGTTTCGATAGTCTCTATGACTTCAATGCTGCGGTAGCTGTCTTTTGACTGGTCAGTTTGAATTACGGCAGTGGACCATAAGCGGACTTGACCGCCGTGCAGCGGGTTGTGGTGCGACCAAGCCGGGCATCAGTTTCGGACGGCTTGCGTTCGCATTAGCGGTCAACGGACAATCTCCTATTTACAGCGGATGTCGCTCGAAACTCAGAAAGCTATTCCCCATGCTTGAGACTCTCCCAGACTACCCACAGGCAAAGCACTTGGCAGCCTCACTTTGGCGCAGGGAAGGCCGGGCACGAGGCGCAGCGCTTATTGTTGGAGCCGGTGTGAGCACCATGGCCTTAACTGCTTCCGAAAATACGCCGAAACCCCCGCTGTGGAAGGACTTGGCCAAGTCCTTAAAGGCGCGACTCTATCCTGCGAACTCGGACTTGGCACCCACCGATTCCCTCAAGCTTGCGCAGGAGTTCCAGTCCTACTTTGGTCAGGCAACGCTCAATGCACATCTCCGGGAACAGATCACCGACAGCGCGTGGTTTCCTTCGCCGACCCATAAGCGACTCTTGCAATTGCCTTGGGCGGATGTCTTGACCACAAACTATGACACGCTGCTCGAACGAGCAGCCACCGAGGTTTTTACACCAGCGTACGACCTCGTCAAATCGGCGACGGACTTGGTTCATGCGCGCCAACCCCGCATCGTCAAGCTCCACGGAAGCATTGGCGACGATTCACCACTGGTTCTGACGGAAGAGGACTACCGGGCCTACCCAAGCCGAAACGCGGCCATGGTCAATCTGGCCCGCCAAGTCTTTATTGAAAACGAGCTGTGCCTGCTCGGCTTCTCAGGAGACGATCCCAACTTTCTGCAGTGGACGGGCTGGGTTCGAGATCACTTGCAGGGTGCCCATCGAAAAATTTACCTTGTTGGAGTCCTTCGCTTGTCTCCACCAGCGCGGCGACTTTTGGAAGAAAGGAACATCGCGCCTATCGATCTGACTCCTTTGGTTAAAGACTTCCCGGAGTCGGACCAACATGCAGAAGCGACAGTCCTTCTACTGCAGTTCCTTGAACAGTCGAAGCCCGCGCCCGCCCATGAATGGAAACTTGACGACCAACCATTCAACGCGTTCGTCGGTGCCGATACCCAAGCTGAACGCGATCGCCTGGCGGCACTGGAAAATCTCCTCAGCCGAACTGTGCGATGGCGCGAGGACCGCCGTCAATATCCAGGATGGGTTGTTTGCCCCGCAGATTACGGCAGTCGTCTCAAACAAAGCTGCCTCGCGGCAAGCCAGGACATGCGCCGCGCGCTGGATTCGCTGGAAGCGACCGAGAAGGCTAGTTTTCTCACGGAATTTGTCTGGCGCTGCCGTACAGCATTCTGCTGTCCAAGCGACGAACAAAAGCAATACCTGGAACAGTTCATTCAAGGGGATGAGGCCGTTCCCCTGTCAGCCAGCCAAGTCGAATGCGCACTGTTGATTCTGAGCACCTACAGGGACGCTGGGAATAAAGCGAGTTTTGCTGATTTGGAGACTCATATCCGAAAAGCGGTACTCACGGCGGAACAACAAAGCCGCTTCAACTTTGAGCGAACCCTGTATGCCCGTGATTTGATGCGCCTGGATGACCTTCGCACTTTACTTGCGACCATCGATGGCGAAGACCCGATGTGGAAACTACGTCGCGCAGCGTTGGCCTGTGATATGAACATGTGGGAATACGCACGCCAGCAATGGCTGCAGGCATCTGCGGATATCAGCCGACGCGAACAGGCTGATCGACAGTCGATATGGGTTCGTTCGCGCCGCGCGTTGCTCGACTTTGTTTCGATGATCGACTTGGAGAGCCGTGGAGAAGGGAGTTACGCCGAATCACGCGTACGTTCGATCCAAGACCGCATATCCCATTGCGACCCATGGGAGTACGTAGAGGGTTTACAGCGGGCGATTCAACGTGTTCATAGCGAGCGCCAGAAGCTGCGCGATGAAGCTCGACAGTTGGAGTTTAGCCCCGGTGCCTTTCGAATGAGGAACAGCACGAAAGACCATACGAGCGTTGGCGCATGGGAACTCCGCAGGGAAATTCAACGTTGGGCGGAATGGTCTGGGATTCCCAATCGGTTCAAGAATTCTTCATTGCCGCAACTGGTCGCTGAAACCTTGGAGCTTGCGCCTGAACCTTCACTCTCTTGGATGTTGCTGACGGCCCGGGGAATTCACGGTTTCAAAGACAATTACTTGAATCGAAATTTCACCCGCTTGAATCTTGCAAAACTTCCCAAGGAGGTCCGAGACGAGACCATATCGGCATTATTAAATGCATGTGAGTTCTGGAGGAAACGCATCACGCGGGAGTCCGATCAGGATGCTGTACGCGCCAGCCAGGAGACTTTAGGTGAAGTCATGTCGGTTCTTGGCAGACTCGTCGTGGCCGCCGACACCCAAACTGCTCAAAAAAGCCTCGAATTCGCATTCGACCTAGCTGAGAACAACCGGGACATCGAATGGCGTCAGTATGAGGCTTTGGGCGATCTTTTTGAAGGCTCCATTAGCGCGTTGCCGTGGCACGATGTCGCTCTGGCCCTGCGCTGCGCATCTATGCCGTTGGCCTGCGAGCTTAGCGAAAAACTTATGGAGCGCTTGTGGCCGGAACCCGCCCGATGGCTCACCAGGTTCAATGTCAACCAGGGGTCGAATCTCTCCCCCGTCAATACGGGAAGAATCGAACACTTGCTCAGTACCGCACGTCATTCCGGCTTGGCGCGGACGCAAGCACTCACACGGCTAAACGCATTGCAGCGCCTAGACCTGCTATCGACAGAACAAAAGGACGCCTTTGGAGATGCGCTATGGTCCAAGCTTGACGAAGGCACTCCCAAGCTTCCCTTAGACATACCTTTTCGGATAGGCACACTGCGAGATCTGCCCGCGCCGCACTCCATCGATGTCATCGCTCTTCTTCGCGAAAGGCTCTTCACTGTTTCGAAGTACACAAGCCCTGAGGATCAAATGATTCTCGACATGATTGCAGTAGCTTCAGGCCCCGACCCAGTGCTCCCAACATCGTCCTCAGCGACCGAATTACTGGACGATTATCTACAGCCCCACCCATGGCTGCGAATATGGCTTGAAGGTTCAGCGAACGAATCTCCTTATGTTGTCCAACTTCGGCGCGATTGGCTGGGACTGGTTATTGGTCGGGCCTTGGTACCAGCCATGGAAACCTCCCAATTGACGATAGAAAGGCTGAACAAACTCCTCGATCTGATGGCCGAGACAAACAGTGCCAGTGCAGTGACCGCTCTGCCGTACTTTGCAGCGTCGCATCCGGGCGAGGTCGGCCGACTGCTCTCTCGAGTTCAGGCCGCTATGCTGGGCACAGTGGGTGGAGATGTCGCTGGCGGCGCAGATGCAGTTCGCACCTGGTTGGGTAAAGAAAATCTGCGCGCTTGCCTCTCGACCGCGCAGATATCCCATCTCCAAGAATGTTTGTTCACCGCGCTGACGGCCAATTCCAGTCACTCAACTCTAGAAGTGGTCACAACCGCACATGTGGTGCTTGCGAAGAATCTTGATCCCGCAAATGCTGGCCGCCTTACCAAGGCGACCCAGCTGCTTCTGACGCGCACCCAGCCTGACGAGGTACAGCCCGGCGCAGATGGCGAAGCCTATTTCTCGTTGGTGAGAGCCGAAGTGTTACGCATGGCGAAGACACTATTGGATTCAGGACAGGTGAAGAGCGATGAGCTACAGGACGCAGTGATTAAGTCAAGCTCTGACCCGCTTCCTGAGATTAGATTTGCGTTGGCGAATTGATCAGCAGTTTTGGCCAGAGGAATTCGCAAAAAATGAGCTTGCATGACCATTAGCGTTAGCATAGCTCGGTCTTCAGCAGCCAGACGTAAGCGCTCCATCATCCCCAGTAGCTCAATCAGACTGGTAGCCATAACTCGACATCGATCCCGCTCCCTTGGCACTTTGGCCTTGAAAATTGCAAAATTTCCTCAGCTCAATTCTGTTGCAGCGAGGTCTTCCCAACTCGTGACTCTTGCCAAGCGATCATGGTCGCCATGGTTCATTTGTATATAAATCATACTCGGAGTTGCGCGGAGCGTATGTTTTTGTTATTCTGCGCATCACCCGTAACCGAATTTCAGAACAAATGATCCGCTGCAACCTTTCCACCCTAATGGGCCGAGACAAACTGCGCATCTCCGACGTTGCAAAAAGCACCGGCCTGAACCGCAGCACCATCACAGCGCTGTACAACGAAACTGCGACTCGCGTGGACCTGCCCGCGGTGGAGTGCTTGTGCCAGTTGTTTCACTGCCAGGTGGGCGAACTGTTCGAAATCGTGCCCGCACACATTGAGGTCCAACCATGAGCATGAGCGGCAACCGCTGGCACGTCATTGCGGAGTCCAACTTTCCCTGGGAGCGCGAAGCATTGGAGTGGCTCAAATCCCAGCTGCCCGACCGAGAACCCTGGAACGTATGGACTAATTTCGAGTTCATTGATGACGAAGGCAAGATCAGCGAGGTCGATGCGCTGGTCCTGTCCCCCGCAGGCCTCTTCCTGGTGGAGATCAAAAGCCGCCCCGGTACTGTCGATGGAGACACCCACACCTGGACTTGGACGACCGACGGGCGCGAATACACCTATGACAACCCCCTTATCTTGGCCAACCGCAAGTCCAAGCGGCTTGCCAGCCTGTTGCGACGTCAGTCCTCCATAGCCAGATCCAAGATCCGCTTACCGTTTGTGGAACCGGCGATCTTTCTCTCTTCCACCAC
>JBBQLQ010000113.1:0-11121 GCA_038328055.1 Burkholderiales bacterium
GTCAGCAGCCGATTCAGGTGCCGGTCATGGTGCGGCTGAACATATCTGAGAAGATCGTCATTCAGTGTGCGATGGAATCGCTCGACCACGGCGTTTTGCCAGGGGCACTTGAAACCAATCCGGATGACCTTGATACCCATGGCCGGCAGTGTTTGCTTGACGATGGGCAGGAAGATGCTGTCTCGGTCCATCACTATGGCCTCGGGCAGGTCGTCCATGTCCATGAAAGCGTTGCGTAGCTGCTGGGCGACCCACTCAGAGGTGGGATGGTAGGTGGCTCGCGACCAGTGCAGCACACGACGACCGTGGTCGATCAGGTTGAGTACTGCCAGCGGGTTACCCGCCAAGTCCCTCGTGATTTTGAAATCGATCGCCATGACGTACTGGTTGTATAGCGTCACTACCCAGCCAGGCTCCTCTTCACGCGGCGGGAGCTTGCCCTTGGGCTTGGGTTTGAATCCGTGCGCTAGCAGCTATGTTTTTTGATAGCCAATTTGCCACCAATCCCACCTACAGAAAATCCCCCATGAACCAAGAGCAAAAACTCAACATCGACGGCCTGGACTACCCGCTGTCCACCTTGAGCGACGCGGCCAAATCACAGCTGCAAATGCTGCAAATCACCGAGCAAGAAATCCAGCGACTGCAATGGCAACTGGCGATTGCACAGACAGCCCGCAATGGCTATGCACAGGCGTTGAAAGCGGCACTGCCATCGGCGACTGAACTGGCGCTCCAAAGCGACACGTTGAAGCTCAACTGTGCGCCTGGCGCTTTCACAAGCAACGGCGTGGTTGCTACGATGGGGAGGGATGGCGAGATACAAACCTCTCCATAAAAAGCCGCCATGACGATAGCAACGAGGCAACTTCGAGCGACAACCCCGCGCGCAATCTGTTCGCATCCAATGCGCAAAGCGAAGCAAATCCGCACAGTTTTAGCGCGTTGAACCATCGTTTTAGTGTCAGCACAGTGCAGCTGTATCCGTCTAGTGGGGCAATACGACGCCAACTGGACGAGGTGCTGTGAGTGGTCAAGCCTGGCTAAAAAAGTATCCAGAATTGTGCATATGGTTCTTTTTTCTCGTCCCCAGCCGGGCCGCAAGAAACCATCATGGAAACACTATGAAAAACACAAACACAAACACCCCCACCGCGTCCTTGGGCGCACCCCAGGCCAACACCGCCCCGGTTGTAAAACACCAAGTGCAATTGGATGAGGTAGACCATCTCATTGACGCCCCTCGGCGTTATTTCGCCAGCCATGAGGAGGAGCGCGCTTATTACGCAACCAAGGAGATGCAAGAGACTTTTTCTGGTGCGTCATACTCAGACTTCAACGTGCCGCCGCCAGTAGATATCCCCGTGCTGGTAAACACTGCACCGGCGCAGGCACCAAGCCCCGTAGTTTCAAGCAGCGCATCACAGCCGGTATGCGCTCCCGTAGTTTCAAACACGCAGCCCAGCCCGGTGCCAGCCGCCAGCACTAAAAAGCCCATCGTTACCCTAGACGATTGCAACGACTGGCTGCAATTGGCGTACGCCGATGAGTTGGCCGAGCTGGCCAGGTGGGGCGCGCACGTTCAAGCGCGTGCGGTGTGCTCACCGTATGAAGAAATCAGCCCCAGAACCGCCGTTCTTATCACTGTCAAAGATGGCTTGGTGGGAGGTGCTGCGGGGCCAGAGGGAGAACTGACCTTCACGTTTTGGGATGCCGACTACCCCAAAGTGGAGCTTGGCAGCATCACCATGCCCGAGTTTCAAGACATGGCCCGTCGGTGCTGGAAACAGCTGCCTGCAATCCAGGACATCTATCAAACCAGAGCGGTCTGCATTACCGCTAACTTGGCCAGCTATGTTGCCGCGTACCTGGACGTAACAAGAGCGAGTCACTTACTGAACGTGCCCGATGTTGGGGACACAGCAGACCCGATGGACTACCAATGGTTTACAGGCGAGACCCTGCCCAAAATGGATGAAACCCAGAATCAGTACCCACAGCCCAAACTGTTGGCACTGGTGAACGCCTACGACCAATTGGCCGATGATGGCGTTTAAGAAAATCGACACATCCCAAGCGGCCCAGGCTGCACCCCAAGGTAACCAAGCCACCCAAGCCAAGGGCAGGCCCAAGTCCAAACCCAGGGCCAGAATGGGTGCAGACGGCCTGCCAGAACCCGTGGTGACCTACATGAACCATGCACCCGTGCACCCGGTGTTTCTCTACGCCAAGGGACTGTTTCGGCCCCTGCAAAATGGCACACGCGCACAAGGGGTGGATGCCACCGGCCACTACACCAGAAGCGGCCACCAAGTTCAATGCAGGTGGCGAGGTGATCAGGCCCTTGATATCACCGACCAGCTGGTGTTTTTCTACCTGTGCCAGCAGGCCGCGATTGTCAAAAATGCCATTGACATCAACGCCGGGCACCGCCAGCGAGAAATGGTGGCAGCGGCCCTCAAAATCGACCGCTTCATGGCCCCCCAGGACATTTTGGTGGTGGTCAGAGTCACCGGCGCAGACATGGCCAAAGGCATTGGATTGAGCAGCACCGGCACCAACAGTAAGGCCATGCTCGCAAGCTTGGCGCGTTTGGCCGGCACCACGATGCAAAGAGACGTGACCGGACCCACAGGGCAAGTGTTGAGCGCGCAAAGCACCTTGATTGGCTGCATCGAGCGCCCCGACCATATTGCCGTCGTGCTCAACCCGGAAGCCAGCAAGGCCGCCAAAGAACGGACCAACGTGGCTTGGGTCAACATCACCGAGCAACAAAGCCTCAAATCCAAGCCTGCAATGCGCCTTAACGCTTGGTTAAGCGCCTGGGCAAGCGAACGCACCATCAAGAGCATCACCGTCGATAAACTCATGGTCAACATCTGGGGCGATGAGCCCGCCACGGCCAGCAGCAAAAAAGACCGGATGCGCACTTTGAAGGCAGCCATCACAGAAGTCGGGGCGCTACCGGGGTGGGTGTGTCAGCACGACACAAAACCCGAAATAGTCAAAGTCCGTAAGCCCATCTTTGCCGGTGAAGCAGGCGCAAAAACCGCTGTAACGCCCACCGCAGCCGCTGTGACACCCACCAACACCGCTGTAACGCCCACCATTACCGCTGTAACGCCCACCGCCTGAATTGGCAAAGCCTTTGCTGGTGCGGGTTGCAAGAGGTTTTGCAAAACGCTCTAGTAATAATTTAATACTCTTCAAAGAGTTATTTAATTGTTGATGGAGTGAGAGTCCTCCATTCGCTTTTTAAGAAAGCGCCTGGCCTCACTCCACCAATACAAGCGCTCCTGGCTGAGTCGCTTCTACCCATTGGCTGAGTCGTTCTTATCTTTCTGGAAAAATCGCTATTAGGCCAAGGTTTGGGGTGCGACTTGGCACTGGCGGGCTGGGACGCCTGACCCCACCACAATGGCCGCTTTGGCTGATGGGGGGGGGGCAATCCTCACCACTGGCGGCAAACCCGCCTTGTAGGCCTATTGCAGCGCGATGGCGGTGGGCTTGTCGGCTTCCAGCACCTGGGCGATTGCTGGGGCAGACACCAGGCCAGGCCGGAACTCCTATAAACTGCCCGACTATGGCCACTCAACAACACGACTCGGGCTACAAGCTCTTGTTTGCCCACCCCGAGATGGTGCGCGACCTGCTGCTGGGCTATATGCCAGGTGCATGGCTCGACCAAGCCGACTTCAACACCTTGGAGCGCGTCAACGGCAGCTACGTGAGCGAATCCGAGAAACAACGCCACGACGACATGGTCTGGCGCTTGCGCGTGGGCGAGCAATGGGTTTGGGTGTACCTGCTGCTGGAATTCCAAAGCGAACCCGATGCCTGGATGGCGATACGCATGATGGTCTACGTCGGCCTGCTGTCGCAGCACCTGATTAATGAGGACGAACTGCAACAAGGCAAACTGCCAGCGGTAGTGCCCATCGTTTTGTACAACGGGGCAACCCCGTGGAAAGCGCCCACCGATGTGGCGCAGTGCTTTGCACCGAGTCTGCCCGGTTTGGAACCTTACCGCCCTAGACTTCTCTACCACCTGGTGGATGAGGCACGCCTCAAACTGCACCCACTGCCGCAAATGCGCAACTTGGCCGAGGCATTGTTCAGATTGGAGCGCAGCCGCACACCGGCAGACATCGCACAGGTACTGGCGGCGCTGGGGCAACTGCTGCAAGGCGAGGGCGCCCAACCCCTGCGGCGCACGATTACGGTGTGGGTACGCCTGCTGCTACGGCGCAGAGCGCCCAAGGCGAGCATTGAAGAAATCGACACCATCAACGACTTATTGGAGGGCACTGCCATGTTGGAGCAAACGATTGGACGCTGGTTTGATGAGGCTACCTTGAAGGGGGTCAACTTGGGTATGGAGCAGGGCATACAAAAAGGCCGCCAAGAAGGCCGCCACACCCTAGCTAGGGTTTTAGCACTGCAATTACAACTACGATTTGGTGACGTACCCGATTGGGTGAGCGCCCGCCTGCAAGATGCCAAAGAAGAAGAGATGCTGGGCTGGTCAACCCGCATCCTGACGGCGCAATCCGTACAAGAGCTGTTTAACGGCCAGGTAGCCAACGACCAGGGCAACCCAAGCTAATCAATGCCAAGCCCGCCTTGTAGACCCATTGCAGCGCGATATGGGAGGTTTGGCGGTTTTCAATACTTGGTTTTTAGTGCGCAGGATCACAGGGCAGCAACCTATTGCAGTGCGCCGACTTGCACGAATGCCCACCCCAGGATGGCCGCAACGAATGACCTGGGGCTAATCATCAGCACCGAGGCCTAACCCGGTTTTAGGGGCATCCCAGCGCGATTCTGGGGGGGGTGGCTCTTCCAACGCCTGGATGTTTTACGGCTGTTTGACTTCCGACACCTGGCCACTGACCCCATTGGCCCCGGCGACAGCCGGTCCCTGACCCCCGGTCAAGCCCTAGGCGTCAGGCTTTATTCAGCACATTGGCACCAGCGAGCCGTCCAGCTTCGCGTAACCCATCATGAGGCGGCACCGTCACCACCCCACCTGGTTGCGCAGTGAGCACATTGGCCAGCCATAACAGGCCACCCAGAATCAGTTCACGGTCGTAGTTTGTGGAGTGATTGTCAATAAAGCGATCAAACGACGTCGTTTTATCATCATTTAGATGCCGTTTGGTAGTGATGACGACATCTAAACGACAAACATCCAATTTCGCCTTCTTAACCAAGGCCCCCAGCACCACCTTCTCATGGGTATCGGCGCGACGTGACAGGCGCTTGGAATGGCTGCTCCGAATCCGCGCCAAATGGGCCGCCCTCTCTTGGAGTTGCTGCCCTTGTGCCCGCAGTGCGGCCTCTCGCTCCTGTAACTTGGCCAGTTTGGCATCCAGGCTGCTGCCCTGTGCCGGACTGCCTGCCGGTTGTGTGGGGTGAACGGTCATTGTTATATCTCCAAAGTGTCTTTTGATTGCATTCGTCATTCAAATATGACATATTGAATTCAGACAAGCCAGCATTCATAGGGACAGGCCAACCAAGCGCACTGATACAAATGATTCTCATTTGTGCGCGCCTGGCAGGGCCTTGGATACCGAGCAATGCCCCGTGATGACCAACCCTGGTGGGTTCGTCACCACGGGTCATCCCGCAGTCGTATCGCCCTCCAAGAATTTGATTTGTCTGCGACAACAAAATCAAGGAGAGCGAAGATGGCAATCTTCCACAGCAGCACAAAGGTCATATCGAGAGCAGATGGGGGCAACGCCGTTGCAGCAGCAGCGTATCGCAGCGGCACGCGCATGACCTGCCAACGGACAGGTCAAGTGTTCAACTACACCCGCAAAAAAGAGGTCACTTACCGCGCCATCCTGGCACCCACCGGCTCGCCCGACTGGGTGTTCGAGCGCTCCAAGTTAGCCAACCGCATCGAGGCCACAGAGACACGCGCCAATTCACAGCTTTGGAGAGAGGTTGAGGTGGCCGTACCGGTAGAGCTAACACCCGAGCAGCACACACAGCTCCTGAACGATTACGTTCAAGAGCAGTTCGTCGATATGGGAATGGTGGCAGATATTTGTCTTCACGACAAAAAGACCGATAGAGGTGGCAACCCTCACGCGCACATTTTGCTGACGTTGCGGAACATCACCCCAGATGGTTTTGGAGCAAAGCGCAGAGACTGGAACGATAAAGCGCTGGTGACCCAGTGGCGCGAAGCCTGGGCCACCGCGTGCAACGATGCCTTGGCCAAGGCAGGAAGCATCGAGCGCATCGACCACCGTTCCAACAAGGATCGTGGCATTGATGCACCACCCACAAATCATCTTGGCAGGCGCACCCCATGGAACGCCGAGCTGTACGACGACAAAGCCGCTGCCAATGCATGGATTCAAACCAGCATCGAACTGGCCAAGATTCAGTCGCAGATTCAGCGCATAGGCAGCCAACTCATTGACCTCACCACCAGCATTGCGCAAGCACTGGCAGAGCGTGACAGTCATAAAACCCGTGTAGTCCCAAGCCCCACCAAACCGGTGCTGACAACAGCCCTCACGCCACAGGTTTGGACGCCACCCAATGCTTTGCGCATCGCCCCCCTGAGCGCCGCCAGTCTATTACGCCGTGGCACATCCGCCGCCAAGCGCGACCGGAACTCAACGACCGACCTCACCCCCTTAACCCCACCGTCAGGCCCGCATGACCAGACGGCCACTTCCAAGGAGAAACCCTCATGCTGACACTTTTATTTCAACTGCTGGCCGAACTGTTTATCACCCGACCCCCTGGACTTGAACCGGGCAGACAGTCGCCCCATGCCAAACGGGCTTTAACGGAACTTGATGGCCGGTTTTTCCGCATCGAGTTGACGAGGAGACCGGACGCCGACCTGGGTAAACCGAACCGGCGCTTGCCACTTGCACTTGGAAAGGCCCGCGCACGCGAAGTAGCGCAGCCATCCAGAGCCTCGCAAACTCTGGACGACTCATTCGATTGGAGCTGCCAATGAACGCCAACAACCACACCTTGCACCGTCTTCACGACCCGGCGTCCTTTGCCTGGCTGTCTGGCCTGAGCCCGGACATGGAGGGCAGCGCAGCGGCCAGATCAACCTGTTTTGGAATGGACACGATTTATCTGCACAGCGACATGCTGGCCCACTACCCCAACGACATCGTGCTGGCCATTCCGCCGCTGAACGTGCCGCCCATCGAATATGGTTTCGCTTGCACCTCCAACGGTCAGCGCTGGTTTTGCTTCGTCGTCGTGCGCAAGAACGCCAGCAAAAGTGCGGCCCTCATCTTTGAAGTGTCGGCCTATGTGTTGATGTTCCCAGCGCATGGGCTGCGGGAAACCGGCCAAGACTCAGCAGGCAATGTCGTGGTGGGCAGGGATTACCCCCTGACACCCCTGTTGCCCGTCCTGTGCCCCATGGACGGCCTACCCATTCGCTACGAGGTTTTGCAGCCCGATTCATGCTCCTATTTTTGCCTGTCAGAGGGCGAGCCCAGTTTGGCCGCATGGGAGACACCAGCGTCAAGCCAAGCAGGCCAACAAGGTGCCATGCAGGCTGTACTGGGTCAACATCAGGCCCAGCCCCAGAACGCCCCCATTTACTTCGATGTCGGTAGCCCCGCACTGTCAGCCATGCGCATCAATGGGAATGCGGCACTGATTTACTTGCTGGGAGGCCTGCAATGAACCACGACCGCCCAAACTTTGTAACCCTGACGCCCGAGTTGGCCAAAGAACTGATAGCGCAGATGCAGGCCGTTTTGGACGGGGATGCCAGTTACTTCCACGCGGAGCTGTTGACCGATGACGGCAGAGACGTTGCCATTCACCTGGGAGGGCCAGACGATGAGTAAGCCAAAGACACCACGGCGTGACCTGTATCAGGAAGTGACCGACAAAATCATCGCCGCCATCGAAGCCGGTACCGCCCCATGGCAGAAACCATGGACGGAACTGGCTGAGCTGGGTTTGCCCATGAACGGTGCCAGCGAGCGCCACTACCGGGGCATCAATACCATGCTGCTATTCATGACCAGCCAGGAAAGAGGCTACAACGACAACCGCTGGTTTACCTACAAGCAAGCAAGCGAACTGGGTGGGCAGGTAAGGAAGGCAGAGAAGTCAACGCCGGTTTATTTCTTCAAGATGCTGCAACCGAGCGAACGTGACATTGGCCGTGGCAATGACAGCGCCCAGGTGTCGTCCAAAAATGGCACGCCTGGCAAGGACGACAAGCCACGGCAAATTCCATTCCTCACCGAGTACCGGGTGTTCAACGCAGCGCAAATTGACGGACTGGCACCGCAGGAAAGACCCGAGCGTAACTGGACCCCGATTGAGGCAGTCAATGAGGTGGTGGCCCGTCTGAACCCGGACATCCGTTATGGCGGCAATCGGGCTTTTTATGCACCGGGCACAGAGCGTGACTTTATCCAAATGCCTTATGAGGGCGCATTCCCCAGCGCCGCCGATTTCAGTGGCACGCTCCTTCATGAAGTTTCTCACTGGACGGGCGCACCCACCAGGCTGAACCGTCAGTTTGGTGTTTGGGGCAGTGAGGATTACGACCGGGAAGAAATTCGGGCTGATCTTGCCAGTAGTTTTTTATGCCTAGAACTGGCAGTCCCCACCAACCTCGATACGAACGCGGCCTACATTGGAAGTTTTGTAAAGCGACTCAAATCCGACAAATTCGAGATTTTTAGAGCTGCCCGTGATGCGGGCAAGATAGCCGACTTTGTGACGGGGCGGTTGGTACTTGATGAGGTGGCCGAACCCACCCCCGAGAAAGTGGCTGTACCGGCCCCAGAACCCGTGATGGCAGTGGCTGTTCAACCCGCCATGACGCAGCCTGTCATGACTCCGACCATAGCGCCCTCGTTCAACCTGGCCAATTCACCGGCCTTGAAAGCGTTGGCTGCGATGAAGCCCAAGCGCACCACGCGAGCCAAGGCCGGTAGCGCTCAAACGTGCAGCGCCGCAGCCCCCATGATGACGGAGTCGGCACCGGCCATGTAACCGCTGCTTTGATTTGTTGCCCGTTGCACGAATGGGCACCTGCCAGCGGGTTTTTTTACGTCACGGGCAACCCTTACGCCACCGCTTGCGGTGTCATGCGCTTTGCTCTGTCCGTGTCGGTTTTTGGAGGCTGCGCGTCGGTTCTTTGATGGTGGCTGTGCCCTGAGTTTGTCTTTGCCCACTGTGGAAAGAACAAATCATGACACTCTATCGCCACCATCCGCACCCCATCGCACAAGCCATTTTTATTACCCTGTGGGCCGTGGTGCTGATAACGCGCATGGTTCCCATGGATGCACGAGTCCTCAAAGGCAATCCGGCACAAACCGCGCCAAGGCCGCCGTACACACGGAAATCTCGGTAGCCGCGAGAAGGGTTATGGGCGACTGATGCATGGATAATCCCGTTCATGGCCAGCACTACCCCACACGACACCGGTTACAAACTGCTGTTCTCGCACCCCGAGATGGTGCGCGACCTCTTGACGGGCTATATGCCAGGGGAATGGCTAGAACAGGCCGACTTTGCCAGTTTGGAGCGATCCAATGGCAGCTACGTCAGTGACTCCGAGCGGCAACGCTTTGATGATGTGGTTTGGCGGCTCAAAGTCGGGCCGCACTGGGTCTGGGTTTACCTGCTGCTGGAGTTCCAAAGCGAGCCCGACGAATGGATGGCGCTGCGCATGATGATTTACGTGGGCCTACTCTCCCAGCACTTGGTGCGTGAAGGTCAACTCGATAATGGATTATTGCCCTCAGTCGTACCCATCGTGCTCTATAACGGCCATACCAAATGGAGCCACTCCACCGAAGTGTCGGACTGCTACGCCCCCAGTTTGCCAGGACTGCAAACCTACCGGCCCCGCATGCGTTACCACCTGGTGGATGAGGCGCGGCTAAAGCTGCACCCCCTGGCGGAAGTTCGCAACTTGGCCGAGGCACTATTTCGCTTGGAGCGCAGCGACACACCTGCCGACGTCTATGCCGTCGTGCAGGCTATGGCAGCCGTGGTGCAAGACCCGGAAATGAACGATATGCGCCGTGCCATATCCATCTGGATAACTTCGTTGTTGCGCCGCAAGTCTCGACGCGATAAAATGCCTTCCAATGATGAACCGATCAACGCTGACGATATTGAAGACTTGCTGAAAGGAAACGCCATGCTCGAACAAACGATGGAACGCTGGTTTGAGGAGGCCACCCAAAAGGGGGTCAATCAAGGCGTGCAACAAGGCAGGCAACAAGGCAGGCAAGAAGGCAGACAAGAAGGCAGACAAGAAGGCAGGCAACAAGGCAGGCAAGAAGGCTTAGTCCTACTGTTAAAGCTGCGTTTTGGCCCCGTGCCAGCGTGGGCGCAGGAGCGGCTGACCGTTGCCGACGAGGTGCAGTTGTTAACGTGGACGGGTGGCGTTTTAACGGCAACATCGCTGCTTGATTTGTTCGGGGACGACAACGCGGCACACTGAGCCACGCCACCTCACACTGT
Organism: Burkholderiales bacterium; assembly: GCA_038328055.1. Taxonomy (GTDB): domain Bacteria; phylum Pseudomonadota; class Gammaproteobacteria; order Burkholderiales; family Burkholderiaceae_C; genus Rhodoferax. Next base: position 10,501 of record JBBQLQ010000113.1, read on the forward strand.
AATGGTGACTTAATCCAAAGCGACACATTTAGCATCTTTCCACCATGTCGCCACCTGCTTGCCCCTAGCGGTATTTCTGCTGGAAGGCCATTTATCATGTCGAGGCGTGCTGGTTGATTTTTCAGCGGCGCAATGTGCGTCAATTCCGAAATTCCAGACGTGACTAAGCCTCGGCTGTCGGCACCGATAACCGGTCAGGTCAAATAAATTAGGACGCTAGCTACGCGGCCCAGCGGTAGCTGTTGTGCAGACCACCCAGCCACTTCACCTTCTGCACCTTGCGTGGCGTCTTGAAAAAGTCGGCATCATTAGCCGCAGGCACTTTTGCAGATGGCACCAGAATGGGTGGCTCAACGCCGTTGGCCATATGCGGCCGTGCGGTGTTGTAGTAGCGCCGATATTCGGTCAGCAGCCGATTCAGGTGCCGGTCATGATGCGGCTGAACATATCTGAGAAGATCTTCATTCAGTGTGCGATGGAATCGCTCGACCACGCCGTTTTGCCAGGGGCACTTGAAACCAATCCGGATGACCTTGATACCCATGGCCGGCAGTGTTTGCTTGACGATGGGCAGGAAGATGCTGTCTCGGTCCATCACTATGGCCTCGGGCAGGTCGTCCA
>JBBQLQ010000114.1:0-11004 GCA_038328055.1 Burkholderiales bacterium
TTGACGCAGTGTTGAGCCGCTGTGTCCTTGTTGTCCGCCGTTGGGGTTTTGGCCGCTTTTGCGCAGCGACTTCGGTGCGGGTTTGCGCAAGCCGTCGCTGGAGGGCGGTTTACTGGAGTTTTTGCTGTTCTTGGCCAATCAGCCTTCAAGCTGCGTAATACGTTCTTGCATCACTACCACTTGAGCCATGAGGTCTTGCACTTGTTGCTGCAAGAACCATAGCATCCGAATCAACTCATTCTTTTGCGAATGGTTGAGTTGGGTGAGGTCGGGTAGGATTGGCATCGAACCCGATTTTCGCTCACTATTTCATAGCGAACTCAGATTCATCTCCATTGGTATCTGAGTAGTCACGATTAGTTACTCTAAATCAAGCCAGCGTGACGCGGGCGAACTTGCGCTTGCCCACTTGCAGCACATAAGTGCCAGCACCCAGCTTGAGCCCTTTGTCGCTGACCACGTTGGAGTCCACACGCACGCCGCCGCCATCAATCAACCGGTTGCCTTCGCCGCTAGAGGCGGCCAGACCGGCAGCCTTGAGCAATGCGCCAATACCAAGCGCCGCACCGCCATCACCCAAAGGCAAGCTCAGTTCGGTAATTTCGTCAGGAATACCGCCCTTGCTGCGGTTGTTGAAGTCCTGCTCGGCGGCATCCGCGGCGGCTGCGCTGTGAAAGCGTGTGGTGATTTCCTTGGCGAGAGCCACCTTGGCCTCTTTGGGGTTGCGCCCAGCAGCCACCTCAGCCTTCAGCGCTGCAATACCGGCCTCGCTCCTGAAACTCAGCAGCGTGTACCACTTCCACATCAGTACGTCTGAGATGCTCAAGCATTTGGCAAACATGGTGTTGGCTTCCTCACTGATCCCGATGTAGTTGTTTTTGCTCTTGGACATTTTCTCGATGCCATCGAGCCCTTCAAGCAGCGGCATGGTCAAAATGCACTGGGGCTCCTGGCCATATTCGGCCTGCAAATGGCGTCCCACCAGCAGGTTGAATTTCTGGTCAGTGCCACCAAGCTCCAGATCACTCTTAAGCGCCACCGAGTCATAGCCTTGCATCAGCGGGTACAAAAATTCATGCACGCTGATGGGTGTACCGGCGTGGAAACGGTCATGAAAGTCGTTGCGCTCCATCATGCGCGCCACGGTATAGCGGGCGGCCAACTGAATCATGCCGCGCGAGCCCAAAGCATCACCCCATTCGCTGTTGTAGCGAATCTCGGTCTTGGCCGGGTCCAGCACCATGGAGGCCTGGCGGTAATAGGTTTGCGCGTTGGCCTCGATCTGCTCACGGGTCAGCGGTGGGCGCGTGCTGTTGCGCCCAGACGGGTCGCCAATTAGGGTGGTGAAATCGCCAATCAAAAAAATCACCGTGTGCCCCAAATCCTGCAGCTGACGCAGCTTGTTCAGCACCACGGTGTGGCCGATATGGATGTCTGGCGCGGTGGGGTCGAGCCCAAGCTTGATGCGCAGCGGTGTGCCGGTGGCTTCAGCACGGGCCAGTTTTTTGACCCACTCGTCTTGTGGAATCAGCTCTTCGCAGCCGCGCAGCGTCACAGCCAACGCATCCAGGACACGATCAGTTACAGGAAATTCAGGCGTTTTGGCTTGGGTCATAAGGGTTTTTGCTGATGCAGCGTAAGAGGCCCGGTTTATACTCCAGCTTTCGCCGTCAGCCTGAGCGCCAGCGCACATAGAAGATCGCTTTTTTGCTGATGTTGCATACCAACAACGTTTCTCCAGCCTGAGACTGCCCTTTTGATCAATTCACTTGTTACCCGCAGCCAAGTGCTGCTCTCGCAGGCCACCCAATCCCTCGCCCAACACCACAAGCGTGTCACCGCTGTTGTGGCAGCGCTGTTGCTCGGTGGTGGTGGTGGCGCATTTGCCGTGGCCTCGCTGGCACCCGATGCGGCGCAGTTGCCGGTGCGCGAAGTCATGGAGCTGGTGCAGCCCACCCTCGCCCCAAGTTCGGCCGCTGACACGGCCAGCCTGGCCGGCCTCAACCTGTACCGCTCCGAGATCACCCGCAGCAACGACACCGCCGACACACTGCTCAAACGCCTGGGCGTGGACGATACGCAGGCCGCCGCCTTCATGCGCAGTGATGCCCTGGTACGTCAGGCTGTTTTCGGTCGTGCCGGACGCAATATCACCGCCCAAACCCAAGACGGCCATAGCCTGCGCAGCCTCAGCGCGCGCTGGAGCGCTGACGACAGCGGCCAATTCAAACGCTTGGTGATTGATCGAACGCCCCAAGGATTTGCGTCGCGCCTGGAGACCGCGCCGTTGGTCACAGGCTCACGGCTGTCCAGTGGCACGATCCAGTCGTCGCTGTTTGCGGCTACCGACGATGCTGGCCTGCCAGACTCCGTAGCCACCCAGCTGGCTGAAATATTCTCAGGTGACATTGATTTCCGGCGTGCACTTCGCAAGGGCGACCGCTTCAACGTGGTCTATGAAGTGCTCGAAGCCGATGGCGAGCCCATGCGCACCGGTCGCGTCTTGAGTGCCGAATTTGTTAATGCCGGCAAGTCCTTTCAAGCCATGTGGTTCCAGTCGCCTGGTCAGGATGCCCAAGGCAACGCCTTTAAAGGCGGCTATTACACGCTGGACGGCCAGAGCTTGCGGCGCGCTTTTTTAAGCTCGCCCGTTGCATTTTCGCGTGTGAGCAGCAGCTTTTCAATGCGCTTTCACCCCATTTTGCAAAAATGGCGGGCCCACCTGGGCACTGACTTTGCTGCCAGCACCGGCACCCCGGCACGCACTGTCGGCGACGGTGTGGTGGAATTTGCCGGAAGCCAGAACGGTTTTGGCAACGTCATTTTCGTAAAACACCGCAACAACACCGAAACGGTTTACGCGCACCTGAGCAAAATCATGGTCAAACGTGGTCAAAACGTGAACCAGGGCGAAACCATTGGCCTGGTTGGCGCCACCGGCTGGGCTACCGGCCCGCACCTGCACTTTGAGGTTCGCGTCAATGGGGTTCAGCAAGACCCGATGGCGTTGGCTCAAAAAAGTGAAACCGTGCCCGTGCCTGCCGCTGCGCTGCCCTTGTTCAAGCAAGTGGCAGGCAACGTCAAAAGCGAACTGCAAGCTGCTGCGAGCATCAACCAGACCCGGTTTCAATAAGCTTGCCTGAGTACTACATTGGCCTGATGTCGGGCACCTCGCTGGACGGTGCCGATGGTGTTCTGGTCGATTTTTCAGGCCCACGCCTGCAAGTCATTGCCAGTGCGTCAACACCTTTTGATGCCGGCTTTCGCGCCGAACTGCTGGCACTCAACACCCCAGGCCACAACGAACTGCATCGCGCAGCAACGGCCGGCAACCAGATTGCGCTGGCCTACGCTGACGTGGTCGACATGTTGCTGGCGCAGGCGGCTGAGCGCGGCGTTGCGGCCACAGACATTCACGCCATCGGAGCCCACGGCCAAACGGTGCGTCATCAGCCGCAAGCCAGCGGCTCCCCTGCCGCAGCCGCAAGCATAGGCTACACGCTGCAACTGAACAACCCATCCCTGCTGGCAGAGCGCACGGGCATTGACGTGGTGGCGGATTTTCGCAGCCGCGACGTGGCCGCAGGCGGCCAGGGTGCCCCCTTGGTGCCGGCTTTTCACAGCAGTGTGTTTGGCAGTTGCAAGCAAGCCGTGGCCGTTTTGAACATTGGTGGCATCGCCAACTTGAGCGTACTGCCTGCTGACGCGGCGCAGCCCGTGATCGGCTTTGACTGCGGCCCTGGCAATGCGCTGATGGATGCCTGGTGCCAGCGCCACACGGGCCGAGCCTTTGACGCAGGGGGTGCCTGGGCTGCCAGTGGCCAGGTAGTGCCAGATCTGCTGCAGCGCTTGCTGCGTGAACCCTATTTGTTGCAGCCGCCCCCCAAAAGCACCGGGCGCGACCTGTTCAGTCTGACCTGGCTGGAACAAAACCTTGCTCCGTTTGCCACGGCAGGCGCGCAGGACATCCAGGCCACATTAACCGAATTGACTGCCAGCGCATGTGCAGACTGCGTAGTTCGCTATGCAATCGATAGCAAAATCTTGATTGTGTGTGGTGGTGGCGCTTTCAACCGGCATCTGCTTGAGCGCCTCCAGGCCCGGCTGCCCGCGCTGCGGGTGAGCACCTCAGACCAGCATGGCTTGCCAGCTTTGCAGGTTGAGGCTGCGGCCTTTGCCTGGCTGGCTCGCCAGACTGTATTGCGCCAGCCGGGAAATTTGCCCAACGTCACAGGTGCTGCAGGCCTGCGCATTTTGGGTGCAATTTACCCGGCCTGAAAACAGCCGCTGGCGAAAAAAAACCGCCTTGTCAGGCGGCATGGTTCAAGGACAAGGCTTCAGGCCGAAAAGCTGGAGCCGCAACCGCAAGTGGTGGTTGCGTTGGGGTTTTTGATGACAAACTGGGCACCTTGCAAATCTTCCTTGTAATCAATCTCGGCACCCACTAGGTACTGGTAGCTCATGGCATCGATCAACAAGGAGACGCCATTTTTGGTCATTGTGGTGTCGTCATCGTTGGTGATTTCATCAAAGGTAAAACCATACTGAAAACCCGAGCAACCGCCACCCTGCACAAACACGCGCAGCTTGAGGTCGGGGTTGCCCTCTTCGGCAATCAGGTCGGCCACTTTGGCCGCCGCACTGTCGGTGAACAGAATCGGGGCGGGCATTTCGGTTTCTATAGCTTGTGCAACTGCGCTCATAAACGTCTCCGGTAAATTGAATGGCTAAATAGTACAGCAAATTGATCAACTATAGCGTTACTGGTTATTTGCCGCCAGTTTGAGTGTGGGTTTTTCCTCGACCTGATCCAAGCCATCAACCATCGGGCACAGTCTGCCCGCCACCAGGGCGCCCTGGTGCATTTCCAGCGCCCTGTAGGTCACGTCGCCGGTGATTCTGGCTTTGGGCTGCAGCTCTAGCATGACGCGCGCATGGATCGGGCCATGGACTGTGCCATTGATGATGATGTGGTCGGCACAGACTTCACCGGTTACCGTTGCCGTTTCGGAGATCACCAAAATACTGGCGCGCTCGGGTTCGCCAAGAATATTGCCCGTCAGGCCGCCGTCAAGCCGCAAACCATCGGCAAAATTGAAGTTGCCGTCCATCTGACACCCATGCGCAATCAGGCTTTTGATGGGTGGCTGTTTCTTCTTGTTGAACATGATGCACTTTCTGCTTGTATGGGCGCTAAATTTTGGCGCTTTGGGTAGCCCGGACTGTTTTGCCTTCGAGCACCCGCACTGTGATGCCTTTGACCACGACCTGGGCTGGTGGTTGATACAGACCCTCTACCCGTCCGTATTGCTTGACCTTGAACGCTTGCGTGCCATTGCGGTCACGACCGGTCCAGGGCTTGCCGTTGTCGACCCCGCTGAAGCTGACTTCAAGCTGCCCATCAAATTCAACCGGGTTTTTGCTGGCCTGAACCACCAGTACCTGCCATTTGAGTTCCCCGGACTTGAGCAGCTCAACCTGCAAGCCGCGAATGGCCACTTGCCCTGCATTCGCCCCCGTGGCTGGAATCAGTTGTTCAAAAAACCCAAGCTCATCCTTGATCCGCTGATTTTCAGCAGCAAGCTGCTTGTTCATGTCCAGCAACTTTTCTTGAGCCACTTTTTCGGTGGTCAGCAAGGTGTCGACCGTATTGGCCACTGACTGCGCCTTGTTGCGCTCGGCATTGACTCCTTCGAGCTGAATGCGCAGTGCTGCATTCTCGGTGCGCGCCTGCTGCAACTGCTCTTGGGTGCCACTGTCGAGCCCGGCAATGTTCTTGCCAAACTCAAAGGCCCACAAGCCAATCGCGGCACAAAAACCCGCCACGATCGCCAGCATAGCCCAGCGAAACGGCCACGGCAACGCGCTGCGCACCGCCATGCGCGGGGCACTAACTGTCAAACGGCGCATCAGCAAACGTAGTCTCACCCAATCACCTCAAACGGCGCAATGCAAACAGCCGCCAGAACTTGCATTCGGGCGGCTGCCTGTGCAGATAAGCGAAAAAAATTAACGCTTGCTGAACTGTTTGCGACGGCGGGCACCGTGCAAACCGACTTTTTTACGTTCCACTTCGCGAGCATCGCGGGTGACGAAACCGGCTTTGCTCAGCTCAGGCTTGAGCGTTGCATCGTAGTCAATCAGGGCACGGGTAATGCCGTGGCGCACCGCGCCGGCTTGACCCGACTCGCCACCGCCAGCCACATTGACCATGATGTCAAAGGTTTCAGCGTGGTTTGTCAACAGCAAAGGCTGCTTGCAAACCATGATGGAGGTCGCACGACCAAAGAAGTTTTCAATGGCTTTGCCGTTGATTACGATCTGGCCAGAGCCTTTTTTCAGGAAAACACGGGCGACGCTGGATTTGCGACGGCCGGTACCATTGTTCCATTCACCGATCATTTGGCGGACTCCCTCTTAGTTGCATCAGCAGAAATGCCTGCAATTTCCAACACTTTGGGCTGCTGGGCAGTGTGCGGGTGCTCAGCACCACCGTACACCTTGAGCTTTTTGATCATGGCGTAGCCAAGCGGGCCCTTGGGAAGCATGCCCTTGACGGCTTTTTCCAAAGCGCGGCCGGGAAACTTGGCTTGCATGTCGCGGAAATTGGTGGAGGAAATACCACCGGGGTAGCCGGAGTGGCTGTAATACACCTTGTCGAGCGACTTGGCGCCAGTGACGCGCAGCTGGGCTGCATTGGTGACGATGATGAAATCACCGGTGTCGACGTGAGGCGTATAAATGGCCTTGTGTTTGCCGCGTAAACGGAGAGCAACTTCGCTGGCTACTCGTCCGAGGACCTTGTCGGTCGCGTCAATCACAAACCACTCGTGCACCACGTCAGCGGATTTGGCGCTGAAAGTTTTGGTCATGAGTTTTCTCTTTAAAGAAGGTTTGGCGGGCTCTTTTCCACGGTCGGCGTTCCTTCTATTCCAAACCCAACGGGTTTGATCGTCAGGTTCAGTGGGAATCTCTTAGGTGGGTTTCTAGCTTCGCCGCGGAGCCACTAAAGCGCTGCGAAGCCCAACATTATACAAACATCAGGCCCGAGCGGGTAAAATCCAGCCATGTTCAGTTACCGCCACGCCTTTCATGCCGGCAACCATGCCGATGTTCTCAAGCACACTGCCCTGCTGGCGGTATTGCGCCACATGACGCAAAAAGACACCGCCATTCACGTGTTTGACAGCCACGCGGGGGCCGGTTTGTACCGGCTTGACGGCGATTACGCACAAACCAGTGGCGAGGCAGCGCACGGCTATCTGCAATTGCTGACAGCCAACGCTGCAGCAGCAGCGGCCAATTCAGATGCCGTTTTGGCACCTGCGCTGCAAGATTACCTCGACATGGTGGCAAGTTTCAACAGCGGGGGCGGCCACAAGGTTTACCCAGGTTCGCCTTTCATCATTCAGCGGCTGATGCGCGACCGTGACCGCCTGCGCTTGTTCGAGTTGCACCCGACCGATGCCAAAACCCTGAAGGCCAACGTGGCCCAGCTCGATGCGGGTCGGCTGGTTACCGTGTTGCAAGAAGACGGCTTTGAAGGCTTGAAGAAATTCTTGCCACCGCCATCGCGGCGCGCGCTGGTGTTGTGCGACCCCAGTTACGAACTCAAAACCGACTACGGCCGCGTGGTGGACATGATGACCGATGCGGTGAAGCGCTTCCCCACAGGCACCTACATGGTGTGGTACCCGATCATCGCGCGCCCTGAAGCGCACGACCTGCCGCGCAAGCTCAAGACCCTGGCTAACCGCGAAGGCCGCCCCTGGCTGAACGCCACGTTAACGGTGAAATCGAGCAAACTCGGCACCGATGACGAGGGCGAAGTGGTGCGACCGGGCCTGCCCGCCAGCGGAGTCTTTGTGATCAACCCGCCGCACACGCTGAAAGCCACGTTGACGCTAGCGCTGGGCCAAGCTGCCAAGTTTCTGGCACAGGGTAAAAACAAGGCGTTTGAGGTTGAGTCCGGCGGCTGACGGGGACCACCCGGCAACGCAGCCGGCAACCAGTTACGTCGGTTCCGTTTACGGCGTGAAGCGGCCCACCTCAGCGGCGGCGGCCCACTCGGTCTCAAACCAGTTGTCGCCCGCCAGATAAGCCCGCAACATCGGCAACGCATCCAGCCCCCAGAACAGTTTTCCGTCGACCTCAAAAGTCGGCACACCAAACACGCCCCGGGCAATGGCCTCGTCAGTGTTCGCTTTGAGTAGCTGCTTAACTGCGTCGCCGCCAGGTTCGCACACCGGTGCCAGTTGATCCGCCAAAGTTTGCAGCCGCGCCGTGTCCGCAGCCTCCAGGCCACCCTGCCAGACGTGGCGAAAAATGGTTTCGCACACATAACGATTGGGTTGGCCGGATTCGCTGCAAGCCAGCGCCAGACGCAGCAGCGCCAATGGGTTGAAGGGGTGCGATGCGGGCATCTGCAAGTCAATGCCGTGCTGGCGCGCCAGCCACAGCACCTGCCGGTAGGTCCACTCGCGCTTGTCGGCAATTTCGGCCGGGCCCAACTGCCTATGGTGCTTGAGCAGCGCGGCAAACAGGATCGGCTTGTAAGTCACGCTGTAACTGTGCTCCATCAGCGCCTCGGGCAATTTCTCGAACGCCAGCCAGGCGTAGGGCGAAATAAAGTCGAGGTAGAAGGTGATGTGTTTCATGCGTTTGGCTCTTGGTGCAGCACCAGGCGCGCCTCGATGTTGCGCCAAACCTGGCGCTTATACGCAGCAGCGGCCTGACCCCAGTTGCCGATTTCATCCAGCGTGCGCAGGCACCCCCCGCACAGCCCGGTGGCCTCGTCCATCTGGCACACCGACATACACGGCGAAGGGATATTTTGTACGTCTTTTAGGCCTCCAGCCCTTATGGTACTTGCGCTAGCAGCTATAAACATCATAGCTTTTTGATTGAACATCAGGCTTGCCTCTTGGCTAACAGCGCCTTGCCCGCTCGGGACTGGCTCGCGCGGCCCAAAAAGTCGCTGATGAACTGGCCTGCGTCGATCAGCTTGTCCAGGTCAATGCCGGTGTCGATACCCATGCCGTGCAGCAGGTAGACCACATCCTCGGTTGCTACATTTCCAGTAGCGCCCTTGGCATATGGGCAGCCGCCCAGACCGGCTACCGACGCATCGAATTGCCAGACACCCATCTGCAGGCAGATCAGCGTATTGGCCAACGCCATGCCGTAGGTGTCGTGAAAATGGCCTGATACATCGTTGATATCAAAGTGCTTCAGGGTGGCTTCTACCGCCCGCTGCACCCTGAGCGGCGTGCCCACGCCAATGGTGTCGGCCACGCCGACATGTTGCACGCCAATACCCTTCATCAACCCCGCCAGGTAGCTGACCCGCTCGGGCGCGATGTCGCCCTCATACGGGCAACCCACGGTACAACTCATGGCCCCGCGCACAAAAATGCCGGCAGCCCGCGCAGCCGCCACCACTGGCGCAAAACGCTCGATGCTCTCAGCAATACTGCAATTGATATTTTTCTGGCTAAAGGCCTCACTGGCCGCGCCAAACACCACGATTTCATCGGGCTTGGATGGCAGCGCGGCATCAAAACCTTGTCGGTTCGGGGTCAGCACCGAGTAACGCACACCGGGAAGGCGCGCAATGCCCGCCATGACTTCGGCGTTGTCGCCCATCTGCGGCACCCATTTGGGGCTGACGAAACTGGTGACTTCGATCTCTTTCAGGCCAGCGGCCTGCAGACGATGCACCAGTTCGATCTTGATGGCAGCGGGCACGTTTTGTTTCTCGTTTTGCAGCCCGTCGCGCGGACCGACTTCGACGAGTTTGACGTGGGTGGGAAGTGTCATGTGGTGTTCCTGTCTATATTGGGGCGTGCTGAAACGCCGTTCAGTAGCCGCGCCAGATGTCAACGATACCAGCCACCGCCTCGCCACCCTCAAGTGCGGCGATCTTGCCCGCAATCTGCGCAATGCTGACCTCACGCAGCGTTCGCGCCGAGGTGTGCGGGGTGACGGTGATTTTTGGCTGTTGCCAAAAGGGGTGGTCGGGCGGCAGCGGCTCGGTGCGAAACACGTCAAGCGTGGCCCCACTCAGATAGCCGCTGTTGATCAGCGCCAGCAAATCCTCGTCGACCAGATGCGCGCCACGCGCCACGTTAATGACGTAGCCGCCGGGCCGCAAGCGACCGAGCGTGTCGCGGTTCAGGATGTTGGTGGTGTCGGGTGTCAGCGGCAACAGGTTGACCAGCACGCGGCTTTGCGACAAAAAGTCGTTGAACTGTGCCGAACCATGAAAGCACTGCACGCCATCCAGTGCCTTGGGGGACTGGCTCCAGCCCAGCACAGGGAATTCAAAGTGTGCCAGCGCCTGGGCCGCGCGTTGCCCCAGCACGCCCAGGCCCATGACACCAACCGGGAACGCTGCGCGCTCACGCGGTTTGCGAAACGTCCACTGGCCGTGGCGGATGTCATCGGCGTAAATATCGAGCTCACGAAAATGGCGAATCACCGCCTGACAGACGTATTCGGCCATCTGCACCGCCATGCCGGCATCTTCGAGCCGCACCACCACGGCTTGTGCCGGCAGACGCAGCTTCAACAACGCATCGACTCCGGCCCCGATGTTGAAAACGCCTTTGAGAAGCGTCTGTTCGTCAAAAAACTGCTGGGGCGGTGCCCAGACAACGGCGTGGTCAGCCTGGGCCGCACCCGGTTGCCAGACCGCAATTTCAGCCTGGGGAAATGCGGCGTGCAACCCGACCAGCCAGGGTGCAGGTTCGGTATTGGTGCAACAAAAAGTAATTTTCATGGGCATGAGCTTACCGCCTGATCGGACTTACTGCGCCACCAGTCTCAGACAACCTGATCTCTATCCCCGGAAATTATTGGCAGCTTAGGAACCGAGAAATAATAAATTGAACAATTATCCGATTGCAGGCGAGATGCTAGGCAAGGCGCAGAACGCGCCGTGTGGCTGGCCACACAAGTGTTTTGCAACGCAGCATAGCGCTCGCATGCAAGATGGAGAATGTT
>JBBQLQ010000115.1:0-10926 GCA_038328055.1 Burkholderiales bacterium
GCCACCAGCAAAAACACCGCCGATGTCATCATGCCAGCCGTCAGCGAGAAGCACTCCAGCATGATCCAGACCACCGAGCGGGTGGTGGCTTTAGGCACCTCTACCGGCGGCACGCAGGCACTTGAAGTGGTGCTGACCAGCTTGCCACGGGTGACACCGGGCATCGTCATCGTGCAGCACATGCCCGAAAAATTTACCGCAGCCTTTGCCGAGCGGCTCAACAGCCTGTGCCAGATTGAGGTCAAAGAAGCCCAAAACAACGACCGCGTGGTCAACAGCCGGGCGCTGATTGCACCGGGCGGCAAGCACATGCTGCTGCGGCGCACCGGTGCCCAGTATTACGTGGAGGTGATGGACGGCCCGCTGGTGAACCGGCACCGGCCCTCGGTCGATGTGTTGTTCAGGTCGGTGGCCAAATGCGCCGGTGCCAACGCCTTGGGCGTGATCATGACCGGCATGGGCGATGATGGTGCGGCCGGCCTGGCTGAAATGCGCAACGCTGGCGCGCGCACGGTGGCGCAGGATGAGGCCAGTTGTGTGGTTTATGGCATGCCCAAAGAAGCGGTGAAGCGCGGTGGGGTCGAAAAATCGGTGCCTTTGACCGCCATCGGGCGCGAAATCATGCAGCAGCTCTCGGGCGTGATGGTGCGCTGAACTGCTGATGTCGCGCAAATTCAGACTTCCTGATGCGTATAGGAAAAATTTGCTTTTTCAGAAATAGAACTGGCACTTGTAGGAGCGGCGGCAGCCGCGAATTCGATCTTGTAGGAGCTGCGGCAGCCGCGATGTCGGGCTTGTAGGAGCGGCGGCAGCCGCGAATTCGGGCTTGCCAGCCCTCCCACAAAGAATTCGGGCTTGCCAGCCCTGCCACAAAGTCACAACCAGGCTTTCACCATGCCAAATGGATTCCGTGCGGATCAGGAAGTCTTAGATTGCAACGCCGACGGCTGATATATAGTGGCAAGTTAATTAAGTTGGAGCAGGATTTATGACTATTGAATGGAAAGACAGTTACAAGATTGGCATTGCCGAGATTGATGAACAGCACGAACATGTATTCAAGCTGACCAACGAGATCATTGCTGCCGACAGCATGACAGCGTTGCGCCCACTCATCATGATGCTGTTCAAGCACACGCGCGAGCATTTCGAGCTGGAAGAAACGCTGATGCGCAAGCACCACATGCCTGATCTGGAGGTGCATGTGGAAGGCCACAACAAGCTGCTCAACCGCTTGAGCCTGCTTAGCATGGACGTGGGCAAGGGTCACATGAATAAACGCGCCATTGTCGAACTGATGTCGGACTGGGCCTTGAATCATGTCACCCGGGAAGACGCCAAAATAACAGCGTATTTGCTTGCTGGCCCAGGTGAATAAAGCGCCGCGGCGCACCGGTCTGTTAACGAAAGATTGTCATGCGAAAAAAAGTTGTATCCCCCAAAGAAGCCATTGCAATTTTGCGCGATGGTGACACCCTGTGCTGCTCTGGTTTTGGTAGCAACGGGGTGCCGGTTGAGCTGATTTTGGCGCTTGAAGAACGCTTCAAAGAGAGCAACTCGCCAACAAATTTGACGCTGCTGTTTGGTGGCGGCCCGGGTGACAGTGGCACCGGCGGCATCAACCATCTGGCCCACGCCGGCCTGCTCAAGCGGGTGATTGGCGGGCACTACGGCATGGTGCCGCAAATTGGCAAGCTGGCCATGTCGGGGCAAGTGCAAGCCTATAACCTGCCGCTGGGGGTGATTTCGCACCTGTACCGCGACATTGCCTGCGGCTTGCCCGGCACCGTGTCGAAAGTGGGCTTGGGCACCTTTGTTGATCCACGGCTGGAGGGCGGCAAGATTGGCAGCGCCACCACCGAAGACCTGGTCAGCGTGATTGAGCTTGGCGGCAAAGAGCTGCTGTATTACAAGACGCTGCCGATTTCGGTGGCGTTCATTCGGGGTACCAGTTCCGACCCAGAAGGCAACATCACCATGGAGCGCGAAACCCTGACGCAGGACGCGCTGGCCATTGCCACCGCCACCAAAAACAGCGGTGGTTTTGTGATTGTGCAGGTGGAGCGCATTGTGGAGCACGGCTCGCAACATCCGCGCCGCGTCAAGGTGCCCGGTATTTTGGTGGACTGTGTGGTGGTGGCCAAGCCTGAAAACCACCCGCAAAACCTCACGGGCAGCTACAACCCGGCGTTCTCGGCCGAAGTGCGCGTGCCGCTGGATGCGATTGCGCCGATGCCGCTTGATGAGCGCAAGGTGATTGCCCGGCGTGCCGCTTTTGAGCTGCTGCCCAACGCGGTGGTGAACTTGGGCATTGGCATGCCCGAAGGCGTGGCGGCCGTGGCCAACGAAGAAAAAATCCTGAAATACATGACGCTCACGGCCGAGCCGGGGGTGATTGGCGGCGTGCCCGCGTCGGGCATCAATTTCGGGGCGGCCACCAACCCCGAGGCGGTGATCGACATGAACCAGCAGTTTGACTTTTACGATGGCGGCGGGCTGGACATTGCCTACCTGGGGCTGGCCGAATGCGACCCGGCGGGCAGTATCAACGTGAGCCGCTTTGGCCCCAAACTGGCCGGTGCCGGTGGCTTTATCAACATCACCCAGAACACCCGCACGGTGGTGTTTGTGGGCACTTTTACCGCCGGTGGTCTGCAAACCGCCATTGAAGACGGCAAGTTACGCATTGTGAAAGAGGGGCGCGCCCACAAGTTTGTGCAAAAAATTGAACAAGTGACGTTCAGTGGCCCGTATGCGGCGCGCAATGCGCAAACCGTGTTGTATGTGACCGAGCGCTGTGTTTTTAAACTGACTAGCGCCGGGCTGGAACTCATCGAGGTGGCGCCCGGCATTGACATTGACAAAGACATTCTGGCGCAGATGGACTTCAAGCCCATCATCAGGCAACCGCAGTTGATGGATGCGCGCATTTTTGCGCCAGAGCCCATGCAGCTCAATGACACGCTGCTGTCGATCAGCCTGGTTGAGCGCATGCGCTACGAGCCCGAACACGCCACGGCGTATTACAACTTCCAGGGCCTGCGCGTGCACAGCCAAAAAGACGTGGACGATATTCGCCATGCGGCTGAGCAACTTTGCGAGCCACTGGGCAGAAAAATTGCCTTGGTGGTGAACTACGACGATTTTCAGATTGACGAAGCCGTGTTTGACGATTACTCGGCCATGGTCAAGGCGATCAGCGACAAGTACTACACACATGTTTCGCGCTACACCACCAGCGCCTTCATGCGTTTGAAGTTGGGTGCTGCGCTGGAAGGCCGGGGGCTGGCGGCCCACATTTACCAGACCCCGCAGGAGGCCATGGATTCAATGTTGGCTGCATGATGCGCAAGCCGGGTTTTTCTGGCAATGACGCGCAGTTGGCTGAGTTCCTGGCAAAGCCAACCTGAGCCGACTCTTGCCATGCGCTGGATTGACACCCATTGCCATCTTGATGCACAAGAGTTTAGCCCTCTAGCCCAGCAAGTACGGGCGCAAGCAGCTATAAATAACGTAGCTATTTGCGTCATTCCAGCGGTCGATCCTGGCAACTTCGGCGTGGTGCGCACGCTGGCCCACACGCTGGGCGACAGCTATTGCTTGGGTATTCACCCTTTGTACGTGGCGCAAGCAGGCGAAGATGCATTGGCGCAGTTGGCCGTTGCCCTGCAGCAGCACCACGACGACCCGCGCCTGGTAGCCGTGGGCGAAATCGGGTTGGACTACTTCGTGCCAGCGTTGTGCGCGAGCCCCTTGCGCGAGCGCCAGCAGCATTTTTTCGTGGCGCAGCTCAAGCTGGCCCGCCAGCATGATTTGCCGGTGGTGTTGCACTCCCGCCGTTCGGTCGACCGCTTGCTGCAAGGCTTGCGTGAGGTGGGCGGCAAAACCGGACAGTGGTGCGGTATTGCCCACGCTTTCAGTGGCAGCGTGCAGCAAGCGCAGGCCTTCATCGCACTGGGCTTCAAACTGGGGTTTGGCGGCGCGCTCACTTATGAGCGGGCAACGAATTTGCGCGAACTGGCCGCGGGTCTGCCGCTGGACTCGATCGTGCTGGAAACTGACGCGCCCGACATGCCGCCACACTGGCTTTATAAAACCGCCGAACAACGCGGTGCCGGGGAAAAGCAAGGCATCAATTCACCGGCCGAGTTGCCACGCATTGGGGCAGAATTGGCGGCATTGCGTGGCATCAACGTTGAAGAGCTCGCCGCTGCCACCTGCCGCAACGCGCAGGCGGCCTTGCCCAAACTGGGCGCTTTGCTGGAATCTGCCGGCCAAGCCCGTCAGGAAAACCCATCAACAAGGCCATCAGGCCTTCAACCTTCAGGACATCTTATGACGCAGCCCACCCCATCGACGTTGACCGAAGCACAAGCCATCAGCCAGATACTGCAGCACTGCCGCACCGTGGCCGTGGTGGGCTTGTCGCCCAAGGCGCACCGTGAAAGTTTCATGGTTAGCCAGTACATGCAGGCACGCGGTTGGCGCATTGTTCCTGTCAACCCGGTGGCTGCTGCCAGCGGCGAGTTGATTTTGGGCGAAAAAGTGTATGCCACGCTGGTTGATGCGGCGGCTCACGAAAAAATTGATCTGGTGAACGTGTTTCGCAACAGCGAAGACGTGCCTGCGGTGGTGGACGATGCGCTTGCGGCGGGTCTGCCCGCGCTTTGGCTGCAACTCGGTATTGGCAACGATGCCGCCTTGGCGCGTGCCCAGGCGGCTGGCATGGTTGCAGTGCAAAACCGCTGCCTGAAAATTGAGCACGCGCGGCGCGGCTAAATCAAAAGGTTTCCCATTCGTCGTCCGCTTGCGCCTTGGCGGCTGCTGGTTTTGGCGTTGCGGGTCGTGGCACGGACTTGCCAGGGGCGGACTTGACCGGCGCGGCCAAAGCCTTGGCCTTGTTGGCCAAGGCTGGTTTGCTGGCCAGCGCTGGTTTGCTGGCGTAGGCAATAGCCGGTCGCCTGGCGGGTGCGGCCAGTGCCTTGGGGCGGGGGCTCAGGCTGACCCGCGCAACGGTTCGCTGAACCGGCTGGGTGTGCGTGCCCTGCGCCAACTTGAATGCCGCAACGGTTTGCACCAAATCTTGTGCTTGGGATTTGAGGCTGCTGGCGGCCGCTGCCATTTCCTCAACCAGGGCCGCATTTTGTTGGGTGGTTTGGTCCATCTGAGTCACGGCTTCGCCGACTTGGGCCGCGCCTGCTGACTGCTGACTGCTGGCCGAACTGATCTCGCCCATCAGGTCGGTGACGCGGCGAATGCTGCTGACGACTTCTGCCATCGTGACCCCGGCTTGGTCGACCAACACATTGCCTTGCTCGACCCGCTCCACACTGGCACTGATGAGAGATTTGATCTCTTTGGCCGCCTCGGCCGAGCGCCCAGCCAGTGAGCGCACTTCGCTGGCGACCACGGCAAAACCACGCCCTTGCTCGCCGGCCCGTGCGGCTTCTACAGCGGCATTCAGGGCCAGAATATTGGTCTGGAAGGCAATGCCATCAATCACGCTGATGATGTCAAAAATCTTGCGTGAACTCTCGTTGATGTGCTTCATGGTGCCCACCACCTGGGCCACCACTTCGCCACCTTTGACCGCTACGCCCGAGGCGCTTTGTGCCAGTTGGTTGGCCTGATGCGCGCTGTCGGCGTTTTGTCGCACTGCGGCACCGAGCTGCTCCATGGATGCGGCGGTTTGTTCCAGTGCACTGGCTTGGCTCTCGGTGCGGCTTGACAGGTCCTGGTTGCCTTGGGCGATCTCGGCGCTGGCCGTGGCCACGCTCTCTGAGCCCCGGCGCACATTGTTGACCACACGGATCAAACTGGTCTTCATGTTGTCCAGTGCCCGAAGCAAATCGCCGACTTCGTCGGGGCGGTCCGTTTGGGTATCTATCGTCAGGTTGCCTGCCGCCACCTCATGGGCCACGTTGGCGGCCCGTGCCAGTTCTGCCACGATTTTGCGCTGCATCAGCCAAGACAGCCAAACCGCTACCCCAGCTGCCAAAAGGCCAGTCAGCGCCAGCAACAGGTTGGTGTTGCGAGCGTTGGCTTGACCAGCTTCATCGGCCGCCTTTTTTTGGGCTTCCAGGCTGGCAGCAATCTGGCCAGTTATTTTGTTCAGACCGTTAAACGCATCATCGGCGGACTGCATGGCCGCTATGCCGGTGTTGGGGTCCACGGAAGACAGGTCGATGGCTGAATCGGCCTGCGTGGCATAGTTGGCAAGCTGCTTGGTCGCTTCGGCCAAGGCTGATTTTTGTGCTGCATCCGAGCCGTGGGCATCGGCCAGGGCTGCTGTCACACGCTTGAGCCCTTCAATTTGTTTGGCAACCTGATCGCGAAACGCCTTCACTCGGGCTTCGTCAAATGAACCAATGAGCCCGACCGTGCGGTATACGCTGGTGTGCACCTGGGCCAATTGCTGTTGCATACTGACCAAGGTCTTGAACTCGTCCAGACTCGCTTCGTCACTGGCTTGATTGCTGACCGCTGCACGCGTCATCAAATAAGCATTGATCTGACCCGAAAGCAAGACGACTGCAGCGGTCAGCAGCGGTGCAATCAACAATTTAAGACCCAATTTCATGGCAATTTCTCCAACAACTTTGGCAGGTACGCTAACTTCTAATCAAAAAACCCGCCGGTCTGGCGGGTGTCGAAAACAATAAACTTACTTATAAATGCCGCCGCACACCACGGTGTCATCGAGCTTTTCGCAGTACATGCTCTTGGGTTCAATTTTTTTGGTGTCCGGATTGGTGAACTTGTAGTCTTGCCAGAAAGTGCCCTTGCTCTTGCCAAGTTCAACGCGTTCTTTGACAAATTCTTTGCCGTCAATGTCTTTCAGGCCGATCAGGTTCTTGCCCACCATTTTTTCGTTGGCTCCATGGGCGTGCACGGTGCCGTCCAGCCCGTAAACCACCAGGTACAGGTCGCGGTCGGTGAACTGCCCCTTTTTGTTGATGATTTCGGCATAGCCCTTTTCTTTGCCATTGAACTTGATAAAGGCGACCCCTTTTTTGACCATGGCGGTGGCCTCTGCGGTGGTGGCTTTGGTTTGAGCCTGAATGTTCATGGAAAAAGGAATGGCCAACGCGCATACGGTGGCTGAAATGATGCTGGAGAGTTTCATGAATTTCCTCAAGAGTGATGGCTGAAAAATTGTGCTGTAGTGGTTGTTTGATTGATTAAATCAAGTTGGCCACTGATGATTATGGCGTAGGAATTTTCTTGCCAGCCAAGGGCCTGGCTGCGGTTTGTTTGATTGGGGATAATCCACCGCATCTTGAAAAAACGAACACACACACTCCCCGAGGTCAATTTCTCTGATGACGGTCCGGTGCGCCACCTGCACCTGGGTACCGAATGGGTTCAGGGCTCGATGTACCTGGCAGACTCTCTCGGTCTGGTGCACGAATACGTGCAGCGCATGATGGCCTGGCTGCTGTTTGTAGACCCAGCCAGCGTCAAGGACCGTTTTGCCATGCAGTTAGGGCTGGGGGCGGGCTCGCTGACCAAGTTCTGCCACAAAGAATTGCGCATGAAAACTACCGCCGTTGAGTTGAATCCGCAGGTGCTGGTGGCCTGCCGCGGGTGGTTCAAGTTGCCGGCTGACAATGCGCACCTGCAGGTGGTGCTGGCCGATGCCGCGCTCGAGATCGAAAACCCCAAATGGTGGGGCTCGGTGGATGCACTGCAGGTAGATTTGTACGACCACGAAGCGGCAGCCCCGGTGCTCGACAGCCTGCCGTTTTACAACCATTGCCGCCGCTTGCTCACTGCCGATGGCTGCATGACGGTGAATCTGTTTGGCCGTGCCTCCAGCTTTGAGCGCAGCGTAGAAAAAATCTCTGCCGCCTTTGGCAAGGAGGCGGTCTGGGCCTTCAAGCCCACCCGCGAAGGCAACACCGTGGTACTGGCCCAGCATACGCCGAGTCGCCCTCGGCGCGAGGTGCTGATGGCGCGCGCCGATGTCATTGAGGCCCAGTGGGGCCTGCACGCCAGCAAGTGGGTGCGCGTTTTCAAGCCGATGCTGTCATGAGCCACACCGCCAACGCCAAGCCGCACAG
Organism: Burkholderiales bacterium; assembly: GCA_038328055.1. Lineage (GTDB taxonomy): Bacteria > Pseudomonadota > Gammaproteobacteria > Burkholderiales > Burkholderiaceae_C > Rhodoferax. Next base: position 8,064 of record JBBQLQ010000115.1, read on the forward strand.
CCCGGCACCGAGTGGCCCGCTGGACTGGCGCAGCCTGGTGCAGTGGCTGCAGTTGGATGGTGTGATCAGCGCGCAGGAGGCTCAGCGCATTCATACCCGCTGCGCCCAAGCCGAGAGCGCGCAGCACCCGTTGGTGCGCCTGGCCAGTGTGGCGGTGCGCCGCGCCAGCGACGACAAGCCCATGGACATTGAACTGCTCACGCAATGGTTGGCCGGGTACGCCAAGCTGGCGTATTTGCGCATTGACCCGCTCAAGGTCGATGTGGGCAAGGTGGCCGACACCATGAGCCCCGCTTACGCTGAGCGCCACAAGATTTTGCCGGTGCAAGTCACGGCGCATGAAGTGGTGGTGGCCACGGCGGAGCCATTTTTGACCGACTGGGTGGCTGAGGTGGAGCGCCAGGCTAGGCGCACCGTGCGCCGGGTGCTGGCCAACCCGCAGGACATTCACCGCTACACGGTGGAGTTTTTTGCGTTGGCTAAGTCGGTGCGTGCCGCAGCCAAGGCGGGCAACAACGCTGGCTCCAGCTTCGAGCAACTGGTCGAACTGGGTAAAAGCAACAAACAGTTGGATGCCAATGACCAAAGCGTGGTGCAGGTGGTGGACTGGCTGTGGCAATACGCGTTTGACCAGCGCGCCAGCGACATTCATCTGGAGCCGCGTCGCGAGCAGGGCGTGATCCGCTTTCGCATTGATGGCGTGCTGCACCCGGTCTACCAGATGCCCATGGGTGTGCTGGGGGCCATGACGGCGCGCATCAAGCTGCTTGGGCGCATGGACGTGGTGGAAAAACGCCGCCCGCAAGACGGCCGCATCAAAACCCGCAACCCCGGCGGGAACGAGATCGAGATGCGGATTTCGACCCTGCCCACCGCGTTTGGCGAAAAAATGGTGATGCGCATTTTTGACCCTGACACCACGGTCAAAGACCTTGATGCACTGGGTTTTTCCGCGCACGATGCGCAGCGCTGGGAGGCACTGGTCAAGCGCCCCAATGGCATTATTTTGGTGACTGGCCCGACTGGCTCGGGCAAAACCACCACACTGTATTCCACCTTGAAGCGCATTGCCACCGAAGAGGTCAACGTCAGCACGGTGGAAGACCCGATCGAAATGATCGAACCGGCCTTTAACCAGACGCAGGTGCAGCCGCAACTTGATTTTGGCTTTCCGGAAGGTTTGCGCGCCCTGATGCGCCAGGACCCCGACATCATCATGGTCGGTGAAATCCGCGACCAGGCCACGGCTGAGATGGCGGTGCAGGCGGCGCTGACCGGGCATTTGGTGTTCTCAACGCTGCACACCAACGACGCACCAAGCGCGGTGACCCGCATGATGGAGCTCGGTGTGCCGCCTTACCTGATCAGCGCCACCTTGCTGGGCGTATTGGCGCAGCGGCTGGTGCGCACCTTGTGCCCGCAATGCAAGGTGGCCGATGCGTCGGCTTCGCGTGAGGTGCTGGCGGAGGCCGTGAAACCTTGGCAACTCAGCGGCAGTTACAAACCCTTCAAGGCGGTCGGTTGTGTCGACTGTCGCATGACTGGGTTTATGGGGCGCATGGGCTTGTATGAACTGCTGGTGGTGTCGGATGCCTTCAGAAATCAGATCACCAAAGAACCCAATAGCGATGTACTCAAGCGCCAGGCCATTGCCGATGGCATGCGCCCGCTGCGCCTGGCAGGTGCCCTGCGCGTGGCCGAGGGCTTGACGCTACTTGATGAAGTGCTGTCAAGCACGCCGGCGCTGGCGTGATGCCGGTTCCCGCCTTGCCGCTTGCGCTGGCTATAGTTGAGGAATGATAAGAAAAAAAGCCTCTAGCCCATATGAATAAAGCGCCAGTAGCTCCTAAAAGCATAGCGACAGGCTTGCTTCTCGCCACCCTGGGTGCCATTGCCTTCAGCGCCAAGGCGATCATCGTCAAGCTGGCATACCGCTATGGTGTGGACGCGGTCACGCTCATCATGTACCGCATGCTGTTTGCGCTGCCGATTTTTGCCGTGATGGCCTGGTGGTCTAGCCGGGGCAAGCCGCCCTTGACGCGCCATGATGTCTGGGGTGTGCTGGGCCTGGGTTTTTCGGGCTACTACTTGGCGAGTTTTCTGGACTTTGCCGGGCTGGCCTATATCAGTGCTTCGCTGGAGCGGCTCATTCTGTATTTGAACCCGACGCTGGTGTTGCTGATGGGGCTGGTGTTGTACAAGCGGCACATCAGCCGACGGCAAGCCTTGGGCATGGCGATCAGTTACCTGGGTGTGATGTTGGTTTTTGGTCACGAGATCAAGCTCGAAGGCGCGGATGCGGCGCTGGGCGCGCTACTGGTGTTTGGCAGCGCCGTAAGCTACGCGATTTACCTCAGTTTCAGTGGCGAACTGGTGCAGCGCCTGGGTTCGCTGCGGCTGGTGGGCCTGGCCACCACGGTAGCCTGTGGCCTGTGCATTGGCCAGTTTTTGGTGTTGCGGCCTTTGAGTGCCGCGCTGGTGGCACCGGAGGTGATCTGGTTGTCAATATTGAACGCCACGCTGTGCACGGCCGCCCCGGTGCTGATGGTGATGATGGCCATAGAGCGCATTGGTGCCGGGCTGGCCGCGCAGACCGGCATGGTCGGGCCGATGTCAACCATTCTGATGGGCGTGCTGATATTGGGTGAGCCATTTACCGCCTGGGTGGCCGCCGGTACTGCGCTGGTGGTGGCCGGTATTTTTGTTTTTACCAGCCGCAGCGCGCCCCACTAAAGTGCCGTACGGTGGTCGGTAGATCGTAGTTTTTTAGACGGAGTGACGGGTATGGATTTAGGCATTGCGGGCAAATGGGCGCTGGTGTGCGGGGCCAGCCGGGGCTTGGGTTTGGGCTGTGCGCAGGCAC
>JBBQLQ010000116.1:0-10793 GCA_038328055.1 Burkholderiales bacterium
TTTGGCCTGGCCACCAAACTTGGCTGCCAGCACGGTGGTGATGGCGGCTGTCAGGGTGGTTTTGCCATGGTCAACGTGACCGATGGTGCCCACGTTGACGTGGGGCTTGGTTCGCGCGAATTTTTCTTTTCCCATTTTCAAACTCCGAAAAGTAAAGGACTACAAATAAAAATCAGCATCAACCAGCATCAACCTGACTGACACAACACACCATAAATGGTGCCCATTCCGGGAATCGGACCCGGGACCTCTCCCTTACCAAGGGAGTGCTCTGCCACTGAGCCAAATGGGCTTTAAATCTTTCACACAACCAACAGACCACTGTGGAGCGGGGTAGGAGAATCGAACTCCTCGCTTTAGCTTGGAAGGCTAAGGTATTACCACTATACGAACCCCGCACGGGCTTACTTAGCAAAATTCCTTGCAAATCAAACAGCAAATCTGTCACTGGTGGAGGGGGCTGGATTCGAACCAGCGTACTCGTAAGAGGGCAGATTTACAGTCTGCTGCCATTAACCACTCGGCCACCCCTCCTCGGTGAACCACGGATTATGCCACTAAATTCGACTAGCCACCAGCTGCTTTTCAATCAAATTGATTCCAGTCGATAACGGAGCAGCCTTGCGCGGCCAAAAATGCATTCGCGAGCCCGAAATGCCCACAGCCAATAAAGGGCAGCGGCGCTCGCAACGCAGACAAGGGCGACGGATGATTGGCCGTGAGCACCAGCCGCTGAGCAGTTGCGATGCTGCCAGCCCCAAAGACCAGCGGCTGACGCGCCTGCGCATGCGCACCCCACAACATGAAAATCACCGGCTGATCGCGCTGCGCCACCGCCTGCAGCATGGCATCGGTCAGCGCATCCCAGCCCAAGCGGGCATGGCTGGCAGGCTGGCCCGCTTCAACTGTCAGACAGGTGTTGAGCAGCAAAACACCCTGCTCTGCCCAGCCCGCCAAAGACCCGTTAAAGCCGACAAGTGATCCCGCAATAGACGGCTCACGTGCCAGCTCCTTGATGATGTTGCGCAAAGAAGGCGGCAGCTTGGTGCCCGCTGCCACCGAAAACGCCAGCCCCTGCGCCTGACCGGGGCCGTGGTAGGGGTCTTGGCCCAAAATCACCACCTTGACACTGGCCAGCGGTGTCAGTGCCAAGGCATGAAAAGGCTGTGGCGGGTAAATCGTAGCGCCATCCGCGAGCCGTTGGCGAATGGCTTGTGCCACCCGCAGACCGGCCGGGCTGGCCAGAAAAACATCCATCAGCGGCCGCCAGTCATCGGCAATGGGCCATGTCTGAGGGGCCCACTGGCGCAGCGCCTGATCAGGCACCGCCAGCATCAGGCCGCAGCGAACAAGCTGGCCAGCGCCTCGCCGGGCTCTTGGGCGCGCATGAAGGCCTCACCGACCAAAAACGCATTGACCCCGGCGGAGCCCATGCGCAGCACGTCGTCCCGGCTGTGAATGCCGCTTTCGCATACCAGCAGGCGATCGGGCGGCACGTCGCGCATCAGGCTCAACGTGGTGTCGAGCGACACTTCAAAAGTTTTCAGGTTGCGGTTGTTCACGCCGATCAGCGGTGTTTTCAGTTTGAGCGCCCGCGTCAGTTCCCCGGCATCGTGCACTTCGACCAGCACCGCCATGTCCAGGCTTCGGGCAATCGTCTCAAAGTCTTTCAATTGCGCATCGTCCAGGCAGGCGGCAATCAGCAAAATGGCATCCGCTCCCATGACGCGCGACTCATAAATTTGATAGGCATCAACCATGAAATCCTTGCGCAGCACCGGCAGTTGGCACGAGGCGCGGGCTTGTTTGAGGTAGTCGGCACAGCCCTGAAAAAATTGCGCATCGGTCAACACCGACAAACAAGCGGCCCCAAATTCGGCATAGCTTTGCGCAATGTCGGCGGGAATGAAGTCTTCGCGCAGCACGCCTTTGGACGGACTGGCCTTTTTGATTTCAGCGATCACTGCGGGCTGACCAGCGGCGATTTTGGCGCGCAGGGCAGCGACAAAATCACGCGTCAGCACCCGGCTCTCGGCATCCGCGCGCATGACCGCAAGCGACTTGCGCGCCATCGCAGCAGCGATTTCCTCATGCTTGACGGCAACAATTTTTTCCAGGATATCAGTCATTTTGAGGGTGGCTCCTGCGAGCCCTTTTTGAGAATATTGACAAACACGCGGTGCATGATCAGCCCCGCCACAATAAACAATACCGACACGCCAATGGCGATCCAGGCCTCGGGGCTATTGAGCAGCGCCATGTCAGACCCCGCTGAGCGCATGGGCCGTCACCACCAGCGCTTCCAGCTTGGCTTTGGCTGCTCCTGATTCAATAGCTGCACGGGCTTGTTTGATACCGGACTCCATGGATTCAGCCACATTGGCTGCGTACAGCGCCACGCCCGCGTTGAGCGCCACAATTTCTTTGGCCGGGCCCTCCACATTGTTCAGCACACCCAACAGCATGGCGCGTGACTCGTCTGGTGTTTCGACCTTGAAGGATCGGTTGCTGGCCATCGTCATGCCGAAGTCTTCGGGGTGGATTTCGTATTCGGTCAGCTTGCCGTCTTTGAGCTCCCCCACCAGCGTAGCGGCACCCAGTGACACCTCGTCCATGCCGTCTTTGCCATACACCACCACGGCGTGCTCGGCACCCAGGCGCTCCAGCGCGCGCACCTGAATGCCCACTAGATCAGGGTGAAACACGCCCATCAAAATGTTCGGTGCACCGGCCGGGTTGGTCAGCGGCCCAAGCAGATTGAAAATGGTCCTGACACCCAATTCACGGCGCACCGGGGCCACATTTTTCATGGCTGGGTGGTGGTTGGGCGCAAACATGAAACCGACGCCCACCTGTTCAATGCAACGCGCAATCGCTTCAGGCTTGAGATTGATATTGACCCCCAGCGCCTCCATCACGTCCGCGCTGCCACTCTTGCTGCTGACGCTTCTGCCGCCGTGCTTGCTGACCTTGGCACCGGCAGCCGCGGCCACAAACATCGCACAGGTCGAAATATTGAAGGTGTGCGAGCCGTCACCCCCGGTGCCAACGATGTCCACCAGGTGTGTCTTATCGGCCACATGCACCTTGGTGGAGAGTTCGCGCATCACCTGCGCTGCGGCAGTGATCTCGCCAATGGTTTCCTTTTTAACGCGCAAGCCGGTAATCAAGGCCGCCAGCATCACCGGCGACCACTCGCCTTGCATGATGGCGCGCATGATGTGCATCATTTCGTCATGAAAAATCTCGCGGTGTTCAATGGTGCGCAACAGCGCCTCTTGCGGGCTAATGGTGAGGGGGGGCGGCATGACGTCTCCAGACAATTACAAAGATCGACTGAACCTGTCAGTCAGGTCATCAGTCAAATTTCAACCAGCGGGATTGTCCATCAAGGCCAGTTTGAGCCCAAAGGCGATGAACAGCACGCCGGTTGCGCGCTCCAGCCAGGCACCCAGCGGCTGCAAGCCAGCCCACCGGCGAGCGCCCGAGCCGCTGGCCGCCACGCGCAAAGCCTTGGCCGACGCGGCACCCAGCCAGCCAAAGCCCAGGTTGACCCATAAACTGTTGATGTTAAACACCAGCCCCAAGACCAAAAACGCCAGCGTCTTGTGCTCGGCCCCCGGGCTGATGAACTGCGGCAAAAAAGCCAGAAAAAACAGCGCCACCTTGGGGTTAAGCGCGTTCGTCCAAAATCCTTGGGTTGCGACTTTTTTAAAGCTTTTCTGGCCGCTAGCCCCCGTGCCATTTGTGCCATCAGCTATTAAATTAATAGTATTTTTAAACCGCAGCATCGACCAGCCCAGCCACACCAGGTAAGCCGCACCGAGCCATTTGAGCAGCCCAAACGCCGAGGCAGATGCGCTAATCAGGGCGCTCAAGCCAAAAGCAGCGGCAAAAATATGCACAAAGCAACCCGCCACCACGCCCAGCGCCGCCACCGCTCCGGCGCGCGCGCCACCCCGCGCGCCCTGCGTGACGATGTACAGCACATCTGGCCCGGGAGTCAGGTTCAGCAAAATGCCGGCCAGCACGAACCAACCGAGATTCGCAATACCCAAAGACTGAAAAAACTCAAGCACGGGAGGGTGCGCCGTCAAAAAATGCCCGCAACACCGCTATCGCGTGGTCGATGTCGGCAGCATCCACGTCCATGTGTGTAACAAAGCGCAAGCGGTACAAACCAGTGGCCAGCACGCCGTGCGCGGCCAGATACGGCATCAGGTCCGCAGCACGCGCTTTGGCAGCACCGGCCAGGTCAACAAACACCATGTTGGTCTGCGGCGACTCCACCACCACGCCGGGCAAGTCCTGCAAACCCGCGGCCAGCCGGGTGGCCAAGGCATGGTCATCAACCAGCCGCGCCACGTTGTGCTCCAGCGCATACAAGCCAGCAGCAGCCAGCACACCAGCTTGGCGCATGCCGCCACCGGCTATTTTGCGGATGCGGTGCGCGCGGGCAATCAATTCACGGCTGCCGCACAGCACCGAGCCAACCGGCGCGCCCAGCCCTTTGCTCAAACAAACCGACACGCTGTCAAAGCATTGGGCGATGCGGCGGGCCTCGAAGTAGCTGCCGTCTCGCCCGTGCGAGGATGACGATGCCGCTTGTGCCACCGCGGCATTGAACAGCCGAGCCCCGTCCAGATGCCGCCCCAAACCCCGGCTCGTTGCCAGGGCCGTGGCGGCTTGCACATAGTCAAACGGTAATAGCTTGCCACCCAGTGTGTTTTCCAACGCCAGCAGCCGCGTTTGGGCAAAGTGCGCGTCGTCGGGCTTGATGGCGGCTTCAATGTCGGCCAGCAGCAAGCTGCCGTCGCTCTGGTGGTTCAGCGGCTGCGGCTGCACGCTGCCAAACACCGCTGCGCCGCCACCTTCCCATCGGTAGCAATGCGCGTATTGGCCAACGATGTACTCGTCACCGCGCTGGCAATGCGCCAGCAGCGCGCACAGGTTGCTTTGCGTGCCGGTTGGCACAAACAGCGCTGCCTCAAAACCCAGCATCGCGGCTATTTTGTCCTGCAAGGCGTTGACACTGGGGTCGTCACCAAAGACGTCATCGCCCACCGGCGCGGCGGCCATGACGGCCCGCATGGCCGCACTGGGTTGGGTCACGGTATCGCTGCGCAGATCAACAATTTTATGAGTCATTTTGGCTTCTAGCCCTTATGGAATATGCGCAACCAGCTATTTATTCAATAGCAAAACCCGTGAATTACCGGTGAATCCAGCTCAGAGGTGCGAAGCCGAGTCTGCCACGCGAGGCTTCAGAAAGTTGCCCAAAATGGCATGCCCATGCTCGGTCAGGATGCTTTCGGGGTGAAACTGCACGCCTTCGATGTCCAGGCTGGTGTGCTTGATGCCCATGATTTCGCCGTCATCGGTCCAGGCGGTGACCTTCAGGCATGCCGGACAGGTGGCGCGCTCAATCGACAGCGAGTGGTAGCGGTTGACGGTGAACTGCTTTGGCAGCCCGGCAAACACACCCTCTTGCGTGGTGGTGATGACCGAAGTTTTGCCATGCATGAGCTGCTGCGCCCGGATGATATTGCCTTCATACGCCGCGCCAATGGCCTGGTGACCCAAACAGACACCCAAAATCGGCAGGCGGCCGGCAAAGTGCTTGATGGCCGCCACCGAAATGCCCGCCTCGGCCGGCGAACACGGCCCGGGCGAGACCACCAGCCGGTCCAACTGACCGCTGGCCAGCAACGCGTCGATATCGGCCAGCGTGATCTCGTCGTTGCGCGCCACCGTCACCTTTGCCCCCAGCTCGCCCAGGTACTGAACGATGTTGTAGGTAAAGCTGTCGTAGTTGTCGATCATCAATAGTTTCATGGGCTACTTACCTGTTCTCAAAGGATCGGGGTGATTCGCAGCTAAGGCTCAAACACCAAAAATTGGTCGCGCCCGGCGGCTTTGGCGCTGTACATAGCCATGTCGGCGTGTTGCGACAACTCGGCCTCGGTGCGACCGTGCTCCGGATAGATGGCGACACCCGTGGAGGACGAAATCGTCACCTCTACACCACCGGGCAACATGAAAGAGCGGCGCAGCGCGGCATGAATTTTCGCCGCCACGGCCACGGCGTGCTCGGGCACGGCCAGCGTGTTCAGCAACACCACAAATTCATCGCCGCCTACTCGGGCCACTGTGTCCGATTCGCGTACACAAGCGCGCAGGCGCAAGCTCACCGCCTGCAACAAGACATCGCCCGCCGCATGGCCATGGCGGTCATTGATGGGCTTGAACTTGTCCAGGTCGACAAACAGCATGGCCAGGTGGGTGCTGTCGCGCCGCGCCTTGGCCAAGGCGTGCTGCAGCCGGTCAGCCAGCAAGCGGCGGTTCGGCAGATTGGTCAACGGGTCATAAAACGCCAGCCGTTTGACTTCGTCTTCAGCCGCCTTGCGCAGGGTGATGTCGGTATGCGTGGCCACATAGTTCGTCACTGCACCGTTGTCGTCACACACCGCCGTGATGCTGAGCCAGCAGGGAAACTCCTCGCCACTTTTTTTGCAGTTCCAGATTTCACCGTGCCAGGCTCGGCGCGTCTGTAGCTCGGCCCACATGACATCGTAAAACTCACGATTCTGCCGACCCGACTTCAGCAGCCTGGGGTTGTGCCCGACCGCCTCATCTGACGCGTAGCCAAACAGTGTGCAAAAGGCCTGATTGACGCGCAATATGTCGAACCGCGCATTGGTCACCATCATGCTTTCGTGCGACTCAAAGGCGGTAGCGGCCACGCGCAATTCGGCTTCTTGCTGCTTGCGCAGGGTCACATCTTCGGTGGTGCCAATCAAGCGGCGCGGCTCGCCATGGTCGTCGGCATACAAAGCAGCACGGTTACGCATGGCACGCACCGTACCGTCTTTGCGCTGCACCTGAAAGGTTATGTCAAACGGCTGATCATTTTTGATCGTGGCGCGGGTGGCAGCGCGCATGTGCTTCAGGTCGGCATTCGACAGCAGCTTTTGCCAGTCGTCATTGCGCGCCCCAACCGCCTGCGGATCAAGCCCGAACAGCGCAAACATGGCGGGGTCCCAGTAGTAGCGCTTGGTGATCAGGTCAAACTCCCAGATGCCAACACCGCTGGCCTCGGTGGCCAGCTTCAGGCGCTTGGCCGCAATCACCCGGTCGGCACGGTGGCTCTGAAAATTGGCCAGGGCAAAACCGCTTAAGCCCATCAGCAGCACAATCGCCAGCAGCTGGCTTGATGCCTCTTGCAACCAGGATTTGCCCCAAACCCAGGCACCGACGAGCATGGCCCAAGCGGTCACCCACAGCAACCAATAGCGCCAGCGCAACAAAAACACTTTCACGCCATGCCCTCTTCCACCAGTTCGGCAGCGCGCAACAGAGCCCGCGCCTTGGCCTCGGTCTCGCGCCACTCCAGTTCAGGCACGCTGTCGGCTACCACACCGGCCGCCGCCTGCACATACAGCGTGCCGTTTTTGATGATGCCGGTGCGAATGGCAATCGCCACGTCCATGTCGCCGGCATAGCTCAGGTAGCCGCAGGCACCGCCATACAGGCCGCGCTTGGTGGGCTCCAGCTGGTCAATCAGTTCCATGGCGTGCACCTTGGGCGCGCCAGTCAAGGTGCCGGCCGGGAAGGTGGCTTTGAGCACATCCATGCTGCTCATGCCGTCCAACAACGTGCCCTCGACATTGCTGACGATGTGCATCACATGGCTGTAGCGCTCCACACAAAACGCGTCGGTAACTTTCACACTGCCAATTTTGGCGATGCGGCCAATGTCGTTGCGCGCCAGGTCAATCAGCATCACATGCTCGGCGCGTTCTTTGGGGTCGTTGATGAGCTCGACCTCGGCGGCTTTGTCGAGCTCGGGTGTGGTGCCGCGTGGGCGCGTGCCGGCCAGCGGGCGAATGGTGATTTTTTGCGCTGAGACACCATCCACGTTGACCTGCTCCTGGCGCACCAGAATTTCCGGGCTGGCCCCGACCACATAAAAGTCGCTACCGTCTGCGGTGGCTCCACTGAAGTTGTAGTAATACATGTAGGGCGACGGGTTGAGCGAGCGCAGCGCACGGTACAGGCTCAAGGGGCTCTGGGTGTAGGGCTTTTTGATGCGCTGGCCCACCTGTACCTGCATGAAATCACCGCCGGCAATCAGCTCCTTGGCCCGCAACACGGCAGCGATGTAGTCATCCTTGGCAAAGTCGCGCAGCGCCGGCTGGCCGCTGCTGGGGAGCATCTGGGGCACTTGCACCGGCTCGCGCAACTGGGCTTTGAGCTGCTGCAGGCGGCTGGTTGCTGTGGCATAGGCATCCACCGCGCCCGGGTCGGCGTAGACCATCAGGTACAGCATGCCTGACAGGTTGTCGATGACGGCCAGCTCTTCGCATTGCAGTAGCAAAATGTCTGGGCAACCCAGCTCATCGGGTGGGCAGCTTTGGTGCAGTTTTTTTTCGATGTAGCGCACCGCGTCGTAGCCAAAATAGCCCGCCAGCCCGCCACAAAAGCGCGGCATGCCGGGCTGCAGCGCCACCTTGAAGCGCTGCTGGTAGTCGGCAATGAAGTCCAGCGGATTGGCGCTGGAGGTTTCCACCACCACGCCGTCGGTCACCACTTCGGTACGGGCATCGGCACCAAAACCGCTGGCGCGCAGCAGGGTGCGCGCGGGCAAGCCGATGAAGCTGTAGCGGCCAAAGCGCTCGCCGCCCACCACCGATTCGAGCAAGAAGCTCAAGGGCGCTGGCTCAGCCGCACCGGTCACTCGTGCCAGTTTCAGGTACAAGGACAGCGGCGTTTCCAGATCGGCAAAGGCTTGCGCCATGAGCGGGATGCGGTTAAAACCCTGAGCGCTCAGGGCGTTGAATTGCGTTTCAGAAATCACGGCACGTACTTTCCATTGAATACGGAGGCGCAGGCGCTGGCAAACGCGCTGGCTTCAAAACCGTTCATTTTGCCCCAAGACGGGCTACCCATGACAAATTGAGTAGCCCCCGCAAAAACACTGTTGCCGATGCTTCAAACCAGCGACAAAATGTGCCATTCAACGGGTGCGATTCAAAGTGATGTGCAGCAGGAGTCGGTCTGGACGCGAGCAGTATCTGCTGCCCCAATACGGCGTAGATGCGGCGTTCCAATGAATTTGATGCAGAAAATAACCATCAAGCCCTTATTTAATAAGCGTTGATAGCTATGTTTATGATAGTAAATTGACAGCATTTCGAAGATAGACAGACAAGTTTGGTGGCCTTAGCTAAAGCATTGGGGTCAGAGCACGAGTTTTGGGGGCGACTGTTGGCAAGCTCATCAGCCAGCAGCCAAAATCGTGATCTGACCCCAAAGCCGTTGCAGCACACCAGTTTGAATCGCACCCCCATTCAACAAGAACGAAGCGCGGTAGAAAGAATAGGATTACCATGTTTTTCATGGATACAGGCTTTTCCTCTAAGGGAGTTGGCAATTGCAAAAGTACCACCAACGCGTCATTGCGAGGCAAAAGCCTTTAGCCGCGAGGAGCGTAGCGACGTGGCGGGCAGCGACGCGGCAATCCATGAACCCCTGGATTGCCGCGCTACGCTCGCAATGACGAAAAAGGTAATCGGTATCATCCACGGCCCCAAGCGACCCATGAAGGCACTATGAACAAGCTAAAAATTCAAACTCGGCTGCTGCTGCTGATTGCTAGCGCTGTCGCTGGTGTCATCATTCTGATGACGGTGTCCATGCTCTCTGAGCGAACAATGATCATGGAAAATAGAAAACTTGCCGTGCAGGCGACGGTCGAGACTGCCTATGGATTGATCGTCTACTTTCACGATCAGGTTAGCCAAGGAAAAATGCCGGAACAAGATGGCCAGCAGCGCGCATTGGCATCCGTCAAGGCACTGCGCTACAGCGGCTCAGAGTATTTCTGGATCAATGACATGCATCCCACCATGGTGATGCACCCCATCAAGCCCGAACTCGATGGGAAAGATCTGACAAACAACACAGATCCCACTGGCAAGCATTTGTTCATTGACATGATCAACACGGTGAAAGCCAACGGAGCCGGCTTTGTCCCCTACATGTGGCCCAAACCAGGCAGCGACCAACCGGTGCCCAAAGTCTCCTATGTCAAGGGGTTCGCACCCTGGGGCTGGATGATTGGCTCCGGCATCTATGTGGATGACGTCGATGCTGTCTTTGTCAAGCGCGCCCTCAGGGCCAGCGCGGGAACCTTCGTCATTGCCATCCTTTTGCTGATCATCAGTCTGACTATTTCACGCGGCTTAATGCGCCAACTTGGCAGCGAACCCGGCATCGCAGCCGACATCACTGACCATATTGCCCGAGGTGATTTGAACGTCGACATCCCACTGAAAGACAACGATCAGACCAGTTTGCTCTACGCCATCAAAATGATGCGCGACAGCATTGCCAGCATCGTGGGCCAGGTCCGCCAGGGCAGCGGGTCGATCGCCACCGCCTCTGCCGAGATTGCCCAGGGCAACAACGATTTGTCGGCCCGCACCGAAGCCCAGGCCAGCGCGCTGGAACAAACCGCTGCCAGCATGGAAGAACTCAGCAGCACCGTCAAACAAAACGCCGACAACGCCGCCCAAGCCAACCAGCTGGCCATGAGCGCCAGCAACGTGGCCGTGCAAGGTGGCGAGGTGGTGGCGCAAGTGGTGGACACCATGAAAGGCATCAACGAGGCATCACGCAAGATCAGCGACATCATCAGCGTGATTGACGGCATCGCTTTCCAGACCAACATCCTGGCGCTCAACGCGGCAGTGGAAGCGGCCCGGGCCGGAGAGCAAGGCCGAGGTTTTGCC
>JBBQLQ010000117.1:0-10767 GCA_038328055.1 Burkholderiales bacterium
CTCGCCCCGCCGGGCGAGAAAGGGAGCCAACAGCCCTATTTGGCCGGGTATTCAAATAGGCCAAGTTCATAGCGTTTGGCTAACTTCAGACTTCCTGATCCGCCCGGAATCCATTTGGCATGGTGAAAGCCTGGTTGTGACTTTGTGGGAGGGCTGGCAAGCCCGAATTCGCGGCTGCCGCCGCTCCTACAAGCCCGACTTCGCGGCTGCCGCCACTCCTACAAGCCCGGATTCGCGGCTGCCGCCTCTCCTACAGGTGCCAGTCCTGTTCCTGAAAAAAGCAAATTGTGCCTAGACGCATCAGGAAGTCTGAAATTATAGCAAATTAGCCTCTATCCCTTATAAACAGTGCATGAGCTGCTATTCATTTTGATTAATCTCAGACTTCCTGATCTGCACGGAATCCATTTGGCATGGTGAAAGCCTGGTTGTGACTTTGTGGGAGGGCTGGCAAGCCCGAATTCGCGGCTGCCGCCACTCCTACAAGCCCGGATTCGCGGCTGCCGCCGCTCCTACAGGTGCCAGTCCTGTTCCTGAAAAAAGCAAATTGTGCCTATAGGCATCAGGAAGTCTGAAATTGTGCCTAGACGCATCAGGAAGTCTGAAATTGTGCCTATTCGCATCGGGAAGTCTGAAGTTCAATGAATCAAGTTGGCCAAGCACCTTGAACGTGGCCACTAAAAACACATGGCCAAATTCGGCTGTTAGCTCCCCTTTCCGCCCCGGCGGGGTTGGAGTGGGGTTGGGGTAGCGGGGGGGATCAACGATAAAAAATCAAAACCTCATCACCTCAACCTCATCACCTCAACCTCATCACCCCAAACTCACCGCATCAATCGAACAACATCAATCGAACAACATCAATCGAACAACATCAATCAAACAACATCCATCAAACCACGCCATTCAAACCCCCTCAAAACTCATCGCCACAGACCCCATTCTCGCCAGCACCTCAGCGCGCGTAGGCGGCACGCAGCCGCGCTGCATCACACACAAACTGGCGCTGGCAATGGCGCTGTGCAGCAACGCTTTGACCACATCCTGCGCCACCGGCACGACACCCCAGTCGGCAGTCAATTTATGTTGCAGCATGGCCACCACCAGGCCAGCCAGAAAACAGTCCCCGGCACCAACCGTGTCCGCCACAGTAATCGCCTCCAGTTCTCGCGCCGCAAACACCTGACCACACCGCGTCAGCAGCGCCGCCCCCGCGCCACCCAGAGTCAACGCCATCAGGCTGGCACGACTGCCCTGCAACACCTGCCGAGCCTGGGTGAGCGCATCAGCACCCGGCAGGTTCAGGCAAGCCAGGTCTTCGTCGCTGGCCTTGATGACATCGGCGTACTGCAAGGCGGTCAGCACATGGCTGCGGTACAAATCCAGATTGGGCATAACAGATGGCCGCAAATTGACATCAACCACCACCGTACGGCCCGCCTGGCGTTGCGCGGCCAGCCAGGGCAGATAAATTTCTGCGTCGTCGGGCGACAGCGCCAGCGCGCCGGTGCACACCAGCGACAGACTCTCTGCCTGGCTGCAGGCCTGCGTCAGCGCCACCGCGCTGGTGGCACGATCGGCCACACCTTCGCGGTAAAAAGCGTAGTCGGGGTGGCCTTGGGCATCCAGGTTGACCACCGCCAGCGCGGTGACTTGTTGCACTGCAACCGGCGCGCCCAGGTGCACCCCGTCCTGCACAAGCGCACTCGCCAACTGGCGGCCAAAGCGGTCTTTCGACAAAGGGTTGAGGTACAGCGTGCCAACCCCCTGGCGCGCCAGCGCCCGGGTCAGGTTATAGACCGCACCGCCCAGACACGGCTCAAAACGGCCATCCGGGTGAGCAATCAGGTCAATCAGGGCTTCGCCAGCGGTGGCGACTTGAATGAATGAATTTATTTGCATGGACTTAGGGTTTTCTCTAACTAAAACAAGTTGATTTAATAACTATTCTGCCACTATGGTTCCGCCACGCAAACCCAACAAACGCAATTTCCCTGCCACGCCATCGTTCCTTTACAACCGCCCCGCCTACGCCTTTGTCGTCACTGGCGAACTGCAGCCGTTTGGCAACTCCATTTTGCGCAAAGGTGTCATCGGCGAAAATCTGCGCCCATGACACCACCGCGCCCTGTCCTTTCAACCGAACCACCTGCGTTGCTGCGTCCGCGCGGCTCCAACCATGTCGGCATGCGCCAGTTCAACGAGCGCGTGGTGCTACAGGCCATTCGTCTGAATATCAGCCTGCCCAAGGCCGACATTGCCCGGCTCACGGGCCTGACGGCGCAAACCATCGGCCTGATCACCACCCGGCTGGAAGACGACGGCCTGATCATCAAGCAAGCCGCCGTGCGCGGGCGTATTGGCCAGCCCTCGATTCCGCTGGCCCTTAACCCCGATGGGGCTTTCTCCATTGGCATCAAGATTGGTCGGCGCAGTGCCGATTTGCTGCTGGTGGACTTTGCCGGGCAGGTGCGCCAGCGCCAAAGCCTGGACTACACGTTTCCCGATGCACCTACGCTGCTGCCTGAAATCGCCCAACGCATGAGCGCCCTGCACGACTCGCTGGGGCCTTTGAAAGACCGGTTGGTTGGCGTGGGCGTGGCCGCACCCTTTCAGTTGGGCGGCTGGCACCGCATGCTGGGTCTGTCTGATGCGCAAAGCCAGGACTGGAACCAGTTCGACTTGCGCGCCCAGGTGCAGTCCATGACCGATGTACCGGTCGCCTTCGCAAAAGACACCTCGGCGGCTTGCGTGGCCGAGCTAGTAGCCGGGCGGGGGCGTGATCTGAAAAACTTCTTGTATCTGTTTGTCGATACCTTTGTTGGTGGTGGCCTGGTCATCAACTCGCATTTGCACGGTGGTGTGCATGGCAATGCGGGTGCCGTGGCCTCGTTGCCGCTGGGACTGGCGCAAACTGGCGCTCAGAGTGCAGCAGATTCGACCGCCAGTGCCACACCGGCCCAACTCATCAGCCAGGCATCGCTATGGGAACTGGAGCAACGCTTTATCGGCCAGGGCCTTGACCCGCACGCCGTTTACGATGAACGCGCGCTGGCCGAGCCGTTTGTCTTGGAAACCCAAGCCTGGATTGCCCAGGCTGCCAACGCGCTGGCGCACGCGGTGGTCAGCGGCACGGCGTTTCTGGACATCGACGCGGTGGTGATTGACGGCTCGTTTTGCCGCGCCCTGCTGACCCAACTGATCGCTGCGACGCAAGCCAACTTGAATCACTACAACTGGGAGGGCCTGTGGCGTGCCAATGTGATTGCCGGCAACGTCGGCCCCGATGCCCGCGCCCTGGGCGGCGCGCTGATGCCATTGCACGCCAACTTTGCCCCCGATCAAGATTTGTTTTTGAAAACTGGGGCGTGAACAAACGTCAAACCGCATGCTTGCGTGCCCGCCAGGCCCCAAACAAGATCACCAGCCCCGGAATCAGAATCATCGCCCAGATAATTTTGTCCAGATGCAGTTTGACCCATGGGATGTTGCCAAAGAAATAGCCCACCGTGATGATGCCGCCAACCCACAGCGCGCCACCCGTCACATCATAAAAAGTAAAGCGGCTGCGTGTCATCTGTGCCACGCCCGCCACAAACGGGGCAAAGGTGCGCAAAAACGGCATAAACCGCGCCGCCACAATGGTGATGCCACCGTATTTCTCGTAAAACGCGTGCGCCTGATTGAACGCCCGCTTGTTGAACCAGCGCGAGTCTTCCCAGCCAAATACTTTGGGACCAAAGTATCGCCCGATCGCGTAATTGGACTGATTGCCCAAAATAGCTGCCGCCAGCAGCAAGCCCACCGACAGCGGGTAGCTCATCAGCCCGACACCGCACATCGCCCCCACCACAAACAGCAACGAGTCGCCCGGCAAAAACGGCATGACCACCACACCGGTTTCCACAAAGATGATTAAAAACAGCAGCGCGTAAACCCAGGCACCATAGTTCTGCACGAACACCTCCAGGTGTTTGTCCACGTGCAGGATAAAGTCAATCAGTGTTGCAATAATTTCCATGCGGCGAATTATCCCCGGCAAATTTCCGAGCCCTTCATCTGCAGGCTGCTGTAATGCCCCCATAAGAAATATTAAAAATTTATTAAAATTTTTGTTTATTTGATCCAGATCAAACGTTTAACACCCTAACGACTAGGGTTTACCCTAGATAAAAAATACAATCAAACGACTTAACTAAAAGGAATTGATTTATGGACATCCTATTGCAACTGGCAGTCATTCTGATCTGCCTTTTTTACGGTGCCCGCAAGGGTGGCGTGGCGCTGGGGCTGCTCGGCGGCATTGGCATCGTCATCATGGTGTTTGTGTTTGGCCTGCCACCGGGCAAGCCACCCGTAGACGTGATGCTGACCATCATCGCCGTGGTGGCGGCATCGGCCACACTGCAGGCCTCGGGCGGGCTGGAGGTGTTGCTCAAGGGCGCTGAAAAATTACTGCGCCGCAATCCCAAATATGTCTCGATCCTGGCACCCTTCACCACCTGTTTGCTGACCATTTTGTGTGGCACCGGCCATGTGGTGTACACCATGCTGCCGATCATTTACGACATCGCCATCAAGAACGGCATCCGCCCCGAGAGGCCCATGGCAGCTTCGTCCGTCTCCAGTCAAATGGGCATTCTGGCCAGCCCGGTGTCTGTTGCGGTGGTGTCACTGGTGGCTTTTCTGGCCAAGGCCCCCGTAGACGGCCATGTCATTGACTTCATCGGCGTGCTGTCGGTGACCATTCCGTCCACACTGGCCGGCGTGCTGATGATTGGCATCTTCAGCTGGTTCCGCGGCAAAGACCTGGACAAAGACGAAGCGTTTCAAAAACGCATTGCCGACCCAGAACAGCGCCAACTCGTTTATGGCGATAGCACCACGTTGATGGGCAAGACGCTGAGCAGCAGCCAATGGACCGCCATGTGGATCTTTTTGGCTGCCATTGCCGTAGTCGCCTTTTTGGGTGCTTTTCAGTCTTTGCGCCCAATCGTGGGCGGCAAGCCGCTGTCCATGGTGTTGACGATTCAGATGTTCATGCTGCTGGCCGGTGCCCTGATCATCCTGTTCACCAAGACGGACCCCTCCACCATTGGCAAGACCGAAGTGTTTCGCGCCGGCATGATTGCGGTGGTGGCGGTGTTTGGTATTGCCTGGATGGCCGACACGGTGTTTGAAGCCAACCTGCCGATGCTCAAAGCGGCACTTACCGATGTCGTCAAAACCCATCCCTGGACCTATGCCATTGCCCTGCTGCTGGTGTCCAAGCTGGTCAACTCGCAGGCAGCGGCCATCGCTGCCATGGTGCCCGTGGGCTTGGCCATTGGCGTGCCACCCGGCTACATCGTAGCGTTTGCCGCCGCTTCTTACGGTTACTACATCTTGCCGACCTACCCCAGCGACCTGGCTGCCATCCAGTTTGACCGCTCAGGTACCACCCGCATCGGCAAATATGTCATCAACCACAGCTTCATCCTGCCAGGGCTGATCGGTGTCGGCACCTCATGCCTGGTTGGCTTCCTGCTGGCGGATTTGTACGGGCTGATTTGATCTGCTCGTGGTTAACGCCCGGACCCTAAAATGCCCGGGTGAATACCCCCTCAACACCCCCCTCAACACTCCCACTTCAACCCGACCGCCGCCCCATCCGAGAACTGCCCGACGAGCTGATCAGCCAGATTGCCGCCGGCGAGGTGGTCGAGCGGCCGGCCTCGGTGGTGCGTGAGCTGGTCGACAACGCACTGGATGCCGGTGCCAGCCAAGTGACCGTGCGGCTGCTGGCCGGTGGTGTGCGACTGATCAGTGTGGAGGACGACGGCTCAGGCATCCTGCAAGCAGAGTTGCCCATCGCCCTCAAGCGCCACGCCACCAGCAAGATTGGCAGTCTGTCAGACCTGGAATCAGTCGGCACCATGGGCTTTCGGGGTGAGGCGCTGGCTGCTATTAACTCAATAGCTGACTGCGCAATACTATCAAGGGCTAGAGGCCAAAATCATGCTTATTTACTGGAGGGCCAGACCGGCGAGCTCAAACCGGTAGCCCGCACGGAGGGCACCACGGTCGAGGTGAAAGAGCTGTTTTTCAGCACGCCTGCGCGGCGCAAGTTTCTGAAAACCGATGCCACCGAGCTGGCGCATTGCATTGAGGCCGTGCGCCGCCACGCGTTAGCCCGCCCCGATGTCGGCTTTGCCATCTGGCATGAAGGCAAACTGGTAGAGCAATGGCATCGCTGCGAGAGCAAGGGCTTTGCGCTGGCGGCGCTGGAGCAGCGCCTGGCCGATGTGCTGGGCGCGGAGTTCGTCGAACGCTCGGTCTGGGTGGATTTTGAGACCCACGCCACGCCGGGCCGCGCTGATTACGCCCCGGTCATCAAGGTTTGGGGCCGCGCCGGTATTCCGGATGCCGCCCGCAGCCGCGCCGACCAGCAGTTTTGCTATGTGAATGGCCGCTTTGTGCGCGACAAGGTCATCACCCACGCTGCACGCAGCGCCTATGAAGACGTGCTGCACGGCCAGCGCCAGCCGGTCTATGCGCTGTACATCGAAATTGACCCGACGCGGGTCGATGTGAACGTGCACCCGACCAAGATCGAGGTGCGCTTTCGCGACAACCGAGAAGTGCACCAAGCCGTGCGCCACGCGGTAGAAGCCGCGCTGGCGGCACCGCGCGCGGGCACCTCGGCGGCGATGCCGTTGAACCTGGGTGGTGCCAGCATGCAAGCACCAGCTCTGCCGACAAGCCCGGCAAAGGCCGGTTTTGCAACCACGCCTTTCCCCGGTTCTTATATAGAAAATAAGCCTCTAGCCCCCGAATACAGGGCGCAAGCAGCTATTAATTTTGTAGCGCACGATAACCGCATCGGCCACCGGGTCCGCGATCTTGGTGCACTCTGGGGGCCAGCGGCTGAGCCTGCCCAAGCCGCCTCATTGCACAGCACTGGCAATGCACCGGCCCAGCCTGCTGTCGAGCCCACTTTCCAACCTGGCTACCCCGACCACTCCACCGCCTGGCCAACCGATGGCGGTGGCGCGCAAAACCCCTGGCCTTTAGGCCGCGCGCTGGCCCAACTGCACGGCCTGTACATCCTGAGCGAAAACGCCCAGGGCATGGTGGTTGTCGACATGCACGCCGCGCACGAACGCATTGTTTACGAGCGGCTCAAAGCGCAATGGGCGGCGGCCAAGGGTTCACAGCTGGAGGGCGCAAGCCGCGCTGCGCTGCCCAGCCAGCCGCTGCTGATGCCCGTGACCTTTGCCGCAACCCCCACCGAAGTGGCCGCCGCCGAGACCCACGCCGACACCCTGCGCATACTGGGGCTGGAGATCACACCGTTTTCTGCCAAAACACTGGCCGTGCGCGCCGTGCCGGTGACGCTGGCGCAGGGCGACGCGGTGGATCTGGCCAGAAGCGTGCTGGCAGAGCTGACTCAGCACGATGCCAGCGGCATCATCGCCCGCGCCCAAGATGAGTTGCTGGCCACCATGGCCTGCCACGGCGCCGTGCGCGCCAACCGTCGCTTGACCCTTGAGGAAATGAACGCCCTGCTGCGACAAATGGAAGCCACAGAACGCAGCGACCAATGCAACCACGGCCGCCCCACCTGGCGGCAAATCAGCGTGCGCGAGTTGGATGCCCTGTTCATGCGCGGGCGCTGAAATTTGATGACCCTGGAACGTGGTGGTCGATGTGGGCAAGGTCATCGAGGTGTATGCCGAGTTCAGCCAAAGTGGCGGTGCCTTCTCAGGACCCTGCAACCCAATTGGCGACGCGACTCTTTGTTGCGCAAATTGCGTCCCGGTACGACACAGCCGGCGTGATGCTTTTTGGTAGTCGCGCACGACGAACGCATCGCGCGGACAGTGATGCGGGTGCGATTCAAACTGGTGTGCTGCAACGGCTTTGGGGTCAGATCACGATTTTGGCTGCTGGCCGGTGAGCTTGCCAACAGTCGCCCCCCAAAACTCGTGCTCTGACCCCAATGCTTTGACTCTGCTGCACATCTCTTTGAATCGCACCCCAGTGATGCAGCAAAGATGTTGTCCATCAGGCTGTTGCGACTGCCAAGAAAATCCGAGGTCAGCGCTGGAAATGCGCAGGAGTTTGCACCATGATTCACTGTGGCTTTACTCCGGATATAGAAATGCTTGTGCCGGGCCGTTTTTCTAAACCCATATTGACGACAGTAGAATCCCGGCATACATTGGAGTTCAAACTATGATCAGACACATCAATCACTTGCATGGGCTCATCCAAAAATTGCAGTTTCGGTATGGTGACAAGGACGAAATGGTTCAATTGTTGCAAGTTGATCTAAAAGCCAATGAGGCAGAAAAAAAGGCTAAGTCGGCTTGGGTCAACTCCAGATTTGAAAAGCGCCTTGGGCGAAATTCTTTGACCGTCTAAATCTAAGCTGCTGCAGACGAGAAACACTCAGCGCAGTGAGCGTTTTCGAATGTGAACCGGGTGTGATTCAAACTGGTGTGCCATCTGACTGCCCCCTCAGGCTGGCCAACCCGATCTTTCTCTACCCCCGCACAAATACTTTGCGCCCAACTCTGGCACCCTCGTCATTGCCTGTTTCGAGTTTCAGCCAAAATCTTCATGCGAACCTTGAACCGAAACACGCGTCATTGCGAGGCAAAAGCCTTTAGCCGCGAGGAGCGTAGCGACGCGGCAACCCATGCATCGCAGGACCTCAAGCTAATCAGGGTTAGGTTTGGTTTAGTTATTTTGATAGCATGCTGCGCTTATATGGCTTGGGTTAGAGGCTGTTTTTGATGTTTATTCACTGCGTGGTCTTAGACTGCTGAATTGCGCTCGCCAACCCACTTCTGGATTTTGTTATTGGTCCACCTGTTCGCGTCATTCCTGGATGGTTGATCCATGTCCTCGCTTCATCCTCTGACTCGGATACTGTTGAATTCAGCCTGATAAGCTTAGTTTTCGTGTTCCACGTAGGCAACTGTCACATTGGCTCACTACAGTTGATGGGAGCCAAGTGTCCCTACCCTCGATGCCTGGCTTATCAGAGACCTTGAACTGATCTCGTCAATCCGCCTGACTGCGCCGTATCTCGGGGCAGTTCGATCAACTGATCGTCCTGAGTGCAGGACAAAAAGGAGTGCTACGCATGAATCAATTTAAAATTTCCACACGACTGCTTTTATTAATTGGCTTTTCCTCACTGCTGCTGATCATCATCGGCGGCGTTGGTCTGTACGGCATCAGCAAGGCCAATGAGGCACTGAAAACGGTCTATGAAGACCGCACGGTGGCTATGGGACAAATTGCCGACGTTAATCGGTTGAACCTGCGCAATCGGCTGGCCATTGCCGGTAGCCTGATCAATCCGGTTCCGGATGAAATCAACAAGAGTGTCACTGAAGTAGAGGCCAATATGGTCACCATTGACAAGGTTTGGTCGGTATACATTGCCACCTACCTGACACCTGAAGAATCCCAGATTGCCAAAAAACTGGAAGCAGACCGCACCAGGTTTGCGCAAGAAGGCCTGATCCCCGCTGTAGCGGCCTTGCGCGCCAATGATCTGGAGGGTGCCAAGCGCGTGGTGCTGGAAAAAATCCGCCCTTTGTACGCACCGGTGCGTGAGGGTGTCGACGCATTGATGAAATTGCAGCTTGATGTGGCCAAACTGGAATATGACGCAGCCGTGGTGCGCTATGAAAACTTTCGCTTTGTCGCCATTGGTTCGATCTTGGCAGGGGTCATGTGCGCCGTCATGTTTGGACTGGCGCTGCTGCGTGGCATCTCGCAAGCTTTGCTGGTGGCAGCCGATGCGGCTGATGCGGCGGCCAAAGGCGACCTGACCCACATCATTGAGGCCGAAGGTAACAATGAAATCACCCACGTCTTGGCTTCATTTAGCGCCATGCAAACCAACCTGATCCAGGTAGTCAGTCAGGTTCGCCAGGGAGCTGAAGGCGTAGCCACAGCCAGCGCGCAAATTGCCTCCGGCAACAATGATTTGTCTGCCCGCACCGAAAGCCAGGCCAGCGCACTGGAGCAAACCGCTGCGTCGATGGAGCAACTCAGCGCCACGGTCAAGCAAAATGCCAGCAGCGCCCAGCAGGCCAATCAACTGGCCATGAATGCCAGCCAGGTGGCGATACAAGGCGGCGAAGTCGTGACCGAGGTGGTGGCTACGATGCGCGGTATCAATGACGCGTCACGCAAGATAGCCGACATCATCAGCGTCATTGACGGCATTGCGTTTCAGACCAATATCCTGGCGCTCAATGCCGCTGTGGAAGCCGCCCGTGCCGGCGAACAGGGGCGCGGCTTTGCCGTGGTGGCAAGCGAGGTGCGCAGCCTGGCCGGGCGCAGTGCTGCGGCAGCCAAAGAAATCAAAGCCCTGATTGAAACCAGCGTGACACGGGTTGAGCAAGGCTCGGCATTGGTTGACAAGGCCGGTATCACCATGTCCGAAGTGGTCGTGGCCATCAAGAACGTGACCGATTTGATGGGCGAGATCAGTGCCGCCAGCCACGAGCAAAGCCTTGGGGTGTCTCAAGTGGGCGAAGCGGTCATACAAATGGATCAGGTCACCCAGCAGAATGCAGCTCTGGTTGAGGAAATGGCTGCTGCAGCGACCAGTCTGACCGAGCAAGCCCGAGATTTGGTGGACTCAATGGCGGTTTTCAAACTCGACGACATGCTCAAACCCCAGCAGCCGAGAACTGAAGCATCAATCAGTACCCATAGCTCAGAAAGAATTTATCCAGATGCTGCTCATTTGCGCCATCA
>JBBQLQ010000118.1:0-10595 GCA_038328055.1 Burkholderiales bacterium
ACAATTATCCGATTGCAGGCGAGATGCTAGGCAAGGCGCAGAACGCGCCGTGTGGCTGGCCACACAAGTGTTTTGCAACGCAGCATAGCGCTCGCATGCAAGATGGAGAATGTTCAAGTTATTTTTTCTCGGTGACTTAGCTAAAGCATTGGGGTCAGAGCACGAGTTTTGGGGGGGCGACTGTTGGCAAGCTCATCAGCCAGCAGCCAAAATCGTGATTTGACCCCAAAGCCGTTGCAGCACACCAGTTTGAATTGCACCTGGCTCGGCCTGCGATGGCCCCAGTTTTCCCGAACCATTGTAGGGTGAGGTTTACCGGGCTGATTGTCAGTAAACTGCTGGTATGCAAATCTACCTGGTCGGCGGTGCGGTGCGCGATGCGCTTTTGGGCTTACCCATGCAAGACCGCGACTGGGTGGTGGTGGGCGCCACGCCCGCCGACTTGACCCAGGCCGGCTTGCTGCCAGTGGGCAAGGACTTTCCGGTGTTTTTGCACCCGCGCACCCATGAAGAATTTGCCCTGGCCCGCACCGAGCGCAAGACCGCGCCGGGCTACCACGGCTTTGCCATCCATGCCGCCCCTGATGTGACGCTGCACGAAGATTTGGCACGGCGCGACATCACTATCAATTCAATAGCTATATGCGCAGACACCACCTGGGCTAGAGGCCAATTTGATGTAAATATTTCAACCCCACCAGATCAGTGGCGTCAGGCCGGCGCGCTGATCGACCCGTATGGCGGCATGGCTGATTTGCAGGCCCGGGTGTTTCGCCATGTCAGCCCGGCATTTCGGGAAGACCCGGTGCGCATCCTGCGCGTGGCACGGCTGGCGGCCCGCTTTGCCGACTTCAGCGTGGCCCCCGAGACGATGGCACTGATGCGCAACATGGTCATTGACGGTGAAGTCAACCACCTGGTGCCGGAGCGCGTCTGGCAGGAGCTGGCCAAAGGGCTGATGGAGGACACGCCGTCACGCATGTTTGATGTGCTGCGCGACTGCGGGGCTTTAAAAAAATTGCTGCCAGAAGTCGATGCCCTGGCTGGCGTGGCGCAGCGCGCCGATTACCACCCCGAAATCGACACCCTGGTGCACCTGATGATGGTGCTGAACATGAGCGCGCGCCTGCAAGCGCCCTTAAGTGTGCGGCTGGCCTGCCTGGGCCACGATCTGGGCAAGGGTAACACCCCGGCCAACATTTTGCCGCGCCACATTGGCCATGAAGAGCGCGGTGCCAAGCTGCTTAAAACCCTGTGCGAGCGCCTGCGGGTGCCCAGCGACTGCCGCGAACTGGCCGATGTGGTGGCGCGCGAGCACAGCAACATCCACCGCAGCCTTGATTTGAATGCCGCCGCCCTGATGCGCCTGCTGGAGCGCTGCGACGCGATTCGCAAGCCCGAGCGCTTCGCCCAGGCGCTACTGGCCTGCGAATGCGATGCACGCGGGCGCCTGGGCCACTTTGAAGATGCTTACCCACAAGCCCAGCGCCTGCACGACGTGCTGGCAGCAGCCCAGCAGGTAGCTACAAAAGAAATAGCTGCTCACGCAATGACTGCGGGGGCTAGTGGCAAAAAAGTGGGTGAATTTATTCAGCTCGCCAGGGTGGCAGCAGTGCAGGCGTTTTTACTTTCGCAAGGCACGCCAGCGGCCAAGTGAGCGCAATTGCTTGGTATGCTTGCCGTATGTCAAAGTTGCTGATTATTGAAGACGACGAACTGCTGCGCGATGGCTTGTGCGCACAGCTCATGCAAGCTGGGCACACGATCACCGCGGCCAGCGACGGCGAGGCTGCGCAGGCCTTGCTGGAGAGCCACCGCTTTGACGGTGTGGTGCTGGACTTGGGCCTACCCAAAATCAGCGGCATGGCCCTGTTGCACTGGCTGCGCAAGCGCCTGCCGGCCCTGCCGGTACTGATTTTGACCGCCCGCGATGGCATTGACGACCGGGTGCAAGGCCTGAATGCCGGTGCAGACGACTACCTCACCAAACCCTTTGACATGGCAGAGTTGCAGGCGCGCCTGGCCGCCATGTTGCGCCGCGCCCGCTTGCCGGCTTTTGGTGGCACGCTGGAAATTGCCAGCAACGCCGCACGCCGCCTGCGGGTAGATGCCACGCTGCCGCAAGCCTGGCTGGGCGATGAGGCGCTCGAACTCACGCAACGCGAATGGGCGTTGCTGTCCCTGCTGGTGACGCAAGCTGGCAGGGTCGTCAGCCGCGAAGACGTGCTGGAAAGCTGGCAAGCCGAACCGGGCGACGGCGCGGGCTCAGCCTCCAACGCACTGGAGGTCTACATCCACCGGCTACGCCGCAAGCTGGTTGATTCGGGTCTGAACATTCGCAATGTGCGTGGCCTGGGTTACATGCTGGAGTCCACCCCGGCATGAACCCATCGGGCCACAACAGCCCGCTGCCCGCCCCACGGCAAGGCTTGTCACTCAAACGCCAGTTGCTGCTGTGGCTGTTGCTGCCGCAACTGGTGCTGTTTTTGGTGGGTGGTGCGCTGGCCTACCGCGTGGCCCTGAGTTATGCCAAAAAAGCCATTGACCAATCGTTGACGCAATCGGTGCGCTCGCTGGCACGCCAGGTCAAACCAATTGGCTCGGGCCTGTTGATTGATTTTCCACGCGCCGCGCAAGACGTCATCGAACAAGACCCCAACGACCGGGTCAGCTACATGGTGTCGTCGCCTCCAGGGAGTTTTTTGCTGGGCAACAGCAAATTGTCCGCACCGGCCGGGCTGGCACTGGCTCCCAGCAGCGCTGCTCTTTTGTACGATGCCCAAGTGGATGGCAAGCCAATGCGCGTGGCCCTGCTTGATGTGGACTACGGCGACGCTGGCTCACCCCAGCGCATGCGCGTGCAAGTGGCCAAAAGCCTGGCCGTGCAGCAGCGTCTGACGACCGAGCTGATCGCTGACATGCTGGCCCCGTTGCTGCTACTGGGCGCGCTGCTGAGCGTGCTGGTGTACGGCGGCATTTCGCGCGGGCTCCAACCCCTGACCCGGCTGCAGGCCCAACTGGGCAACCGGCGCGAACAAAACCTGGCGGCGCTGACACCCATCGAGATGACACAAGCCCCGCAGGAAGTCCACGCCCTGGCGGGTGCCGTCAACCAGCTGCTGTCTGCCGTGCGGCGCAGCCTGGGGCAAGAAAAGCGCTTTTTGAATGATGCCGCGCACCAGTTGCGCACGCCGCTGGCCGGCCTCATCAGCCAGACCGAACTGGCGCTGACCGAACCCGACCCGCAGGCTGTGCGCGCACGCCTGCAAAAGGTGCTGGCCGGTGCCCAGCGCAGTGCCCATCTGGTAAACCAACTGCTGTCATTGGCACGCAACGAAGTCGAAGTCAAGCTGGCACCGCTGGATGTGGCGGCGCTGGCACGCGAGGTAGCCCGCGACTGGACTCCCCGCGCCATCAAAGCCGGGATCGATTTGGGTTTTGACGGCGACGCCCATGCCTGGGTGGCCGGCGAGCCGCTGCTGCTGTGCGAAGCCCTGAACAACCTGATTGACAACGCGCTGAACTACGCCGGGGCCGCCAGCGAAGTTACCCTGCGCGTACAAACCCAGGGCAACAAGGTACTGCTGGAAGTGCAGGACAACGGCCCGGGCTTGTCAGCCGACGAGTTGCCCCATGTATTTGAACGCTTCTGGCGGGCCAGCACCCTGCCCGGTGGCTGCGGCCTGGGCCTGGCCATCGTGGCAGAAATTACCCATCGCCACGGCGGTCAGGCCAGTGTGCAAGCGGCGCAACCGCGTGGATTGCGGGTGCAATTGCTGCTGCCAACCGCTCGCAACACGCCTTCTGCGTGAGATACTGCTCACGGCAGAGCACTGTGCCAGTTCCTTTGAACATCACCTGAATAAAACGTGAGCAAGCCACTAATGACTCCTGTCACCGCGAACGCGCCTGAAAACCCGTGGAAGCTCGCGCTTGAGGGCACCGGTGCCGGCATCTGGGACTGGAATCTGCTCACCGGAGAGCAAAGCCATTCACCGCGCTGGGAGGAATTGATCGGCTACCAGGGCGGCGAATTGACACGCGGCTACTTCGAGTTCATCTCGCGCGTGCATCCGGACGACATTGCCGCACTGGATACTGCCATCGCCGATTGCCTGGATGGCCATGCCCCGGCGTATACGGCCGAGCTGCGCATGCGCTGCAAAGACGGCAGCTGGAAGTGGCTGGCCTCCAAAGGCATGATCGTCAGCCGCGACGCGCAAGGCGCGCCCACGCGCATGATTGGCACCCACATCGACATCACCCAGCGCAAACAAGCCGAGCAATTGCTGATCGACCTGAATACCGAGCTGCAGGAGCGAACCCGTCTGCAGCAAACCACACTGAACCACATCAGCCAAGGCATTCTGGTGTTTGATGCAGCGCGCCATATCATCGAATTCAACCCGCGCGCGTGCGAACTGCTGGACATCCCGCAGGACTTTCTGGCGGGTCGGCCCACATTGATGCAACTGAGCCGGCTTCAGAACGACCGGGGTGATTTTGGCCCCGGTGCCATGCTGGTCAGTGGCAACGCACGCCCGTTTGTAGTGGCCCATGGCGTGGGCGAGCCGCCGCTGAATTACCTGCGTGAAACGCCACAGGGGCGCATGCTTGAAGTCACCTCCCAACTGTTGCCCGATGGCGGCATGGTGCGCACCTTTGCCGACATCACCGAGCATGTCAAGGCCAAGGCGGCGCTGCACGACAGCGAGGAACGCTGGAAGCTGGCACTGGAAAGCACCGGCGACGGTGTCTGGGACTGGCATATTCCGAGCGGGCAGGAATTTTTCTCCAAAAACCTGTTGCAGATGTACGGGCTTGGTGAGGCCGACATCAGCAACTACGCCTCAGAGCTGGACGAGCGCACCCACCCGGATGACCTGGTCGGGCTCAACCAGAATCGCCAGGCGCATTTTGACGGGCTGACACCGACTTATGTCAGCGAGCACCGCATTCGCTGCGTGGACGGCAGCTGGAAATGGGTGATGTCCCGTGGCATGGTCATCATCCGCGACAAACAGGGCCTGCCCGTGCGCATGATCGGCACCCACACCGACATCACCGCCCGCAAGGAAGCCGAGGCGCTGATCTGGCAACAAGCCCATTTTGATTCGCTAACCGGCTTGCCCAACCGCCGGATGATGCGTGATCGGCTTGGGCAGGCACTGAAAAAATGCCGTCGTGATGACTCGCAGCTGGCACTGCTGTTCATTGACCTGGACCGTTTCAAAGAGGTCAACGACACACTCGGACATGACCGCGGCGATGTGCTGCTGGCTGAGGCGGCCCGGCGCATTGGTGCCTGCGTGCGCGCGGTGGACACGGTGGCGCGCATGGGCGGTGACGAGTTCACCGTGATCGTGACCGAACTGCAAACGGCGCAGGATTTGGAGAGCGTGCTGCAGAAATTGCTAGCCACACTCAGCGCGGTGTTTCAACTCGACCATGAGCAGGTGTTCGTCTCGGCCAGCATCGGAGTCACGCTGTTCCCGCTTGATGGCAGCGAGATTGAAGACCTGCTAAAAAACGCCGACCAGGCGCTGTATGTCGCCAAAGGTGCCGGGCGCAACCGCTACAGCTTTTTCACCCCCGCCCTGCAGCAGGCCGCCAAGTTGCGCGCCCAACTGACGCACGACCTGCGCGTGGCACTGGCTGATCATCAATTTCGGCTGGTCTACCAGCCGATTGTGGAACTCGCCACCGGCATCATCCACAAGGCCGAAGCCCTGGTGCGCTGGCAGCATCCGGTGCTCGGCCTGATCAGCCCGGCGGAGTTCATACCGGTGGCCGAGAGCAGCGGCCTGATTGTGGCGTTGGGTGAGTGGGTGTTTCAGCAGGCCGCTGACCAGGTCAAGGCGTGGCGCGCAGCACTGCACCCCAGCTTCCAGATCAGCGTCAACAGGTCGCCGGTGCAGTTTGAAAACCCCAATCCGCAACACCAACCGTGGATCGCACAACTGGCGGCGCGGGGCTTGAGCGGCGACTGCGTCGCAGTGGAAATTACCGAAGGCTTGCTGCTGTCGACCAGCGAGGGTGTGGTTGAACAGCTTTTGGGCCTGCGCGATGACGGCATTCAGGTTTCACTGGACGACTTTGGCACCGGCTACTCGTCGCTGTCTTATCTGCAGAAATTTGACATCGATTTTGTCAAAATCGACCAGTCTTTTGTGCGTGGACTGCTGTCGGGTTCAACCGACCTGGCGCTGTGCCAGGCCATCATCGCCATGGCGCACGCACTGGGCATGAAGGTGATTGCAGAGGGCGTGGAGACCCTGTTGCAACGTGACTTGCTGGCGCTGGCGGGGTGCGACTTTGCCCAAGGCTATTGGTTCTCGCGCCCGGTGCCAGCGGCTGATTTCGAGGCGCAGTATGACAGCGTGTCCAAGTCAGCTTGTCCGGCTGACTGCTCCATTTGACCCGCCGTCACCCCACGCGCAGCCCGCTTTGCGCGTCAAACCAGTTGTTGTGGTTGGCGCTGACCGTCATGCCCACCGGGTCGCCCACGCTGACTTGGGTGCTGGGCGGTGTGCGCACCGTGATCAGCCCAACGCCGGTTTTCACCACCACGTAGGTATCGGCACCGGTGGGTTCAACCAGCGTGACTTCACCGCGCCAGGCAGCGCTGTCATTGAGGTGAATGTGCTCGGGGCGCTGGCCCAGGGTGACTTTGCCGGCCACCGGGCAAGGCAGCTCCAAAGCCCCACCTACAAAGGAAAATAGGCCTGTAGCCCCCGTATTACTTGCGTTACCAGCTATGAAATTCATAGTAGGCAATCCAATGAAACCGGCCACATAGGTATTGGCCGGGCGGCGGTAAATGTCGTCTGGTGTGCCAATTTGCTGCAATATGCCGTCTTTCATCACCGCAATGCGGCTGCCCAGCGTCATGGCCTCGATCTGGTCATGCGTCACATACACGCTGGTGATGCCCGACACATGGTGCAGGCGCTTGATCTCGGCGCGCATTTCAACGCGCAGCTTGGCATCTAGGTTGGAGAGCGGCTCGTCAAACAAAAACAGTTGCGGGTCGCGCGCCAGGGCACGGCCCATGGCGACTCGCTGGCGCTGACCGCCCGATAGCTGCGCCGGACGACGGTCCAGCAAATGTTCGATTTGCAGCATGGCGGCCACTTCATGGATGCGCTTGATGCGCACCTCTTTGGGCACCTTGCGCATTTCCAGTGCAAAGCCAATGTTGTCGGCCACGCTCATGGTCGGGTACAGCGCGTAGCTCTGGAATACCATGGCAATGTCGCGCTGGGCCGGGGCCACGCCAATGACATTTTTACCAGCAATTTTGAGCTCGCCCTCGGTCGGATCTTCCAGCCCGGCAATGATATTGAGCAGGGTTGACTTGCCGCAGCCCGAGGGGCCGACCAGAATCAAAAACTCGCCAGGCGCGACCTCGATGTCGATTTTTTTCAGAACCTCAACGGCCTTGTCGCCCTTGCCATAGACCTTGCGAATGCCTGCGATGTGGAGTGATGCTGCCATGAGTTTTATCCTTTCACAGCGCCAGCTGTGAGACCTTTGACGAAATATTGACCGGCCAGCACATAAACCAGCATGGTCGGCAGCCCGGCGATGATGGCGGCGGCCATGTCAACGTTGTAGTTTTTGACGCTGCTGGTGGTGTTGGCCATGTTGTTCAGGCCGACTGTGATGGGCTTGCTGTCGGCACCACTGAAGGCCACACCAAACAAAAAATCGTTCCAGATGTTGGTGAACTGCCAGATCAGCGTGACCATCAGAATCGGGGTCGACATCGGTATCACGATGCGGTAGAAAATACGCCAGAAACCAGCGCCATCCATGCGCGCGGCGTTGACCAGTTCACGCGGAATGGCCATGTAGTAATTGCGAAAAAACAGCGTGGTGCCGGCCATGCCCGCCAGGCAGTGCACCAGCACCAGACCCGCGATGGAACTCGACAAGCCCAGAAAACCCAGCACCTGGCTCATGGGCAGCAACACCACCTGAAACGGCATGAACACGCCAAACAAGATGAAGCCAAACAGCACATCGCTGCCGCGAAACTTCCACATGCTCAGCACGTAGCCATTGATGGCACCCCAGGCTGTCGAGATCAGCACTGCCGGCACCGCCATGGCGACCGAGTTCCAGAAAAATGGCTTCAGGCCGCGGCAATCAACCCCGGTGCAGGCGGTCGACCAGGCCAGTGTCCACGACTCGAAGTTCAGCCCGCGCGGCAAACTCAGCAGGTTGCCCGAGCGGATCTGCTCGGCATCTTTGAAAGAAGTCGCCAGCATCACATAAAGCGGTGCCAGAAAGAAAAAGGCCGCGATCAGCAGCACGCTGTACACCGCCAGCCGGGATAAGTTTTTAGCATTCATGGGCGACTACCTTTCGTGCGGCTTGGTACGCAGTTCGCTGTACAGATAAGGCACCACAATGGCCGCGACGGTGGCCAGCATCATGGTGGCGCTGGCGGCACCCAGACCGATCTGGCCGCGGGTAAAGCTCATGGTGAACATGAAGGTGGCAGGCACATCTGACGCATAGCCCGGCCCACCGGCCGTCAACGCCATCACCAGATCGAACGCTTTGATCGACAAATGCGACAGCACCAGAATGGTGGAAAACACCACCGGGCGCAGCACCGGCAAAATAATTCGCCAGTAAATGCGCGGCAGGCTGGCCCCGTCAATTTGCGCGGCCTTGATGATGCTGTCCTCTATGCCACGCAAGCCCGCCAGAAACAGCGCCATGGCAAAGCCGGCCGATTGCCAGATGCCGGCAATCACCACGCAATAAATGGCGGTGTCGCTTTGCACCAGCCAGTCAAACCCAAAACTCGTCCAGCCGAGGTCGTGCATGAGCTTTTCGAGGCCCAGACTGGGGTTCAATATCCATTTCCAGGCGGTGCCGGTGACGATGAACGACAACGCCATCGGGTACAGAAAAATGGTGCGCAGAAAGCCTTCGCCGCGTATCTTCTGATCCAGAAAAATCGCCAGCACCATGCCCAGCAGCATCGAGCCGCCAACGTACAGCACGCTGAAAATGCCGAGATTTTTCAAAGCCACGTACCAGCGATCCATGTCCCACAGGCGCACATACTGCTCCAGCCCGACAAACTCGTCGTAGTTGGGCAGCATGCGTGAATTGGTCACCGACAACACGCCGTTCCAGATCATCAGCCCGTAGATGAACGCAAAGCCGAGCACAAAGCCCGGCGCGATCACCAGCTTTGGCAACACGTTTTCAAATGATTTCATAGGCCTCCTGAAGTGGATTGCCGCGTCGCTGCGCTCCTCGCAATGACGACAGCGGTTACGGCTATGGCTGCGCGCCTCGCCATGACGACAGCGGTTACGGCTATGGCTGCGCGCCTCGCCATGACGACAGCGGTTACGGCTGTGGCTGCATTGGCCATGACGAACCGCTCAACCGTCATTGCGAGCGCAGCGCGGCAATCCATGCGTTTAGAAGTCATGGGTTGCCACGTCGCTGCGCGCCTCGCAATGACGACAGCGGTTACGGCTATCGCTGCGCTCCCCGCAATGACGACAGCGGTTATACGGCTATGGCTGCGCGCCTCGCCATGAAGATGTCGGGCACCTGTCGCTGCATTGGCCATGACGAACCGCTCAACCGTCATTGCGAGCGCAGCGCGGCAATCCATGCGTTTAGAAGTCATGGGTTGCCACGTCGCTGCGCGCCTCGCAATGACGATAGCGGTTACGGCTATGGCTGCGCTCCTCGCAATGACGACAGCGGTTACGGCTATGGCTGCGCGCCTCGCCATGACGATAGCGGTTACGGCTGTGGCTGCGTTGGCCATGACGAACCGCTCAACCGTCATTGCGAGCGCAGCGCGGCAATCCATGCGTTTAGAAGTCATGGGTTGCCACGTCGCTGCGCGCCTCGCAATGACGATAGCGGCTACGGCTGCGCGCCTCGCAATGACGACAGCGGTTACGGCTATGGCTGCGCTCCTCGCCATGAATATGTCGGGCACCTATCGCTGCGTTGGCCATGACGAACCGCTCAACCGTCATTGCGAGCGCAGCGCGGCAATCCATGCGTTTAGAAGTCATGGGTTGCCACGTCGCTGCGCGCCTCGCAATGACGATAGCGGGTGCACTATCGGCTTACTTGGTCGCAGCCGCCTTGGCGATGCTCTTCATGCCATCGGCCACGCTCATCTTGTCGTCGTTCCAGAACTGGCTGACCGCGTCTTTAATAGCGCCTTCAGCAGCCGACTTGACCGCCATGCCGTGAGCGATGGACGGCAGCAAACCACCGGTTTTGCTGGTTGCCACGAAGTCTTTGGAAGACAGCTTGGCGCAGTCGTCAAATTTGGCCATGTCCATGTTCAGGCGCACCGGAATAGAGCCCTTGTTCAGGTTGAACACCTCCTGAAACTCGACTCCCATGATGGCCGCTGCGAGATCAGCCTGGGCCTTTTGGGCAGCTGCGTCTTTGAGCTTGAACATGGCAAATGAATCGACATTGAAAGTGAACGCATTGGCCGTGCCGGGTGCGGCCGCGCAGATGTAGTCTTTGCCCGGCACCTTGCCCGCAGCGGTGAATTCACCCTTGGCCCAGTCACCCATGAACTGGAAGGC
>JBBQLQ010000119.1:0-10561 GCA_038328055.1 Burkholderiales bacterium
GGTACCCCGCTCGCCATGGCCTCCAATGGAGGCAGGCCAAACCCCTCATACAGCGACGGATAGGCAAACAAACGGGCACCCGCATACAAATACGGCAAATCACTTTGCGTTACAAAATCAAGATACCGCACCCATCCCGCCGATGCCGCTTTGTCAATTTGCTCGTGAATCGATTCAGACCGCCAACCCCGCGCTCCAGCCAGCACCAGCGGCCAGCGCTTGCGCACCGCCATTGGCAACGACTCATAAGCTGTCAGCAAACGGGCAATATTTTTACGCGGCTCGATGGTTCCAACACACAGCGTGTACCCCCCCACCACCAAGCCATAGCGCCGCAAAATCGGTGACAAATCAGCGACGGATCGGGGTCTAAAAACTGGATCCACCCCCAGCGGCACCGCAGCGATGCGATCAGCGGGCCAGCCAAAATGGCGAATCACCTCCAGGCGCACCGACTCGGCATCCGTGATCAGGAAATTGGCCCGCAACAAGGTACCAGGTAGCGCCCGGTTCAAATAGTCCACGCGCGCTGCAGGGTGAAACTGCGGAAAACTGACATGGGACAAATCGTGAATGGTGGCCACCGATCGCCCTGGGAAAGGCGGCAAAAAATAGTTGGGCGAATGAAACAATGAACTCGCCTCATGACGCAAGCGCCACCCGAACAAAGGAGGCGTCAGCGTTTGATAAACCCGGACCGCCAATCGATTGCCGGCCAGGCGGCTGCGCAAACCAGGCCCTGTAGCTGCTGGTGCATCCGCAGTCTTAGGGCTAGCCTCCGCCAGGCGCGCCAGATCAGACTTGTCAAGCCAGCGTCCAAACCAGAAAAATCTCGTCTGCTCGATCAACGGATGCGTCGGCAAGCGCTGAGCCAGCTCGAAAGCATAGCGACCGATGCCCGTGAGCGGCGCCACTATGGCGTCTGTCGCCAAAATTACTTTCATGCCCGGCACTGGATCAAAGTTCGTCCACCAACTCACCGGCGCGGGACAGGAAAAACCGCCCGCCCAACATTAACAAGGCCAACGTGAGCAGGGACAGCGGCCAAAGGGTGATCCAGTCAGGCCACTGACGATCCAAAAAGATGGTTTGGTAACCTGCTATCAAGGGCTGCATGGGGTTAAAGCGAATCAGATTTTGTGCCACAGCGGGCAAGGTGGAATAGGTATAAATGATGGGCGTGAGCCAAAACCAGAACTGGAGCACGATGCCAGTGAGTTGGCCGACGTCTCGAAAAAACACATTGAGTGTGCCGAGCAGGATGCCAAGCCCAAGGGCAAACAGCACTTGCAAGGCCAATAGAGGGAACACGGCCAGGATTGACCAACCAGGCCATTGACCAATCAGCAGCAAAAAAACAAGGTACAAGCCAAACACGATGGCAAAGTTCAGCAAGGCCGACAAGGCAACGATAGCAGGCAGGCAAATGCGCGGAAAGTTTGCCTTCTTGATCAGATTGCCATGTTCCAGAAACACGCCGTTCAGGCGGCCCAGCATCTCGGCAAACAAACCCCAGGTAATGACACCGGCACACAGGTAGATGCTGAAGGCAAAAGGCTTGCTTTCGTGGCCAGCCAGCGTCGGTCGCATGAGCTGGCCAAACACAATGGTGTAGATGGTGATCATGGCCAGCGGGTTGGCCACAGACCAAAAGGCACCCAGCATTGATTCACGATATTTTCCATTGAATTCACGTCGCACGCTGCCCAGCACAAAACCGCGAAAGGCCCACAGCGCATGGATCATGGATAGCTTAGGAATATTCAGCATGTGTGCTCTGGGAAACTGAGGGATTTGTGGCTAGAGCGAACAAATTTGCTCCAGGCGGTGATGCGGTGGGTGAGCTACTGGGCCTGACCGCTTTTGCCCAGGTGGGCTTGGTGCCGCTGGGCCCAGCTTGGCCTCAAAACTGGCGTTGAACACTTGTGTTCTGAGCTGTTCGTCGAGTCGGACAGGTGCGCGATAAGGAGTAAATGACATTGCAGACCATTTGCGAGCCAATTGCTCAGGGGATGTATTGATCTGAATACGCAGGATAGTATCCATTTAAGAATTTTAACATTTTCATATATGAATATTAAATTGACTGCCGTTTGGGTAGATGAATACATTCAAGCCGCTGCTAGTGCTCAGATTTTATGGGTTTAAATTGCCACCGTGCAAAGCACAGTAGCGTGGTGGTCATCATGTACCGCGCCACACTGAGCCATGAGTAAAAAATGCGAGACTTACCGACCTGGCGAATGTTCATGCTGACGGGAACCTCTGCAATACGTAAACCTGCTTTGCGCAACAGCAAGAGTACGCCAATGTCCTGGTAGTCAAGCAAAGTGGCTTCGCTTGCGGCCAAAATTTTGATGGCCTTACGGTTGTAAAGTCGAAACCCGGAAGTCAGGTCGCGCAGTTCGAAGCCTGCAATGGCGCGAAACCAGCGCCAGGCCACTTGGCGCAGGCGGCTGGCACGCTCGGCGTGAGCCCCAACCACCACGTCGGAGCTGGCGCTGACGGCCAGTAGCGAGGCAATCTCTTGTACTTCGTGTTGACCATCAGCATCCATGGTGATAACGGACTCAAATCCGTGCGCCTGGGCGTGGCGAATACCTAGCTGCATACCGCCCCATGCTCCCAAAGGCAACACTGGTCGCACCACCGTGGCACCAGCCCTGCGGGCAATGTCACCCGTGCCATCGGAACTGTGGTCATCAACAACAAAGACATGCTGCCAGCCCGCTGCAATTAGGGCACTGACAACTTGACCGATAGTAGCCGCCTCATCGCGGGCTGGAATAACAATCAGAATGGATGTATGGCCTAGCACGGGTGGCGGTATGTTTTGAGAAATAAAGTACTCACCAGCCAGACTGAGCGCGCAGCCGGTGATGGAAAAGCGTTCATGCAGAGCGCGCTTGCCCTCAAGACCCCATTGCGTCAGCAACTGGGGTTGGTCTGACAACTGCGACAGCACTTGCTGCCAGGCCAAAGCATCACCGGGCGGCAGATGGCTCAACCCTGACCCGCTGCTCGATACAACCCACGACATGCCGGAGCCAGGCAAGTCACTCACAATGCAGGGCTTGGCGTGGGCCATGGCTTCAAGTAACACCATCCCAAAGGCTTCGGTACGTTCGCAAGAGGCCAGACAAAAGGCATCGCAGCTGGCAAGCAATTGGTGCTTGAGGCTTTCACTGACTTCGCCTAGAAGTTGGACATTGGACTCTGCCCCTTCCGGGCAACTGGACTTGGCCAAGGCCTGCAGACTGGCCATGCCTTCGCCCGCACCGGCGATGACGAGTTGCAGGTTAGGTGACGCGCTGACGGCGCGAATCAGCGTGTCAAAACCTTTGTAATGCGCCAGGCGGCCCAGCGACAGCAGTCTGAGTGCGCCGGGTTTCCAGGGGAGTTGTCCGAGAGGCATGTCAGGCAAATCTGTGTGTATGCCCAGAGGGACCACCACACATTTGTGCTGCCAGCGCTGCAGCGGCTCACTAGCGTAAAGGTAGGGCAAGGAGGTGGCAATGATGCGCTCAGAACGTTCCAGCATCGCCTGCTCAAACGGCCGGTAAAGGGTGTAGGCCAGCCGCAAAGCCAGATGCACGTCTGAGACAACAACGTCTGAGTGCCAATGTATTACCCACGGAATTTTGTGGGCTCTTAATAGGGTCAGCGCCCAAAAGGCTGACACGTTGGGCATGTGCAAATGCAGCACTTGCGGCTCAATATCATTGATGGCCTGCTTGAGGGCAGATCTGAAGCCCAGGGCTATCGGTGTGTAGATGAGCCGCAGTTGCACCGGGACGCGACGCAACCAGGCTGGGTCTTCAGGTAAAGGCTGGCCATGAACGAGGGCATGGCTGTCAATGCCTTGGGCGCGCTGGGTTTGGACCAAGTCAGACAGAAACGATTCCATGCCACCCCGATCGGGCGGGAAGAACTTGCCGATGTGAAGTACGCGCAGGGTCATGCAATACCGTCAGAGGCGTTCTTGGTCACGCGCCGGGGGCTGGGCATCCATCATGGCCACGCGCTGATTCAGTCGTCGCAGTTGTCGCTCCAGTTGAGTTTGAGTGATGTCGGCGTAAAGCGCCTTGACCAATAACACCAGCACGGCCGCCAGTAGCAGCAGAGCGGGCGGGTAGCTGATACCCACCCAGCCGGCAAGGCGGTCAATCAGACCCGGCCACAGGCCCAACAATACAGCCAAGGCGGCAATGAATATCCAGAAAAGCCCATGCAAGATGTACAAATGGTCACGCCGCAACAGGAGTATGACGACAAACGCAAAGCCCAGGCCCAGTAGGCTGGTGGTGATTTGAAGATTAGCCATCAGGGTTTGACGGCTGATGTGGCAGCGGGCACAAGCATTTTTTGCAGTTGAAGGTACATCGGGTTGTTGGGCTCAGCACGCATGGCAAGTTCCAGGTCTTGCGTGCTGGCTGCGCGGTTACCCATATAAAAGTAAGTTAAAGCCCGCGCGTAATAGGTGGGGCCTGTGGGGCGCTGGGCGATGGCAGGGTTCAAAATGGCCAACGCTGCCGGGTAATCTTTCTTGCCCACCAGTGCCATGCTCAGCCCCACTTTGTAACGCTGTTTGTCAGGGTTTTTTTGAATGAGTTGGTGGTAAATGACGATGGCTTCGTCATACCTTTGGCTGGCTACGGCCGCCTCGGCCTGGCGCAGGCGGGTAAATTCTTCGGCCTCGGCTACTTGTGGGTGCGTCAGTGATTTGGTATAGCTTTCATAAGCATCGGCAAAGCGGCCCAAGGCATATTGCGATTCGCCGCGTTGGTAGTGCAAGCCTGCTTCGGTAAAACCTTTGGCTTCGGCGGCTGCAAAGTTGTCAAGTGCCAAGGCGTGTTTTTTGAGCTGCTGCAAGCTAACGCCCATATTTAAGCGCGCCGAGCCCAGGGGTTCACCCAACGTCTCAGCCAGGCTAAATAGACGCAAAGCACCTTCGAAGTCACCATGGTCAGCGGCTTCTGCCCCCTGATTGAGAAATGGCCGCCAGCGGCCGACTGCGTTAGCAGGGGCTTGGCGGTCAATTTTTTCGCTGGCATCGGCCCAGGCTATTGCTGGCGTTTGCAGGCTGAGAATTCGCTCATAGGCAGAAGCGGCCAATACCCCCAAGACGATCAGTACCACCGCATAGAGTTGCCGGCTCGTACGGCCCACAAAGGGTATGGCAAAAAGCACTGGCAGAGCCATCGACCACAAATAACTGCGGTACAGCACCAACGGGTCTTGTAGCCAGACAGTGCTGAATTCGGTGATGAACAGCAGGCCAGGTATTAGCATGCACAGACCAAGCAAGCCCCAGACATCGTGGCGACGAAGCACCAGCCAAATGCTGCCAAATAGCATACCAAGCCAGGCCAATGCGCCAACGAGTTGCCAACTCACAATAGCCAAGGGGAACGCCGGGCGAAGGTCAATGGACATCCAGCCCACATAAGGTAAAAACCAAAGCAAGCCATATTGAAAGAACAACGATGCCTGGTTGATCACGCTTAGCGGGTAAATGATTTGGCTGATGCCGGGTTGCTGCTGCTCAAGCTGGGTGGCAAAGGCTCGTGAGGTTTCATCAAAGACGGTCCCCACAATGGAGCCGTACTGTTTGAAAAGTAAAGCACCCATCAAGGTCAGAACCACCGCCGCACCCGCAGCAAGCTGTACAACGCGCCGCAGTGGTGGGCGGTTGATGAATACAAAAAGCGGTACCGTTAGCAAGATGGCAGTGATGGCATGTTCCTTTGATGCCACCGCCAGCACATAGCTCACCAATGCAAGCAGATGCCAAACCATTCGCCCGGTCACCAAGCCGCGCACAAAGCCCAGGCAAGCCAAGGCTACAAAGAGCGTTGCCATGAGGATGGATCGCTGAATCAGGTAGGCCACTGCGTAGACGGCCACCGGGTTGAAGGCCCACAGGGCAACGCCAGTGAGTGCTGCTGCGCGTAGCGAGCTTGAAAATGTGTCAGCACTACTGCTCTCGCCCCATTGCGTGCGTTGCAGCAACTCAAGTGCCAGTGCATACAGTGTGAGCGCAGTACTCATGTGCAAGGCAATATTAAAAACACGCTGCTTCCACCAGCCATCGCCAAAAACACTCTGGAACCAGACAAAACTGCCATACGAAAGTACACGTGCCTTGAACTGCATCAGACTGCCATATTGGCCAAAAATGGTGCCATCGGTCAGCCGGGCATCGTCAAACACCAGCTGATTGTTGATGCCAAAGTTGTACAACACGGCGATGCCAATCGCCAGCGCGCAGGCACAAAGTAACGAAGTGAGTCGTGGTGTCATGTCAGGCGCTAAAAAAGGCTAGGGTTTAATCAAAAAATTGATTGTAGGGGGTCGCACGCTGGAGCGACGATTGGGCCAAGACTCTTCTATGTAGAGTGTCCAAGACGTGACTTACACCGCCAGGTCGTTGACCGACAAAATTCCCAGCATGATGGACACGATGATGGATGCGACCAGCATACCGAGTACCAGAATCAAGACGGGTTCGAGCAATGTCAGTCCGCGCTTGATGCCGGTTTCAACGTCGGTATTGAAAATGCGGGCCAGTTCCAGCAGCATGGTGCCCATGCGGCCGGTTTCTTCGCCCACCTTGATGAGGTTAACGGCCAGCGGCTCGAAAATACCGCTGGCGGCAATGGCATCAACCATCTTGGTGCCGCCCTTGACCTTGGGCGTGATGCCCTCAAGGGCCGTACGCAGCTTGAGGTTGCCAACGGTCTGGGTGGCAATGTGCAAGGCGGTGACCAGCGGCACGCCATTGCCCAGCAGGGTGCCGAGCGAACGGGCAAATAGCGTGAGGTTGTATTTGAGGATGAGCTTGCCCACCAGGGGCAGCCTGAGTGCACGCGACTGCCACCAGCGAATGCCCGATGGTGAGCGCCACCATAGGCGTAAGAACCAGATCACAACAGCCAGCCCCAACGCCAAGGCCCAACCGTAATTGGTGAACACCTGGCCGATGTTCATGATGATTTTGGTGGGCAGCGGCAGGGCGTCGCCCATGTCCTTGAACAAGGTTTCAAACTGGGGCACCACATAGCCCAGCATGGCGACCAGTGACAGCAGCGCCACGCCCAGCAAAATGGCGGGGTAAATGGCGGCTGAAATAACGCTTTCGCGCAGGGTTTTGATGCGCTCAAGGTGTTCTACCAGGCGCTCCAGCACACTGCTAAGCTGGCCGCTGGCCTCGCCTGAGCGCACCATGTTGATGTAAAAGTCGCCAAACTGCTGCGGATGGCGGGCCAGTGAGCGGCTTAGCGGCGAGCCGCCTTTGACATCTTCCAGAATAGTCTGTGTGAGCGTGACCAAGGCAGGCTTGGCGCTCATGCCGATCAGCACGCGCAAGGCGCTGTCAAGCGACAGGCCGGCCTTGAGCATGATGGAGAGTTCACTGGTCATGACCAGAACGTCCGACGCAGTGATAGTGCTGGACTTGAAGCGGCTGGCGGTTGCGGTTGTACCGGCAACTGCGGCGGGCATTGGCACAACGCTGCCAGCGCCAGGCGCGCCGGCTTCTGCCAACTGCAAGGGTGTCAAGCCTTGCGCGCGCAACTGCTGCATAGCCTGTGCGTGGCTGGCGGCGTGCAGGTGGCCTTCGATAATTTTGGCATCTGCTTGCGCTGCTTTCCAGGCAAAGTCAGGCATCGGCGTGGTCCTCGGTCACGCGCAGCAGTTCTTCGAGACTGGTAATGCCTGCGGCCACTTTGAGCAGGCCGTCTTCGTACAAGGTGTGCATACCCGCCGCAGTGGCCTGGGTGTGCAGGGCCGAGGCATCGAGCCCGTTCAAAATGGCGCGGCGCATGCCGTCATCAATGACGAGCAGTTCATGAATGCCGCAGCGCCCGCTGTAGCCGGTTTGGCGGCAGTGTTCACACCCTGCAGCTTGGTACAGGGTGGGGGCAGTCAAGCCCATGCGCTGCATGCCGCTACTGACTACCAATGCCGGATCAGGCACATAGGCTTGTTTGCAGTGGTCACACAAGCGCCGCACCAGGCGCTGGGACAGCACACCGTTGACCGACGAGGTGATCAAATAGGGCTCAATGCCCATGTCTTGCAGTCGCACAATGGCACCCGCTGCTGTA
Source organism: Burkholderiales bacterium (assembly GCA_038328055.1). Classification (GTDB taxonomy): domain Bacteria; phylum Pseudomonadota; class Gammaproteobacteria; order Burkholderiales; family Burkholderiaceae_C; genus Rhodoferax. Next base: position 8,109 of record JBBQLQ010000119.1, read on the forward strand.
TTGGTGTGCAAAGTTGATAGCACCAAATGCCCTGTCAGAGCGGACTGAACGGCAATTTGAGCCGTTTCGCCATCGCGCATTTCGCCGATCATGATGATGTCAGGATCTTGCCGCAGGATGGAGCGCAGCGCGTTGGCAAAGGTCAGGCCAATTTGCTGGTGCACCTGGATCTGGTTAATACCAGCGAGCTGGTACTCGACGGGTTCTTCAACGGTGATGATTTTGTGGGCATCGGCATCGAGCTTGGATAGCGCGGTGTAGAGCGTGGTGGTTTTGCCAGAGCCGGTGGGGCCGGTGATCAGCAAGATGCCGTGAGGTCGCGCCAGCAACTGGTTGAAGTGCGTAAGGTTGTCTGGCGCAAAACCAATGGATTCCATGCTGTAGCGCACACTGGAGCGATCAAGCACGCGCATGACCAGGCTTTCGCCATAGACGGTGGGCACGGTGGAGACGCGCAGGTCAATCTCGCGGCCTTTGACGCGGGTTTTGATACGGCCGTCTTGCGGCAGGCGGCGTTCTGCAATGTCAAGGTGCGCCATGAGTTTGACGCGCGAGTTGACCGCCGGACTAAGGCTGGGGGCGATCACGTCTGCCCTGGCGATGACGCCGTCAACCCGGTAGCGCACGTGCAGGCCGTCTTCAAACGGTTCCAGGTGGATGTCAGAGGCGCGCATGTCGATGACACGACCAATGATCTGGTTCACCATGCGGATCACCGGGGCCTCGCTGGCGAGGTCTTTCAGGTGCTCGACAAAATCCCCGGCGTCGGCTTCAAAACCTCCCATGTCGGCATCTTCAGCGGGCTCGTCGCCCGAGGCCATGGCACGGTCAATGTCCGAACCCAGAGCCACACAGGGATGAATGACCAAGCCAGTGGCCAGCCCCAGCGCTTTGATAACAAAAGCGTCGTCTGGCGATGCCATGGCCACCGTCAGGCCCGACTCATCAAGCCGCAACGGGTACACATGGTGGGTGCGCAAAAAATCAGGTTGCAGGCCGTCTACATCAGGTGCCAAAGTCGGAAAGGCTTCTGCCACAACGAAGGGAATGCCGAGCAGATGAGCCTGTGCCTGCGCCACATCGAGCTCGGACACCAGGCCCAGATTGACAAGGACGACCTGTAACACACCACCGGCTTCGGCCTGCGCGGACACAGCGCGCTCGAGGTCTCTGGCCGAGAGCTTGCCCATGCTGACCAACAGGTCACCCAGTTGCACGGCTTTTTCTGCAACACAAGTCGTTATGAAGGGTAATTCCGGGGCTGCAATCATGAAAATTCGGGGTACGGGAAAACAATAATCGGCTATGGTAACGGCAAAGCACGCGATAATCCCACGTTTTTACCAATTCACAGGAGTCCCCTCATGTCCCAAGAATTCCGTACCGAAGCCGAGCGCAAGGCTTCGCCCCGCCCTGTTGCCCCCAAGGGCGTTTGCTACACCGCAGGCCACGGCCAATTGCGTAGCCTGGAGCGTGGCGCAGCCACCAACAACAAGAAAAACCCCGGCAAGCGCTGCAAAAAAGGCGGCTGAGCGTTGCTCAAACCCAAAAAAGGCCGCATCAGCGGCCTTTTTTCGCATCAGTCCACCGCATCACCCCGCCACCGGGTGGTCAATGGTGCGGCCAATATCAGGCCAGCGCCGGTGCAAGCCAATCCAGGCCACCAGCCCCACTGACATCATCAGCAGCGATGCCAGTGCCAACCCCACGGTGGAATGCATCACCAGCGGGGCAATGGCACCAGCCACCACCCCATTGGCGCTGGCCCCAATGAAGGCTTGCAGGCTTGAAGCCATGCCACGCCGATCGGGGTGCAGGTCCAGCACCAGCAGCGTGATCACCGGCACCATCATGGCCCAGCCGAAGGAAAAAATGGCAATCGGAAAAAGCGCCCAGGCCACATGCGCTTTGAACAAGACATTGGCCAGCAAATTGATAACCGCAATGCACAGCATGATCGAAAACCCATACTTGATTTGCTGTTTGGGTGCGACACGGCCCGCCATGCGCCCGCTGACCCAGGCACCGCTCATGATGCCGCTGATGGTCAGCACAAAAAACCAGAAGAACTGCGTGGGTGCCAGCGCCAAAAGGTCCCCCAAAAAGGCCGGAGCCGACAGGACATACAAAAACATGCCGTTAAACGGTATACCGCTGGCCAGTGCCAGCAGCAAAAAGCGCGGGTCGAGCCCCAATTTCCAATAACCCTGCAGCAGGTTGCTGACCTTGAGCGGCTGGCGCTGCGTTACATGCAGCGTCTCGGGCAGCAACCGATAGTTGGCAGCCCACAACAGCACGCCGACACCCGTCAAAAACCAGAACACACTGTGCCAACCCAACTGCGCAAACAACACGCCGCCAATCATCGGCGCGATGGCCGGGGCCACGCCAAAGTAGATGGTGATCTGGCTCATGACGCGCTGCGCCTGGGCCGGGGCAAACATATCACGCAC
>JBBQLQ010000120.1:0-10528 GCA_038328055.1 Burkholderiales bacterium
ACGCCATCGATCCGCAAGCGCAACCCGCACCCGACTACGACTTCGATCAGCGCATCGCGTGGTAGGGCACAAGACGAACAGACTCGCTCGTCGGGGGCGACTCGCGCCTGTGGCCATCTGCGCTGCAAACTTCCGCCGCCCTGGTGGCCACAGGCATAGACAACGGGAGTGCCTGAGGGATATTTTCAGGGGCTATCAGGAACTCTCGGCGCAAAATTCAACGAAAATGGACAGGATGCTTCAAAATGTGGCGTTGAAATTCCTATCCTTACTCGCGCACGATTTGTATCTCTTCCGATGTAATGAGTCGCCGCCTACAGACTGTAGCGCCAAGCATGCGCTTTTGCACTCGATCCTTGTCCACACGGGTGCCGCGTGCGAGCAGATCCTTCCACACACGCGGCCAAAGGTTCACCGCAAAGGCCAAAGGGGCCAGGGTCGACATAATTTCCATGTAGCTGAGTACGGTCACCGCCCGCGATGGCATTTACAGCCTGGACGATCAAGCATCGTGATGGCGAAGGGGTGACCCCCCTCGGGGAACTTGAACAAACGAACCCTTCGGGGGAGTCTCTGGTTACGACGCCAAGAGACCGTTCAAGTGTGCCACGCCCTACTGCAAACCCCGGAGTTTTCCCAACTCCTGCTGCACATTGACGAGGCTCTGGCCGCCGATGTGCGCGACGCTCGATGTGCGTGTGGCGGCACCCTGCATCGCGCCGACTACCCGAGGAAGCCGCGTGGCTGCCCGAGCGAGGTCCGTGCCGACTTTGAGTCGCGCTTCAGTTTCTGCTGCAACCGCTGTCGTCGAAGGACGACGTCCATGTCGGTGCGCTTCCTCGGTCGGCGCGTCTATCTGGCCTTGGCGGTGGTGCTGTTGTCAACCTGGCATGCCGGGCAGATGACAGTGGCGGCCCGGCTTTCCGCCGAGCTGGACGTGCCGGTGCGAACCCTGCAACGCTGGCGTCAGTGGTGGCGTCAGCAACTGCCGCTGACGCCGTTGTGGCAGGCCCCAGAGACATTGACCTCCTGGGGCACTCCTTTGACGCGTTTTTTTGCGCATGCGTTACCGCGCAGACGGAGGATGCGACTACGGCATGTCCATATGGCGCTATCACCAACCCCACTGAGACATATGCACATATTTATATCATTATTAAATTGGATACATCTTTTAATAATGATATAAATATGTGCATATGAGACAAGAATGCACCCTTCAACTTTTTGTTGACGCCCACTGGCACGACGTTGCCGGCGTAATGCTGCTTTCGCAGCCAGAAACGGGTTGGCAGGCGCACACCTACACGGGATACGCAGTCGAGTGGGCCGTCGACTGGGTAGGGAGGCGAGATGCCTACGCTCTCGGCACCCAGTTTCCTGTTGGTATCCAGCCGTGGAAGCTGGAGCATTGGCCTGTGTTCCTTCTGGACCTGCTCCCCCAAGGTTATGGACGTGGGGAGTTGCTGCGTCAGCTCGGCCTACCAGAAACGGCTCAACAGTCGGCTGACTGGGCGTTGCTTAACGCAGGCGCGGGCAATCCAATTGGTAACTTGAGGGTCAAGGAAGCTGCGGAGTGGCTGCTAGCGCGCACGGAGGCTCCTATGGGGTTCACGGACAATGAGGTCGCTGCCCGTTCTGACGACTTCACGCACTACCTCAGTATGCATGGGTTGTTCGTGGCGGGTTCTTCCGGGGTGCAGGGTGAGTGGCCAAAGATTCTGCTAACCCGAGGCAAGGATGGCCTCCTCTACCTGGACCATGCCCTGCCGGATGCTGATGCAGCCGAGCACTACATCGTCAAGTTTGGCCGCGGGCCGAATGCGGCGCTCGCGTCGATTCTTCGCCACGAGGCGCCGTACATGGCCATTGCGGACCACCTGGGTCTGCGGGTGCACAAGCCCCTTAAGCTGCGCGAACGGGCACTCTTCATTCCGCGGTTTGACTTGGAGGTCACAGCGGCGGGCGTTCTGCGGCATGGCCAGGAAAGTCTGGCCGCGTTGATGGGATTGCCTGGGTTTGGCGTGGCACCTCCCCACGATGACGTGGTGATGCGCCTCGCCAAGACCTGCACAGACCCTGCCTTGGAGGTACTTGAGTATCTAAAGCGGGATGTAGCCAACCTAGCCTTTGGCAACAAGGACAATCATGCACGGAACACAGCGTTGCAGCGTTTCGCTGATGGCCGGATTCGCCTGACCCCACTGTTCGACTTCGCTCCCATGTACCTTCATCCGGATGGCATCGCCAGGCGCATGCGCTGGAAGGACAAGGAACGGGGGGCCGTGGACTGGAATGCGGCACTCGACGAACTATGCAATAAGACGGGACTAGCTTGGGCGGGACTGGCGGAAGGGCTGCGTGCGCTGCTCCCCGTGCTGCATGACGTCCTCAACGACGGCGAGGGCTTCGGCTTGGAGCCTGATGTACACGCCTTCGTCACTAAGGCCATTCAGGCCCAGATGCAGGCCCTGGAACGCATCCGATAGGCAAAGGACCATGGACAAGCGCTACAAACCCTTAAGCTTGGCACGGCAGCTGACTCTCCGTCAGGAAGTGATGGATGAAGTGCTGGCCCACCCTGAGTGGCCGCTACCGGATGTCATCCGGTTCATCAAGAAACGCCTACAGATAACCACGGATGACCTGGCCAAGCTGTCCGGCGCTTCGTTTCGGACGATTCAGAACATCGAGCGTGGGGCCAGTCCCGGCACGGTGCAGTCTCTCAACCGCATTCTTGGGGTACTGGGGCTTCGCTTGGGCGCGGTGAAGCCTACCGTGCAGTCCTAACCTCAGCCGTGCGGCGAGCGCGCCCTGTCAGCACGTGCAGGCCTGGCACGATTACGTGCCAGGCAAAATAAAGCCGCACCCCTTACGGAGCCCGGCGAGTACAAGAATGGCCGATGGGGGAATGCAAAGCTGCCGCTCGGCGAAATTTACCTACGAGTGGCAGGTAACCGTCACATTGCGGACCAAGTTGGCGTTGAGCGCCACTGTCCGGATTGGCCGAGCAGCGGAAGTTGACTGTGGACACCACCAACGTCGGCTTCAAGTTCGTTGCCGCCGAACGCCATTTCGCCCCAAAGCAGACATCCGACGTAACCTTGCGGACGAGCGCCGTCGGCTTCGGCCGACGATTTGACGGACATCCTAAGCCAACGGCCGGCAGCTATCTGATCTACACCCGCCGTCCAGAAACGCATTTTCACGCTCAGTCAGTGACTTTTCCGGGTTGATTCCTGACACTCAAAACCCCGCTTCGACATTGAACATCTTGGTCCAGGCAGCAGCCCAATTTCCCTTTTTCAACACGCCATTCCGGTTGCCCATAAAAAACCCCACCAAGTCAGAGACCGGGCGGGGTTGGGCGAAGCTAATACACAAGTGCCATTCCATTCTCACCAGGCGTAGGCATTGCGTCCGACCACCGGCGCAACAGGAGGAAGAGCAGGCGGCATGTCGGTTTCGACGAAAGATTCGTCAACTTCGACTTCCAGCATAACTTCACTTGTTTCGGCTGAAGGTTCGTCTGCCAGGATGATCTCCAGCTTCGACTCAGCCAGGAGCCTGCCTGGATCGGAAAGAAGCTCCATCAGCCCGGAAAGCATCAGGAAGTCCCGGCCAACGATCCTGCCGTTGGAAGGCAACGCTGCCGCGATCTCGTCCACGAAGTGAGCGATGCGGCCGACCTTGCCATCCAGGAATGCCAGGCTGTGGCATTTCTCGGCAACCCGGTTGAGCAACCCCCGGATTTTCTGGGTCACGCCGTCTGCTTTCGGACTCCAGGTGTCCCTGACATCCTGGGCGACTTCGTGGGCGAGTTGCCCCACGATACCGCCTACCTCATGGCCGATTGCATCCTGGACCGAGAGGCTGACGGGAATGGCCTGGGGCTGTACCTTGAAGACGCCGATGCCGAAGCGCAATGCCTTCTCCACATAGGACAGGGTCTGCGCCTTCGCGCGGATTTCCGATGCTTGGGAGGGATGCGCATTGGCCCAGTCCTCGACGGCAGCCATGTACTTCGACAGAAAGTCTGTCCGCGCTTGCTCGAACTTCGAGGCGATCTGCGACAACACCTGAAGCAGAGGTTCCACATGGGAATCCGGCACAGCGAAGCCGTTCAGAAACCCCACACCCGTATTGCGGCAAGCCCGCATCGCCGCCTGCTTGTAGGCCGTGAAGGGCCTCAACAAGGCCGGGTCGATCACTTTCAACGAACCAGAGGTAAAGACCTCGGGATCGTCGGCCAGGTCGCGCGAGACTTTCCCCGAATACACGGCGGCATCCACTGCGACGACGTTGACCTTCTCGATGAACTCCTGAATGTTGATGCTCATGACTACTCTCCTTCTTTAAGCCACCCCCACGGGCGGCTGGTTGGGTAAAGCCGGCGCTGGAAAAACCCATGCCGGCGCTTCAGTTTCAGAAGAGAGTAGGGAAACCAACAGACGATAAAAAACCCCGCCAGGTCAGAGACCGGACGGTGGAATCGATATCCAAAGGGAGTAGGGCAAACGTGGTCTGATAAAGGCGGGGAGGGCGCTCCGTGGCGAAACTGGCTCGCCTCCAGTCTGTATCGGCATTCAGAAAACGGATAGGCTTGATCCACCATCGAATACAGACTTCGGAATCCCGAAGCCGTATTCCGAACGATCATGAATCGTGGAAAGCAGTCGAATCTCGGCGTCTCATCTGGCGAGCCGCAGCACTCAAGATGTCACGCACAAATGCGGAAGTCCCTCGATAGGGCAGAGACCAAAGCCATGCCGCCAGTTCGGGATCTTTCCTGCTGTTGACCACAAAGGTGACTTTGATTTCGTCTGGCGGTTCGCCGTCTCTGAACCAGGATTCCATGATCTTCTCCCTACCCGACTTATCTCGCGCCTGTTGATCCATTACCTCCAGGTACTTTGCCAGGCGCTCTGCGAACTGGCTGATTGCCTGCTGGTTTTCTTGATCGGCGTAGAAACGAAACGCCGTCACCAGGATGTCGGTAAGGTTGCATGGGTGCCGACCGAGGGCTTGTTCCACCTGGCTGGCCAGTTCATCCACGTTGTCGAAGTTGCCGATGCATTCCCGACCGAGGTCGAAAGCGGTAAACGCCGGCAGCACGCGCGGTGGCTGGAAAGGGGTGATCCTGGGCTTGCCGTTGGCGTCAAACGCCACCACCCACTTCTCGCCAGGGCGGCCGGAGGAGCTTCCATTCCTTCTCGGTGGGCGTGGCTTCCAGGGTGCGCCGCTCGCATTCGATGAAGTAACGCCGGGCTGCCTTTCCCTGTTCGTTATTCTCGACCATCGCTAGTTCTTTAGCGGTGTCGAGGGTGAGGTGGAAGTCGGCGCGGGGTTTGCCGGGGCGGCCGTCAGACCTATTCGCCAAATTTGTTGAATAGTCTTTGTTCTCTTCAAAACCATAGGTGCCAATGCGATCTTTGATCCAATTCGAGAAGTCTCTCCCCACGACCAAGAAAGCATGCAACTCGCGGGCGTTACAAACGAGCATCGGCACTTCGCCGATCTGGCCTTCGAAGACGGGGATGAGTTGGTCGCCCGAATCGGCTGCCGAATTGTCAACGGATGGGGTAGGGGGCGTAGTCATGGCATGCCGCTCAAAGAGATGGGTCAGCCACGATGGCCGACGTCACAGACGCTTCCATTTCTTGCCCCGGCCTGGCGTCAGGTCTTGCAGGTTTCTCGCCCTGTGATTCATCCCGACGTTGCTGAACCATTTCGTGCCACCACTCGGGCAAGGGGAAGCGAATGTCGCCCGGGTGTTCTTCCGTTCCCCGCTGCACCACCGAGAACTCCCCACAGCGGATGTAAAGCTGCCTGCCCAGGATTGTGGGGGCATCACCCGCCGATTCCGGCTCACCGTGTATCAGCTTCACCCGGATCTGGCCCACCACCTTGACCGGCGCGCCGATGCAGATGGACGACAGGTGAGACTGGGGTTTGTTGGAATACAGCCTGACCGGGATGCTCTGGTCCGGATTCTTGTGCTGCCGGATCAACGCGGCGATGTAGCCTTGCTGGTGCTCGGTGGGCTTGATGTAGGCAGCGCCTTCCACCACGCCGGCCAGCATCGCCACGTTGGCGTTATCGCCCAGGCGCGTATCCAAACGGCCGCGCGTGGCTTCCAAGACCAAGCGCAACGGGTCATCCGGCGTGTCATCCTGCCCGGCATATTCGGGCTGGATCGCGCCAGCGCGAAACGGGTTGAAGCCATCCAGTTTGATGCCCTCCGGCATGGACGCATTCCAGGCCAACCAGAGTGGCATCGAGCGGGTAGAGGGGGTGCGCATGTCGATCACGCGCAGTTCCGCATTGCGCAACCCGTCCAGTGACCTGGCGCCATAAACATGGCAAGTGACCGTGATCGGTGTGAACTCGCGTGGCACGGCAATCCCATCACCCACTTGCACGGGGATGGCGTGGACCAGATCGGCCGATTCGCTTTTCTGCTGGATCAGGAAAGAACGCCCCTCGGGTTTACGCACGAACCCAGTGATATAGGTAACGTTGAGCATGGCGTTGACATACTTGTGCGCCGCCGCGACGCGGGAACTGCCACTCTTGAGCATGGTGAATCCCTCCATAGATAAAAAAACGGCAATGAATTGCATTGCCTAAAAAAACGTTTGCACGTATGGTTTTTGCACAGTGGCCGCAGAGTTTCTAGATGAGACCCTATGGCTTTCCTGCCTCGACTAAGGTGACCGGTATGGCGACTCCCAAGAAGCAATCTCCCTCTAAATCTCGCGTCAGCAAGCCTCCTCAGGTTGCAGCGCAAGCAACGCCCCCCGGTGCGGCCTTGATCTCGCGGTTGTGGGACGAAATGGCCAAGCGGGGTCAAACAACCCATCAATTGGCCGAGTCGCTGGGTATCACCTACGTCTATCTGATGAAGCTCGCGAGTGGCGAGAAACCCATCTTTCAGATCGGACGCGAGACACTGGTGCGCGCAGCCGAATACATGGCCATTCCCGTAGCTCAGGCCTATTTGCTGGCCGGTGCATTGAGCATCGAGGACTTCGCGTTGACGCCCACGCTGGATGAGCGGGTGGCACAGGTGAGGGAGGCGATGGTTCATGACACGATGTGGTGCGGGCTCGCGCTTGGCGACGAGGTTTGGCAGCAGACCCCGCAGGAAGCTCGTTTGCTGATTTGTATGCTTTACGAGCAGGCCGCGAAGACGACCTGGCTGGATTGGACCCTGATCCCGAAGGGGACTCAGGCGAAGGCGAAGCGGGCTTCGTGATTCGGGCCTCGTGATCCGGGCCTTGAAGAGTCCGAACTTCTGCCTCTCCTTGCAGGGGGAGATGTTCTTTGCAGGTTGCTCAGAACTCATCGTCCATCTCCCGCATCAGCTTCACCACGGCCTCTGTCATTCCCTCGTTGCCAACCTCATCGGTAACGCCCTGTACGTCATTCACCTTCGAGGAAGGCGCTACAGCGACAGGTTGCAGGAGAGTCGAATTCTTGCCCGTTGGCGCTACCCCCTCTGGCGTCGTTGAACCCTGTGCATCTGACGTGACAGCCGTCGCTGCTGGCAGCCCCAGTCGGCGGGCCGCCGCGCTCAGGATGTCGCGCACCGACGCGGAAGTCCCTCGGTAGGGCAGCGCCCAAAGCCATGCGGCCAGTTCGGGGTCTTTCTTTGCGTTGACCACAAAGGTAACTTTGATTTCATCGGGTGGCTCGCCGCCCCGGACCCAGATTCCCATCATCGCCTCCGGTTCAGACGCTCACGCCTTGAAGTTCGCGCGCACGCAACAGCGCCATGCCGAAGCGACGCATGCCTTCCGCTACCGCCAGGCGCGGCTTGTTGGCCATATGGGCATGCGGCCACTTCTCCTGAATGCGGGGGTGAACAATGGGGGCGCCACCACCAGCGACCAAGACGCCATCCAGCTTGCGGACATAGGGTTCCATCAGCCGGGTGGCGGAGTCGATGACCTCGGTGACGACCAGTGCGACGGATTGGTCTACTTCATGGCCCACATCGGTCTTGTGCCCGAAGTCCAGGATGCGCCGGGTTTGCAACGCATCTTCGCACTCGGGCAGGTCGACCGTCAGCCCCTTTTCGGCCAGCATGCGCGCCAGGTGATCGGCTGCGACCCGTACGCCTGCGCAGGAGCCGGAGGCCTTTTCCACCCAACGACCACGTTGCATCAGCATGAAATCGGTAGAGTAGTAGCCCACCTCGATGACGCCCCAGGATTCTTCCATCATGGAACGAATCGGTGAGGGGTTGCCCATCCGGTCGAGCATCATCATCTGGAATGGCGCAAAAGGTTGGGGAACCACCTTGATCTCGCCCTTGTAGGCCTCGCCGGCCAGTTGCTTCAGACGATCACGCTGGCGAGAAAACAGATGCGTCGGCAACCCCATGACCAGCATGGCGTTTTCAGGCAGCCCGACTTCATCCTGGACACACTTCAACGCCCCCTTCAGAAGCGCCATGTGTTCCGGGGTGTCGACCCAGTCCTCCGACAGGCCCTGTGACGTTCCCCCCTGCGTGCGCGCCGTCTCACCGAAGAAGTAGGGCCGGCTTCCCACCATCACGGTTTCCCTGGCGGCACGTCGAGCTTCGCCATCATCCGAAATGGTGAAGGCGGGCACGGCGATGGACGGGAAGAGAATCTGTCGCTCCTTCTCGTCCTGGGTGTAACACGCGATCTTGACGGCGGAGTGCCCGATGTCCAGGCCGATCACGTTGTTTGCAGTTGGCATTCGTAGCTCCATATGAGTTGACTAGAAACAGCGTCGGAATCCGGAATTCCGAAACAGACGACTGAAAGCGTCGTCAGATGTCGAAACAATAGCGCATCGACATATACCGTTGCAAGTACGCACAACAAACGATAGCATTATTCCAGCTCGGAACACACGCGAGCCCGACCCCGAACCCCATAACCTTATTGATCCCCAAGCCACCCCCCGAAATGGACTCCCCGAGTAACGAGGACCGCATTGCAGAGCACCGTATCTGGCTGACCGGGATCGCCGAAGAGGGGCGTGAGTTGTTTGCCGATATCGGCAATCTGCTTACGGAAGTCGATGAACTGTTACTGAAGTCGGATGCCTTGCTGAACTACTCGCAGCCCCCGATGGCCGGAAAGTTGGGTGTGCGCTTCTGGAAACGCCATCGGCCTGACCAGGCTGAGCCCGTGGTCGTGGTCTGGTACCAGAGCTCCCGCACCGGTCGTTTCTGGCCGAAGCAAGTCAACGGCCACCTCACCAAACGCGTATGCCGACGCGGGGCGTTCGAGGTTAACGCCGAGGTCACGGCGGAAACCGTGGCCATCGTCGATAAACTGCTGGCGATGCGAAAGAGTCTGGCCATGCTGCTGTATCGCACGCGGCAGTCGGTCAGCAGCCTGAAGATTCATCAAAAACCGGTGCTGGAGTACCAAAATAAACGGCTGGCTGAACTACAAGCCACAAGCGAACAGAACCTGGACCGCCTCTATGCGGATCGGGGGGTGCATGAAATGACTTGATTGCGCATGGGCGTCCTGCGATGACTGACGAAGCCAGTCTACCGAAATCAGCGATGCTGACACGACCGGCACAGCAGTCGCAGTTGGCGGCTCTGGTGAAGCGGCCCAGCCTGAGCCGCAAGTCAAACCCAAACCGCGCTCACCAGCGCACTACCTGTGAGCCGCAGTGATAGCGCGTATCTACGAGGTGTTCCCGCTGATCTGCCCGATGTGCGGCAGCCAGATGCGCATCATCGCGTTCATCACATTCAGCGCAGACATCCACAAGATACTGGAACACATCGGTGTCGACAGCCAAGCCCCACGCATCACCCCGGCACGCGGGCCACCGCTGTGGGAAGGTGAGGGTGCGCAGGAGATGGGGGAGGGTGTTGAGGCTTTACCGGACTGGGATATGGCAAACCAATCACCGCCCGACTATCCCGACGATCAGCGAACAAGTTGGTGAGACTCAGAAGTGTGGCGAGCGACAACCGCCCACCGGGGTAGGGCTGTGTGCGTGGGCAGCCTGGGGTGCCTGTTGCGACGACAGCGGACAAATTCCTGGCAAATCAGACTGACGACAGTGCCTATGTGTGCATTGTGAGACCGATTTTGGGTGCGTATGGGTGCGATACTTGTGCTCATGCGGTTGGAATTCCTATCCTTCATCCTGGTTCGCCGATACCCGTCGGCTGGGGCTGATGCCGATGGCACGGATGCCGCTTGCCGCCGCTTGGGCGGGCCTGGGCATCGGCGGCTTCGTATGGGCCAATGCCGTGCTTTTGCGTACGCTGCACCACACCGCCGATATCCCGTTCCGGATCAATGCGCTGCTGGGGTCCAATCTGGTGCAGGCCTCGCTGTCCCTGTTCTGGACGCTGCTTGCGCTGGTCGCCATGGTGTTGGCCACTCGACGCGGTTGGCGCGCGGTCTGGATGGTCGGCGCCGGCCTGATGTTCACGGTGGTACTGAAACTACTGCTGGTGGACCTGTCCAATGTCGGCACCATCGAGCGCATTGTTTCGTTCGTCGGGGTTGGCCTGCTG
>JBBQLQ010000121.1:0-10300 GCA_038328055.1 Burkholderiales bacterium
ATGAGAAACTATGCCTATTGGCTTTGCAACTCACTGGAGTGGGGGGAGGTTCGTGGGATTGAGCTGATGACTGCTGATTACACGACTGTGCTGATTGGTCGCTACCAGGAAGAAATGCTGAAGGGCATCTGGTCTTCTCGTGGCGAACCGCTGAGCGCCGCAACTGTGAATGCGCGTGTCCAAACTGCATTGGATTTTCAGCTGTGGTGCGCAGACAAGCAACACCGAGAACCATTTTTAGTCCCTACGGTTACGCGGACCTATGTGGCTGGTTCGCACAACAACAGCAAGTCTCATGAAGCCAAAACAGTCGAATCCCGGAAGGGCAAGGTAAAGGTCAACAAGCGCACGCTGTCGTTCCCAACCGACGAAGAAATCAAAGCATGGCGCCAGCGGATCTATGACCAACCCATCGTTGGGTCGACCGAAGGCTTGATGGTTGACCATGTCCTCAATACTGGCATTCGCCGAGAGGAGTTGGCCTGCTGGCGCCTTAATACCTTGCCACTCGATCCTAAGGATTGGAAGATCATCAACCCGGACCAGCCAGAGGAGGTGCAGCAGGTCATCGTGCAAATTGAGTTGGGCGCAAAGGGGCGAGAGTTTTACATCGACGAATGTGACGACAAGGTAGGACCACAAGGCAACATTCATGTGCCGCTCTGGTTCGCCAAGAATATTCATGAATATCGCAAAAAGGATCGGCCGCTAGCGCTCAAGCGGGCCACCAAGGGCATCCGCGACCCAGCAAAGGCGAAGCGGATACTCAATCAGAGCGTCCATCTCTACATCAACCCCAAGACTGGCAAACGCTATACCGGCGCGCAGATCTATGAGTTCTGGACCAAGGTGGAGGGGCCCAGCCATTGGAGTCCACACCTTGGACGGGACTGGTGGGCCTGTCAGTACCTCTGGCAAAAGATGCAGGAGCACGCTACCTTGATCAAGCAGGTGGGAGGAATAGCCAATCCCGACGCTGACCATCCACTGTTGCGGGCGTTGAGGGACACCATCCAGACCGTAATTCAACTAGAAATTCAGCCGCAGTTGCGCCATGTGACTCCGCAAACCACAGAAATATACCTGCTATGGCTCTTCAACAAGTTGCGCGTGCCGCTCGACCTGACGCGCAAATGGCAGGAAGACGATGAAACCGCCGAAGGGAGGAAGTCATGAGCGTCCGCAACAAAAATAAGGATCACCTAAAACAACACGGCGGCGTCGAGTTGATCGAAACGTCCCACACACTGCTTAGTGCTGATCCGTTGCGCTTTTGGACCCATCATCCCACCGAAAACATCCTCGTCGACCTCCATGTGTTTGCCAAGGGGGAGGTGGAGAATCCCCGTTCCAACGGCGCAGGGGTCTGGACCGGGCCGTTCTCCGGCCGCCCCGAACTGATTATGGAATTGGCGCCGGCCATTCAGGCGAGGCTGACGCTGGCAGCTGAAGGGACATGCAATGGCTACAAAAACTCGCTGCGCGCATTTTGGCGCGTGTTCGATCAGATGGAGATGAAGACTACGGCTGACGGCCGCATGTTGGAACCACTAAAAAGTGTGGAGCAGCTTACCCATCTGCACGAAGCGGCCGCTCACCGCGCCGGCTTTGACGGCTATCGATTTACAAAATTTGCTAGCATTGTTGATGATACGCGTCGTCAGAAGCAGCTCCCGCCATTGTACTGGACCCCCCCGTCCCAAGGGGAGCCCAAACGCCAGATGATCCCCGCTGACCAGGCTAAGGCGCTCAAGATCAAGATCAAGCAGGATTGGGAAAACGTGCGCAAAACATGGCGCCGCCATGACGCGATTTGCCAGGGCAAGCTTCCCGACACGCTTTCCGAATGGGAGAAACGGGATACCACAATTATTCGCGATTACGCCAAGCGCAACGAGGAATTGCTGCGCAACTGGCAGCACCTAGAGCGTATCCAGGCCGCCACTGGTCGGGCGCTGCCGACTCCGGAGCAGCTGCGTGGTGGTATAGCCAGCCTGAACGCCTCCACCGGGCTTGAGACTACCCTAATGCGCGCCCTCATCTTTCCTACGGTCGAGGAGGCTGACATCGCCTTCCATGCCACCCTGATGGGCAGCGGCTGGAATCCGTCGACCTTGGTCACCGGTATTGATGCCACACTGCCAGAGCGCATCTTCCAACATCCCAAAGACACAAAACAAAACGTCCTGATGGTCGATGACCCCGAGGCCACTGAGGACAACGAGGACAACGAGGACTGCGTCACCATGCAGGGTAGCAAACGCCGCGCGGGTGGACGTCTGCAGTTCTGCATGGGGCAAAAGAAAGATCCAGCCAGTCCGCCCGCCATCGTGGCGGTTTGGTTGGAACGCACCATAGCGCTGCGCGAGCAACTGCGAGACGACTGCGCGGCAGCCAGCGCCGAACTGGCGCAGCTAAAGGCCGCCGGGGCAACGCAGGAAACTATCGAACGTCAGTTCATTGCGGTTCAGACCCTGCAGCAGGGGCTACGCAACGTTTGGCTGTACGTCGATAATCAAGGAAAAATCAACTGGATCAATTGCAAGCGTTGGTCCAGATACGAAGCCCCAAAGGCGAAACTGAAGAGATCCAGCTACAGCTACCTCGACCACGTCGTCTGGCGTCTCAATGCCGATCGAGCGACCCGCAATGAGCCGCTCATCGGGCGCGTCACGCCGAGCGACTTTCGCGACATCTACGCTCGTTGGGTGTACATCAAGACCGGTGGCAATGTCATTGCTGTGATGCTGGCGCTGGGCCATGCTGGCCTAAGCTCAACGGACAAATATTTGCATAACAACATCTTCAACGCCGAGAACGACGAAACCGTACACCGTTTCATGACCCATCTATTCCACGAACTGGAGCAAGGGCGGGTCGATCTCACCATCCTCGCGCAACTGGTGCGCCATGGCTCACCAACTCCAGAGATGGAGGCGCGTCTCGATGAGTACCGGCGCTTGATGCGCTCGCGCGTCAAGGTCGGCTGTGCCGATGCCAAACATCCGCCCACTCACATAGCACCGGACCACGTAGAGGGCGAATGGTGCGGCACGCAGCGCTGCCTGCGCGACTGCCACAACGCACGCTTCCTGCCCGATTCGGTGGACGGCATTGCCATGCGTGTCGAGGAACTGCTCGTAATGTCTGACTACCTGCCACTCAAAACGTGGATGGGGGGCGAGTTCGAAAAAGAGCTTGAGGCGGGAGAATTTCTTCTCACAGATTTGTATCCACAGGACGCCGTGAATAAGGCGCGCGTGCACTGGCGCGAGAAGATTTCGTCAGGCAAGCATGTGGTGCCCGGCGTGGGCCTTATCCGTGATCAGGAGGTGTCATGAACGCACACGACAACCTGCCATCCTTGGTCGCTTCCGATCCAGCTGACTCCTGCCGCATTGCCGCGCTGGACCGGTTCCGTTTGGAAGAGTTTCAGCACCTGTCGCGAGATGATTTATTAGTCGCGCAATCTATCACTGGACATGGCGATGAATGGGGAGTCTGGAAGACCCCCAAAGCCATCTCCCCCGGAAAACTCCATACCCCCAACCGCGCCATCCACCTCGCCAAGCGCTTGCGCGATTTCCTCGCCAAGGAACCGACTCCCATTATTCCTGACGCTGCGCTCAACACGCTTGTTGAGATGGGTGTCCTGCACCTCACGCGCCTTGCCTTGCTTCTGCGCTTGGCGCCCACCAGTGGTCGACGTAAGACTAAGAGCCAGCGGCTCAAGCCTAGCAGCCTTGCACAACTGCTCTACAACAAACTTCCTAAACTCCTCGCCCGCGCGATCCGCCGCAAGGCGAATCGTTCTGACGCACCTGGGCTGTTCGCCTGTCTCACCGAAGACGAGGTGCTGGAACTGAGCAGGGATAAAAAAACTCGAGTTGAGCTGGAGCGCCTCGCTATTCTGACGGCGCGCGGTTGGTGGAGCGACCTGCCGCCTCAACCGGACGTGACCCGCACGACCAATCCGCGCGGCGCGAAACCGGCTCCGGCAACTCAGGATATTCGCGGCGAGTACCAACCTATCCCGGACAACTATTTGGCCGAGATCGGTCCACGCATCCTGTGGCTGATGTGTGACCTAGGACCGAACCTATTGCCGCTGCTGGAGGATTTGGCCACCTGCCTTGAGGGTCTGGACTGGTCCGAAATGACCCAAGACAAACTCATAGGTGACTGCGGCATTATCAACAAATTCATTGTCCGGCATCTGAGCGAGCATCAATGGAAGGACCGCGGGGGCAAGTCGCTTCAGCCGAACTTCGCCCTGACGACCGGCGCTAGATCCCAGAATAAGTTCGAGTGGCCGCCGCGCACCTATCAGCACTTGCAGGTACTCAGCGTCACCCTGCAGTCGGCGCATCTGTTTCTCACCCTGCTCGCCAGCGCGGGACGCATCAGCGAAGTCGATGCTCTGCCACGCTCTTGCGTGGGCACAGCACGCGACGGCAAGGACTACGCCCGCGGCTGGACCTACAAACTTTCCGGCAACCTCTTCGGCGATGCACGCCAATGGCCTGCACCCGTGGTGTTGGTACAGGCGCTCGGTCAGCAGGGCCGTTTGGCAAAGGTTTGGAACCGTCTGCCTCCGGGCAAAATTAAAGATGGGCTGCCGATGGCGCCGCCCGCTAATGAGGCCATGTGGCTTGCGCTCGGAACGGGAGGCTATGCCAGCGCAGGCGCACCGCTGGGTGGGTACGACAGGGCGCTGCAGATGCTGGCCATACGTGTCGGGATGGATCCAAAACCCGGTGGAACCAATCTCCACGCCCATCGCTTCCGTAAAACCATCGGGCGGCTGGCCGGGGTGGCGCTGTTCAATTCGCCCTTGGTGCTCAAGCGCCTGTTCGGGCACAAATCGATCGAGATGACCCTGCACTACATCCTTTGCGACCCGGGCATCCGGACGGAAGCGGAGGCCGTGTTGCGCGAGCTGCGCATCCTGCATTGCGCAGAGATCCTGGAAGAAGTTCGCGAGGCCCTCGCCACGGAAGCTCCGCTACCTGGGCACAGCGGCGCATCGGCGCCGCGGCTGGTCGAGGCGGTCAAAGAACATGAGGCCCGCCTTGCCCAGTCCGGCCTGCTCTGGGTAGATGGCAGCGCCTACGATCTGGCGTACATGATGACGGTCAATGGTCAGGCTTGGCGTTTCTGCCGGAAAGACATCATTTGCACCAAGGTGCCCGGTGAGAAAGGCTGCGGCAAACAAAAGTCGAGCTGCAAGCCAGACTGCGACAACCGCATAGTGCTCGCGCTGAAGCATCGGGATGTGATGGAGGTTGCCGAAAGCTATCTCGATGTTGCTCGCCAGGCCCGTGACGATGAGCAATACCTTGTCTTTTATGCGGTGATGCAGCAGTTCCGCGAACAGCTGGACACCTTCCCGCATATCAAGGTGCAGTACCTGTCCAATCCCGAAGTACAGTCACTGCTCGCGCTTTGTGAGGAGCTTCCGCAATGAGCGAACAGCACAAACTCGCCGCCGCCCGGAGCGGTGCCGCACGTACGGCAAAGATGGAACAGCAGGTGACCGAAGCCATGCAGGCTGTCCTCGCCGACATGCAATCCAATGGCGGCATCTATCCACACAATGGTGGGGCGGTCAGCATGGCCGAACTGGCGCGGCGAGCCGGTATCAACGAGTCTAGTTTCTACAAAAAGGAACCGGAAAACCTTGCCCTCAAGAAAAAGGCCGCACTTTGGCTCGATACGCTCAAGAAGAAGGAAACCGTGGGGCGCATGCGGGTCAAGAAGACGCTATCCCAACGGACAGAGGATTGGCAACAGAAGCATGATGCCCTACAGCAGCGGCACATTTGCACCGAACTGGAACTGCAGGCAAGCAAGGCCGAGTGGGAAGTCGAGCGCAAGGAATTGACCGAAAAGATTGCAACCCTCAAAGGTGAAAACGCCGCCCTTACGACACTATTGAAATCCAGTGGTGACGGGAAGGTAACACCGCTACGACTAGAGGATAAGTAAATGGCACGTCCCAGCATCATCCCCTCCGTCCGGCTGCGTCTTGAGGAATACCTTGAGCAAAGCGAGACCGAGTATCTGGCCCAGCCCGACGCCGTCCGCAAGCCGACCTTACCCTACACCGGAGACTTCAAGGTCAACGTCCGTGCTTTGGCCGAAGCCATTGGCCTCAAGCAGACTCAGGAGAAGTACCTATACGAGCGGGAGGAACTGTTCAGTCTCGTTAACCTCACCGCCGAGGGCCAGGGCCTGTTGCCGATTGGGGCTCGCACCCAACCGCAGATCGACAAGTCGATCCGGGAGCGGTTGATCATGCAAGCCACGGGGGCACGTATCGATGCACAGGCCACCGTAGAGGCCAAGGCGAGGGAGGAGGCGCTGACGGAAGCACTTGCCCTCGCCAACAGCCAAAATGTCGCTCTACGAGCTGAAAACACCCGTTTGCGCGCACGTCTGGAAATGGTTCAGGCCGGAATGCTGCCTTGGGTGAACGAATGATTGGGCCCGATTCGACCCAAGTTACTGTTGAGCGCGTACTCTCCAAACTGGAGAAGGGCGTGATTTTCTCCGGCCGTCAGGCAGATGGTGAGCGAATTCGGGTCAAGGTCTCAGGCGTCGACCTTTCTCCTGAAGTAGGAGAGACATATCAAGTCGACGGACTAATCCACGTCTTCACGGACAAGTACAGGGTCCCGGTCAAGCAGTTCAATGTCACCAAGATAACGCGGGTCAATCCCGTAGGCGCCCTTTTGATACCGTTTCTTGAGCGGTTGCCGAATGTCGGGCCTGTTCGAGCAAAACGGCTGCTTGAAGCCTTCGCTGTCGATCTTCCCCAAGTCCTGACTGATCCGGATCGTCTGGTCGAGATTGCCAAGGTGCTCGATCCAGCCAAGCCTATCCTGGCCAGCAAGATTGCCGCCCATGTGTTTGCCGCCATGACTCACAAGGCCGAGGAAGAAATCTCGGCCAAAGCAGAGATCGAATTCCTCTCCTTGCTTGAAAAAGCCGGTGTTACCAAGCCCGGCGCGGCGCGGCAACTGTGGCGCTTGGTAGGTGGTGCGGGATCGCAGGAACGCTTGCTAAAGAATCCCTACCTTGCTGCCAGCATCCTTGACTGGAAGTCTGCCGATCACCTCGGCAAGTGCCTGCTCAGGCAGGCCGACCCGAAGGTCGACGCCAAGGATCACCCCCATCGCTTGCTTGGTGCGGTGGATAGCGTCTGGCGTGAGCTACTGGGCGACGGAGACAGCGGCAGCGAGGAAGAACCTTTTAGGGGCCTTCTGCGTCGTCGTGGCGTCGATCCCGATCTTGCCCTTGATCTTGCCCGCAAGAAAGGCGCCGTGGCGGAATCTGAGGCATTGCTTCGCGCTCCCGGTGCCGCCTATATTGAGAACTCGCTGGCGATCCGGCTACGTGACATGGAGCAAGCCATTTGCCCGGTCATTATCCCCGATGATCGACGCCTCATGGAACTGATTAATCAAGCGGAGGCGGATACCGGCCTTAATCTTTTTCAAGAACAACAGGATGCCGTGGTGGCGTTGATCAAACGTCCTGTCGCCTTGCTCCAAGGTGGCGCTGGTGTGGGCAAGACAACCGTAATGAAGGTGCTGGCCGCCGTGTGGGAACGACTGGGTGGCAATGTCGTGCTGGGGGCATTGGCCGGCAAAGCGGCGCTTGGATTGGCTCGTGGTGCCAGCTCACCAGGGCAACCAAGGCTCGGTTATACCGTCGCACGGTTGATCGGCATGCAGGCCGCTTCATGCGAAGGCAAGCCGCCACGAGCCGATACGGTCATCTTCGACGACCGGACATTGATCGTTCTGGATGAAGCCTCGATGCTGGATACCCCCGGTCTGCACGAACTCCTGTCGTACCTCCCCATGGGGGGCCGGTTGCTTCTGGCGGGTGACAACGGCCAGTTGCCTCCGGTTGGATGGGGCTGCGTCTTCCATGACCTTGTGAGTACTGGAACGCGCCTGACCAATCTGACCAAGGTTCGTCGCCAACTGAGCGGAAGTCCGATTCCACTTGCTGCTACTGCGATCCGCGAGGGCAATGTGCCTCACATCGACAATTGGAGGGGTGCAGGCGCGGGCATCTTCGTCGTGCCGAAGGAGCGTGACCATGTTGCCCAATACCAAGAGCTTCTTGCCATTTCGCCAGATACGATGGTCATTGCGGCTCGTCGTTCCACCGTCGATGCCTTCAACTACAATGCCGCCCATCGAATCCGGGACGTGAATCTACCCGTGGTGCGTCTTGGTCCTCTGGCTTCCGTTGCCGTGGGTGATCCGATTGTCTGTACTCGTAACCGGTATCGTGATGGCTTGTTCAACGGTCTGCTTGGCAAGGTGACTAACATTGATAGTGACCTGAATATTTCGGTACTGTGGGATGGTGAGACCGAACCACGAATGCTCGACAAGGACGCCGCGCAAGACTGTGAACTGGCCTACGGCATTACGTGTCACAGGGCGCAGGGATCGGCTGCCGAGACGGTTTTGGTGATTATTGAAGACATACCACTAGTGACACGGGAATGGCTTTACACGGCAATTACGAGGGCGCGCGAGAGGGTTGTGATCATTGGGTCCCAGGCAGATCTAGAAAAGGCTGTGGAGCGGCGAACTAGACGAACAACAGGATTCAGGGCGGTGTGGAAGTAGGCAAGTGTTTTTGATTTAAGGTTGATTTCTTTAAAGGTCTCTCATTTGCGTCACGCGATTATTTTGAATACCCTCATGCGCCGAGCAGTGGAGCCTAAAGGTTCTGCCGCTTGATAAAGAGGGCATGGATGTCCTGATTGCGACCGTTGGAACACTATCGAGGACTTTTCCGATGACACACCGTTTGAGTATCCGCGTTGCGGAGATGTGCCTGAGGAGTCGTTCTACACTGCCATTACTTGCGGTTGGTAGATGGGTGTTGCTGGCTAAAGAAATGTTTGGAGCCGTTGAACAGGCCGTTCGTCAGCGTGTCGTGCCCGCGACCTGCGTGAGAATTGGGGAGCAGTACTGATGTCCAATTCCAATACATTACGAGTGGCGATTATCGGGGCTGGCCCTGCCGGGTTGATGGCTGCCGAGACGCTAAGCCTTGCAGGAATTCAGGTAGACATTTACGACGCCATGCCATCGGTAGGGCGCAAGTTTCTTCTCGCGGGAATTGGCGGTCTGAATATCACTCATAGCGAACCCTACGACACATTTTGTTCGCGCTATGGTGATCGCCAAGCACAGCTACGGCCAATTCTCGATAGATTGCCTCCGAGCGCCTTACGTTCGTGGGCCTTCGGATTGGGCATTGAGACGTTTGTTGGTAGCTCAGGCCGTGTGTTCCCTTCAGGAATGAAAGCCGCTCCCTTGCTTCGGGCTTGGTTACATCGGCTACGCAGTTCAGGTGTGCGCCTACATGTACGTCATCGCTGGTTGGGCTGGAATAGCGATGGTGGACTTCGGCTGAACAATACTGGTATCGAAATTTCAATTAAGCCCGAAGCGACGATCCTGGCTCTGGGCGGAGCCAGTTGGCCGAAACTAGGTTCTGACGGTGCTTGGGTCTCATTGTTGGAGGGTATGGGCGTAGATGTTGCGCCATTGCAAAGTGCAAATTGTGGCTTCGATATTACGTGGAGCGAGCATCTGAGAAGCCAATTTGCTGGTGCCCCTGTCAAGTCGGTCGCCCTCACGTTCACCGATGTGCAGGGGGTTACTGAGCGACGACAGGGCGAAATGATTATTGGGTCGCATGGTGTCGAAGGAAGTCTGGTCTATGCATTCTCGCGACAGTTACGCGAGAGCGTAAATGCTCATGGCAAGGCGACATTCACTCTTGATTTGGCTCCCGGGTATGAAGCCGAACGATTGTTGGCAGAGGTCTGCCATCCTCGCGGATCTCGTTCGATCTCTAGTCACCTAAAAAGCCGGATTGGCATCGCGGGCGTCAAGATGGCTCTACTTCACGAGGTTCTGAGCAAGGAACAATTTGCGGATGCAGCCACACTGGCGGCAGCTATCAAGGCCTTACCCATTACTGTGTATGCAACACGTCCTATCGAGGAAGCCATCAGCACCGCAGGTGGCGTGAGTTTCAGAAGCCTGGATGAGAAACTGATGCTCCAGTCGCTTCCTGGCGTGTTCGTGGCTGGGGAGATGGTCGATTGGGAGGCCCCAACAGGTGGATATTTGCTCACCGCTTGCTTTGCAAGTGGCTTAGCTGCGGGGTTGGGTGTTCTGGATTGGCTACGTTCTGCCAGCAATTAAACCCATTAGTCAGTCTCAAATTGGAGACTCGGGTTATTGAATCGCCCCGG
>JBBQLQ010000122.1:0-10173 GCA_038328055.1 Burkholderiales bacterium
TGCCATTTGCGGCGAGTCCCCACGCTCAAAACTTTCCACAGACAGCAAAACCGCTTGCTTGATCAGCCAATGCGGGGTTTTTCCCTGGGCCATCGCGGCCGCCTTGATGCGCGCACGCAATGATTCATCGACCTTGATTCCGAGCGTGACAGTCGTCATGGTTGCACCTGATTTGAAAAAATAGTGGTGCTGATCGTAAAGAGGTGCAACCCAATGAAACCAAGGGTTAACCCTTATATCGACAGAAGTTGTGGCGCATCAGGCTTGCCAATTCAGCGAGGGTGGACTCAATCGGGTTGCGCTATAAATTTAATAGCTTCTTGCGTAATAGATACAAGGGCTACAGCCAGATTTTCTATAAATTTCGTAACGACTCAGCTGTTCCAGGCATCGTCATTGCGAGGCAAAAGCCTTTAGCCGCGAGGAGCGTAGCGACGTGGCGGGCAGCGACGCGGCAACCCAGAAGTCCGGCAGGCATAGATTGCCGCACTGCGTTCGCAATGACGATACCGCTGCGTCATTGCAAAGAGCGCCAGCGACGCGGCACCACAGGGTCCGTCGTCGACTCGAAAGCAACGCTTGAATCTCTCGCTTCTCCGATGTGCCCGGCACATTACTGGGGTCAACGGAACTGTTCTTCTGCGTGCCCCGGTCGGCGAAACTCGTTTTGCGCCCAGTCTTGCGCACTCTTCTCGTTTAATTTAAAGCCAGGTTCAACTCTGACCCGCGCCAATTGCACACCCAGAGCGTCGCGGGCCGTCAACATGGCGTAGGGGTCATCGTCGTCAGGGGTAATGTCGAGCGTGAAATCCAGCGTCGCGCCGTTAACTGCCACCTTGGTGCTTTTGTGCAGCGTGGCGTGCAATTGTTGCTCATGGCGTCTGACAACTTCGGACGCCGTTTTAACCCAGGTGTAAAACGAAGGTGGGTCGAGTGGCTTGGGGTTCTTTTTGTCGCGCCCCATGGTCCACGGTGCCACCAGCGCAGGCTCGGGTTGCCCGTCCATCACCATTTCGACAGCCCAGCCTTCATCGTCTTCATTTTTGATGACGCGCGCAGTCCAGCCATCGTCCTGCCAAAGGCGGGGTCCCTGAACTTTTTGGTTCTCCTGGGGCGCTTGTGTTACTTCCATTGCTCTCTCCATTGACTGTTAAACCTGTTGAATCTGATACCAGCGATTGAACCATGCTATCCATCGAGATCAATAAACACAGGCAGCCCATTGCGCAATGGATGGGTCGGATTGCCCCCGGCAGGCATCGCCCCGCCAGGCTCAGCGCTTTTCTGTCTCGCCCGCGCGGGGTTGCCATTTCATCAGGTTCGCCTCAATGCGCCCGACCAGGTTGTCAAGCACAAGCGCAAAAATGGTCAGCACAATGATGCCGGCCATCACGGTGTTGATGTCAAAGCTGCCTTCGGCCTGCAAAATCAGGTAACCCACGCCCTGACTTGAACCCAGGTATTCACCGACTACCGCACCGACAAAGGCCAGCCCGACCGCCGTGTGCAGCGAGCTGAACACCCAGGCGGTGGCGCTGGGCAGGTAAACGTGGCGCAGCAACTGGCGCTGGCTGGCGCCGAGCATGCGGGCGTTGGCCAGCACCACCGGGCTGACTTCCTTCACACCCTGGTAGACATTGAAAAACACGATGAAAAACACCAGCGTCACGCCCAGCGCCACCTTGGAGCCCATGCCCAAACCAAACCACACTGAGAAGATCGGTGCCAATATGATGCGCGGCATGGCGTTCATGGCCTTGATGTAGGGCTCCAGAATGCTTGATGCCATGGGTGCCAGCGCCAGCCACAGCCCACCGCCCAGGCCCAGGCCGGAGCCAATTGCAAACGCCATCAGGGTCTCGGCCAGGGTGATGCCCAGATGCTGGTAGATATCGGCGTCCAGCACGAACCAGGCCCAGATGCGCTCAAAAACCTTCAGCGGTTCGCCAAAAAAGAAGGCCGCCTGACGGTCGTTGTCAAACATCATGGGCGGAATCAGCCCGGGCACGGTCATCACATGCCAGAACACAAGCAGGCCAATGAGCAGGCTCAGTTGCCAAAGCCACAGGTTGGTCGCGCGGGGTTTAACTAATTTCCACATAGTCGATTTTTCATTGCGAGCGCATCGCGGCAACCACGACACTTTTCGTCATTGCGAGGAGCACCAGCCCCCCCTCTGTCATTGCGAGGAGAACCAGCCCCACCTCTGTCATTGCGAGGAGCGCCAGCGCCCCCGCTGTCATTGCGAGGAGCGCAGCGACGTGGCAATCCACGAAGTCCAGGGGTCATGGATTGCCGCACTTCGCTCGCAATGACGGATGCACTTCGCTCGCAATGACGGATGCAGGGCGTTCGCCATGACAAAGAATGGGGTTCATGTTGACTTCAAGCCACTTCATGTTGACTTCAAGCCACTTGCAGCTGTTGCTGGTAACCCTTGAGCACTTCTTCGCGCAGCACATCCCAAATGGCCTTGTGCAATTCGATGAAGCGCGGGGTCATCTTGACCTCGGCCACGTCGCGCGGGCGCTCGATGTCAATGGTGAAGTTGCCAATCAAATGGCTGCCGGGGCCGGCGCTCATCACCACCACGCGGTCGCTCATGGCAATGGCTTCGTCCAGATCATGGGTGATAAACAGCACGGCTTTTTTCTTGGCCTGCCACAGCGCCAGCAACTCGTTTTCCATCAGCTGGCGGGTTTGAATGTCCAGCGCTGAAAACGGCTCGTCCATCAAAATGGTATCGGGGTCGAGCACCAGCGTTTGCGCCAGGCTCACGCGCTTGCGCATGCCCCCGCTCATCTGGTGCGGGTAGCGGTCGCCAAAAGCGCCCAAGCCCACGCGGCGCAGCCATTCTTCGGATTGCGCCCTGGCCTGGGCCACAAACACGCCATGAAACTCCAAACCGGCCATGACATTGCCCAACGCGGTACGCCAGGGCATCAGGCTTTCCGCCTGAAACATGTAACCGGCCCGGGTATTGATGCCCAGCAGCGGCTGGCCAAATACCGTGACCATGCCGGTGCTGGGTATCAGTAACCCGGCTCCCACGTTGAGCAGCGTGCTTTTGCCGCAACCGGTCGGGCCCACCACGCTGACAAACTCACCGGCGGCCACCGTCAGATTGACGTTTTGCACAGCGGTGTAGCGCTGGCCGGGGTCGTGCCTGGCGGTGAAGGTGCAGGCCACATCCTGCAGATCAAGCGCTGCGGTCATGCCGATCAAGGCTTAGCCCTTGGGGTATTTGGCGTTGGCTTTTTTGACAAAGTCGTTGGTGTACACCGCCATCAAATCGAGCTTGGCTGCACCCAGCTTGGCATCCACACTGGCCAAGGCGTTGAAGGCGGTTTGCGCGCCTTTCTCCGGGATCATGCCGTTGGGTGACAGTGAACCCTTGGCGGCCAGAAACGCATCGATGTAAACCGCCCGGTCACCCAGCAGATAGCCCTCGGGCACGGCCTTGATGATCTCGGCAGCACCAGCCTTTTGAATCCACTTGTTGGCGCGCACCATGGCATTGGTCAGGGCCTGCACCGTGTTGGGATTTTTGTCAATGAAGGGCTGCGGCGCGTACAGGCAGCCCGCGGGCATGGGGCCGCCAAAGACTTTTTCAGACTCGGCCGGTACCCGGGTGTCAGACACAATTTTGAGGTCGCCTGAGCGCTGCAAAAGGGTAATGACCGGGTCAAGGTTGCTCATGGCGTCAATCTGGCCGCTGCGCATGGCCGCCACCGCACCATTGCCGGTGCCAACACCGATGATGCTGACATCTGTGGGCTTGAGGCCGGCCTTGGCCAGCAAAAAGTTCACCATCACATTGGTCGAGCTGCCCGGCGCAGACACGCCAATTTTTTTGCCTTTCAGATCGGCAATGGTCTTGAAGTTGGCCATGGTTTTGGGGTTGATACCCAGCACAATCTGCGGTGTGGCACCCTGCAAGACAAAGGCGCGCATGGCCTGGCCCTTGAACTGCATGTTGATGGTGTGCTCAAACGCACCTGACACCACATCCGCACTGCCGCCCACCACGGCCTGCAGCGCCTTGGCACCGCCGGCAAAGTCGACGATGGTCACGTCCAGGCCTTCGGCCTTGAAATAGCCCAACTGCTCGGCAATCGTCAGCGGCAGGTAATAGAGCAAATTTTTGCCGCCCACAGCCAGTGTGAGCTTGGGCTTTTCAATGGTTTGGGCAGTGGCCCACAGGGGCAGGGCGGCCGCGGCGATACCGCTGGCCAGCAGATGGCGTCTCAGCATGGGTTTGTCTCCAAATAGTTAGGAAAGCAGGGCAGTCTGTGCGCCCTGTCAGGCTTAAATCATACTGCGCGACGCTGGTGAACCGCCAGCCAAGCGATGGCTGCGCCGGTCAGCGCCACCGGAATCAGCGACCCGGCATTGAGAAGTTGCCAACCGCGCGTGGTCACCAGCACGCCTGATGCGAATGAACTCAGCGCCGTGGTGGCAAACACAAAGAAGTTCAACGCGCCCTGGGCCCGGTCTTTTTCTTGCGGTGTGTAGGTTTGCAGTGACAGCGTGGTGCTGCCGGTAAACAGAAAATTCCAGCCCACGCCCAGCAGAAACAAGGCCAGCACAAACTGGTGCAGGTCCACGCCCGACAGGGCAATGGCAATGCACGCAACATTGAGCACCACACCGATGCCCATGATTGGCAGCACGCCAAAGCGCTTGATCAGATGGCCGGTGAAAAAGCCCGGCGCAAACATGCCAATCACATGCCATTCGAGCACCAGCGCGACATCACTGAATGGCAAGCTGCATTGCTGCATGGCCAGCGGTGTGGCGGCCATCAGCAAATTCATTACGCCATAGCCCAGCGCCCCGGTAGCGGCCGCGACGATGAAGGTCGGCTGGCGCATGATCTGCCGCAGGGGACGACCTTCACTTGCAGCCTTTTTGTCAGGCATGGGCGGGAAGGTGATGAAACTCAACACGCCCATCGACAGCAGCGCGACACCGGCCAGTGCCAGGTAGGCACCGACAAATGGCACGGTGGTCAGCGTGCGCGTTTGGGCGGCCAGATTAGGCCCGAGCACGGCCCCAATCAGGCCACCGGCCATGACCATTGACACTGCTTTTTCGCGGTAGTCGCTGCCAGCCAGCTCGGCGGCGGCAAAGCGGTACAGATTGGCGTTGGCGTTGTAGTAACCCGCGATCAGTGTGGCGCTGCACAAAAGCCAGAAATTTTGGCTGACCGCCGCAAAAGCGCACAGCAAGGCGCTGCCAAAGGCTACCGCCAAACCCAACTGAAACGAGGCCTTGCGGCCAAAGCGGTGTTGCGTCTTGGCCACCAACCCGGTGCACAGCGCGCCGCCCACCACGTAAGCCATCACCGGCAAGGTGGCCATCCAACCCAGCGGCGCCAAGTTAAAACCGACCAACCCGTTGATGGCAATGAAGGTGACGTTGTTGGTCAGGAAAAGTCCCTGGCAGATGGCCAGTAGCCAAAGGTGTCGGTTCATGGGGTGGGTAGGCAAATAAGTGGTTGCTGATTGTCGTGGCTTCTATTGATGCCTGTTCAAACCCATAGCGACACGGCTCCCAAATCTGACATTTCTGCATTCGATTGAAGAAATATCTTGATAAATCAGCATAGAAATGCTGATTTATCAGTATGAAACGGCCTTTTTCCCAACATGCCAAGCATGCTGATTTTTCGGATGATTGTGAGTTGATTGACCTACATCATTTACCTTGACGGGCAGCTTGGTTACCCTCTGCGGCTCAACTATTCCCATGTTTTATGGAGCGTTTTGCCTGATATTTATGAATTCAGTAGCTGATTCCACTTGGCCTATGGAGCTGGTCTGCCCGGCCGGCAGCCTGCCCGCCCTCAAAGCTGCCGTCGACAACGGTGCCGACTGCGTTTACCTGGGCTTTCGCGATGCCACCAATGCGCGCAACTTTGCCGGCCTGAACTTTGACGAGGCCGCCATCACCGCAGGCATCCGCTACGCGCATGACCGGGGCCGCAAGGTGTTTGTGGCGCTCAACACCTACCCGCAGGCTGCCAAGTCTGACCTGTGGTGCCGTGCGGTTGACCGCGCCGCCGACAGCGGTGTCGACGCCGTCATTCTGGCCGACCCGGGCTTGATGGCCTACGCTGTCAAACACCAGCCGCAATTGCGCCTGCATCTGTCGGTGCAGGGTTCGGCCACCAACTACGAGGCACTTGACTTTTATTACCAGCACTTTGGCATTGCGCGCGCCGTGCTGCCGCGGGTCTTGTCGCTGACGCAAGTCGAACAGGTGATTGAAAAAACACCGGTCGAAATCGAGGTGTTTGGTTTTGGCAGCCTGTGCGTGATGGTCGAAGGGCGCTGCGCGCTGTCAAGCTATGTCACCGGCGAGGCCCCCAACACCCACGGTGTCTGCTCACCACCGAAAGCGGTGCGCTGGGTCGAGACCCCGCAGGGCCGCGAGTCGCGCCTGAACGGGGTGTTGATTGACCGCTACGCCGCTGGTGAAAACGCCGGCTACCCCACGCTGTGCAAGGGCCGGTTTGACGTGGGCAGCGAGAAAAACTACTACGCCATTGAAGAGCCGACCAGCTTGAACACACTCTCGCTTCTGCCCGAACTGATGAAAATCGGCGTGCGCGCCATCAAGATCGAAGGCCGCCAGCGCAGCCCGGCTTATGTGGCGCAGGTCACCCGGGTGTGGCGCCAGGCGATTGACAGCTGCCGTGACAACCCGCACCGCTACAGCGCCAAACCGGCCTGGATCAGCGACCTAGACAAGGTCGCCGAAGGTCAACAACACACGCTGGGTGCGTACCACAGGCCATGGAAGTAAATTCGCTTGCGGGGCAGACCAGGATTTACACGCCGTGAAATCTGCTCTGTCCTCAACTATTTAAAAGGAAATTTGTGCGATTAGCTCTAGGCCCCCTTCAATACTACTGGCCTCGCGACGACGTACTGGCTTTTTATGAACAAGTCGCCGTCATGCCGGTCGACATCGTGTACCTGGGCGAAACCGTGTGCTCGCGCCGCCATGAGGTGCGCCTGGCCGACTGGCTTGACATTGCGCAGGTCTTGCGTGACGCGGGCAAAGAGGTGGTGCTGTCTACCCAGGTGTTGATCGAGTCCGGTGCCGATGTGACCGTGCTGCACAAGATCACCAACAACGGCCAATGCATGGTCGAAGCCAACGACATGGGCGCGGTGCACTGCGTTGAGAGCAAAGCGCCGTTTGTGGCCGGGCCGCACCTGAACATTTACAACATACCCACGCTGGCGTTGATGGCCGATCTGGGTGCCATTCGCTGGGTAATGCCGATGGAAATGGGGTGCGATGATCTGACCATCCTGCAGCAAGGCCGCCCTACCGGCATGCAGACTGAAGTGTTTGCCTTTGGCCGCATGCCGTTGGCGTTTTCGGCCCGCTGCTTTACCGCACGGCACTGCAATTTGCCCAAAGACGACTGCCAGTTCAAGTGCATAGAGCACCCTGATGGCTTGCTGATGCGCACCCGCGAGAGCGAAGAATTTTTGGTGCTCAACGGCATTCAAACCCAGTCGGCGCGCGTCTACAACTTGCTGCCGGAATTGGAAGTCATGCGATCCATGGGTGTGGATGTGCTGCGCATCAGCCCTCAGTCACGGCACACCGCTGACATAGTGACCTTGTTCCATGATGTGTTAACCCACACCATGCCGGTCCATGTCGCCCAACACGCCCTGCAAAGCCTGCTGCTGGAGAAAGCCTGCAACGGCTACTGGTACGGCAAGCCCGGCTTGGAGCAGGTAGCATCCGCCTCTGCGCTGGTCTGACCAGTGTTTCAAGCCTTTTCAGCCTGCAGCCCATACGCGCTGTGCACCATCCACTCTCATTTTTGGATCAACCCTCATGTCAACCACGCCACTGATTTTGCCCAAACCCCTGGGTAATTTGCTCGGGCGCCTGCCGGCTTTTCCTGGCTCGCTGCTGTTTGTCACCGGCCTGAATGTGGCGCTGGCCAAGCAGCTGGGCGACGATGTGACGCAGATGCTGACCGGCAAGAAGCTGCGCCTGCGCGTCACCGATGCGCAATGGACGTTTGATTTCGAATGGAAAAACGGTCGCTTTGTGGCCTGCCAGAACGACGCGCAGGCGGATCTGACCATCAGCGCCGGCGCACACGACTTTGTGCTGCTGGCACGCCGCCAGGAAGACCCCGACACGCTGTTTTTCAACCGCCGCCTGGCCATGGAAGGCGACACCGAGCTCGGTCTGCTGGTGAAAAACACCATCGACGCGATTGAGCTGCCGGTGTTGACCCTCGACAAGCTGCACCCAAAGCATGTACTGGCGCAGGCCCGCGCGCTGTTTAAGTTGCGCCTGGGCGGCGTCAAACCCCACACGTCGTGAGCCAACGTATCGTCGTCGCCATCTCGGGGGCCAGCGGTGCCGTCTATGGCGTGCGCTTGTTGCAGGCGTTGCGGAGGCTTGAAGGTGTGCAAACCCATTTGACCGTGTCGGACGCCGGCTGGCTCAATGTGCAGCAAGAGCTCGACATCACGCGCGATGAGGTCGAAGCACTGGCCGATGTGGTCTACCCGGTGCGTGAGGTCGGCGGGCGAATAGCCAGCGGTTCATTCCAGTGCGACGGCATGGTGGTGGCACCGTGCTCGATGCGCACGCTGGCCGCAGTAGCGCTGGGACTGTCCGACAACCTGATCACGCGCGCGGCCGACGTGATGCTCAAAGAACGCCGCCGCCTGATTTTGATGGTGCGCGAAACGCCGCTGAACCTGGCGCACCTGCGCAACATGACCAGCGTGACCGAAATGGGCGGCATCATCTTTCCGCCGGTGCCCGGCTTTTACCAGCGCCCGCAAACCCTGTCCGACATGGTGGACCACAGCGTCAGCCGAGTGGTCGATTTGCTGGGCTTGCCCCAAGTGGATGCGCCGCGCTGGTCGTCATTGCGAGCGCAGCGCGGCAATCCATGACCTACGTCGTCACAAGCGAGCGCAGCGCGGCAATCCATGACCTACGTCGTCACAAGCGAGCGCAGCGTGGCAATCCATGCACCCGGAAGTCCTGGATTGCCGCGTCGCTGCCCGCCACGTCGCTACGCTCCTCGCGGCTAAAGGCTTTTGCCTCGCAATGACGGGTATTTCGGTTCATGGTCCGTGTGCGGTTTTGAGGCCAAAACTGGAACCTTGCAATGACCATTATTTTTGAATGATTGACACACCATGGCCTACCGTGACCTGCGCGACTTTATCGAGCAACTGGAAAAAATGGGTGAACTCAAACGCGTCAGCGCCCCGGTCTCACCGCATCTGGAAATGACCGCGCTGTGCGACCGAACCCTGCGCGCGGGTGGGCCGGCACTGCTGTTTGAAAACCCCACCGGCCACCACATGCCAGTGCTGGGCAACCTGTTTGGCACCACGCGGCGCGTCGCTTTAGGCATGGGCGTGGCGGACGTGAGCGAGCTGCGCCAGTTTGGCCATGTGCTGGCCACGCTGAAAGAACCCGAAGCGCCCAAGGGTTTCAAGGAGCTGATCGGCATGGGCAGCCTGATCAAAACCCTGTGGAGCATGGCCCCCAAAGAGCTGCGCAGCGCGCCGTGCCAGGAGATTGTTTGGGAAGGGGCCGATGTCGATCTGGCACGCCTGCCCATTCAGCACTGCTGGCCCGGTGACGTGGCACCACTGATCACCTGGGGGCTGGTGATTACCCAGGGCCCGCACAAGGCGCGGCAAAACCTGGGCATTTATCGCCAACAGGTTTTGGCGCGCAACAAAGTCATCATGCGCTGGCTGCCACATCGGGGCGGCGCGCTAGACTTTAGGGAGCACGCAGCACTTAACCCAGGCAAGCCGTACCCAGTTTGTGTCGCATTGGGAGCCGACCCAGCGACGATTCTGGGGGCTGTGACACCAGTGCCCGATTCTTTGAGCGAATACCAGTTTGCCGGCCTGCTGCGCGGCAGCCGCACCGAGCTGGTCAAGGCCCTGGGCAGCGAGCTACGTGTGCCAGCCTTTGCCGAAATCGTTTTGGAAGGCCACATTTATCCCGACGCCAGCCACGCCAGCGGCTTTGAGCATGCGCTGGAAGGCCCGTTTGGTGACCACACCGGCTATTACAACGAGCAGGCTGAGTTTCCGGTCTTCACCATCGACCGCATCAGCCAGCGCCGCGAGCCGATTTATCACTCCACCT
>JBBQLQ010000123.1:0-10011 GCA_038328055.1 Burkholderiales bacterium
GCTTCAGTGGGGTCGCCTTGGATCTCCCACTCGCCGCCCGCTGCCTGGCGCAGATCGGCGTTGCCTGCCAGGCTGCCACCACTGAGCACCACAAGGGTTTCATCGTGCAGCGGCCCGGCGGCCAGTTCGGCACCTTCGTGCGCGACCTGGCCTTCAGGCGCGTATCCCACCCCGCTGATGTGGGTGTCGCCCGAAGCCGTCATCACGCGCTCGATGGTCATCTCCGAGCGCGTCAGGGTCCCGGTCTTGTCTGTGCAGATGACAGAGGCGGAACCCAGCGTCTCCACTGACGACAGGTTCTTGACGATGGCCTGGTGCTTTGCCATACGCTGCACGCCCAGCGCTAGCACCACCGCCAGGATGGCCGGCAACCCCTCGGGCACCGCAGCCACCGCCAGCGACACACCAAGCAGCAACACCTGCACCACATCAGCGGTGCTGTGTATGTCAGAGATGAGCAGGATGGTGACCACCACCACAATGGCAATAGCCACGACCGCCAGGCCCAGCGTGATCCCGACGCGCGCGACTTCCTTTTCCAACGGCGTCGGCTCTTCCACCGTGGCCTCCAGCAGCGCCGCGATCCGGCCCATCTGGGTCTCCATGCCGGTGGCAGTGACCACCGCGCGGCCCGTGCCCTGCGCGACAGCCGTGCCTTTAAAGACCATGTCGAGCTGATCCGCCAACGGCACCGACTGGGGCAGCGTGGCGGCGGCCTTGAGCACGGCTTCGCTCTCGCCAGTGAGCGCGGCCTCTTGGACGCGCAGGGTCGTGGCCAGCAGCAGACGCGCGTCAGCACCGACAGCATCGCCCTCGGCCAGCACGATCACGTCGCCGCGCACCAGATCGGCACTCGGCACGCGTTGCGGCTTGCCACCACGCAGCACTGTCGTGGTGGCTGCCG
Source organism: Burkholderiales bacterium (assembly GCA_038328055.1). Taxonomy (GTDB): domain Bacteria; phylum Pseudomonadota; class Gammaproteobacteria; order Burkholderiales; family Burkholderiaceae_C; genus Rhodoferax. The sequence continues at coordinate 905 of JBBQLQ010000123.1, forward strand.
TCATCTTGGCCAGCGCAGCCACGGCGTTCTGCGCCTTGACTTCCTGCACAAGGCCGATCACGCTATTGAGCAGCACAACGGCCGCAATAACAATCGCGTCTACCGGCCAGCCAGAACTGCCCTCCACCCACCAAGCAAGCAACGCGACGGCCACTGCCGCCAGCAACAGGTAGATCAGCGGATCCTGAAACTGCGCCAGCGCACGCCGCCAAGCCGGTACAGGCGGCGCAACACGCAATTCATTGGGTCCGTTTTGTGCGAGCCGACGCGCAGCTTCCTGCTCGGTGAGTCCGTTCTCGATATCCGCTCCAAATGCCGTCGCCACCGCGCTGATTTCCATGACGGACGGATCGCTGCTGTCATTGGCCTGGGGCGACACCTTATTCACGGCAATGCCTTCCTCGTCCAGCCCCGATAGAAAATCGCTTGCTCGCGCAGCGACCGCTGAACTTTAGGGTCACTTTGAACCGACTCGTCGTTGACCTGTCAGTAATGCCTGTTTCACGACGGTAAACCTCAGGACGGGCTGGTTGGATTCAACATAGTGCCCGAAGCTGCCGCACCCAACGCGCCTGCAACGGCACCCACCGCGGCCCCCGCCACCACGCCTACCGGTCCGGCCACAATGATGCCGATGGCCGCACCGGTCGCCGCGCCGGCCACCGCACCGCCGCCGATCACGACCGACTTGGCTTCGCGCTCGGCTTCATCAGGTTCCAACAGAAACTGCGCCGCGGACGCTGGGTCCTGCGAGGGAACGCCGTGGCCGGGCTGTGCCTGCTCGGAAAGGTCTTCGTCGACCGGTGCTGGGTTCATCGGCAGGGTGGGGGATGGGTTCATGGAAATCTCCTGAAAGGTTTTGACGGGATGAGCACAAGGCCCAGGCGGCGGCGGGCCCCATGGCATACCAGCGACCCAGGTTATTGGTTTTAACGCGTGCGGTCTGTGCGCTGGGTCACTCATGACAGTAATTGAGCCATTCCCGGGGTCATCAGTGCCCGCGTTTCTCACGTGCCCTGTTCAAAACCGAACACGGAGTACAGCCAGTCAATGCCATTGGGCGCGCCGCGGTGGCACCGGTTGGGGATGCCTGCAGACCGATGACTACTGGGAGTAGGAACTTTGATTTCTTTGATTTCTTTAGTTGTTGCGGTAGGAACAGAGGTTAACCCCCTGCCCCCCGCGCGCAGATCCGTACGTGCGGAATTACCGCATACGGCTCCTGCCTCAGGTATATGACGCATAGAAGCGCTCCTCTGGGTCAACGCGAATGCGCAACCCGCTTTGTCATTGGGTGAAATGAACAATTTACCGATGTTGGTGCCACCTCGTGATGAGCAGGTTGCCATCGTTCGGTTCTTGGAAGAGCGTTTGGGCGAACTGGACACCCTCACCACCGAAGCCCAACGCGCCATCGACCTGCTGCAAGAACGACGCACCGCGCTGATCTCCGCCGCCGCCGCCGGCCAGATTGACGTGCGGGGCGCAGTGGCGGCTTGAGTCCAGGCACTATCAAAATGGTAGCTGTTCGCGCAGGTTCCACGCGGGCCGTAGGCCGATTTACCTTTGTATTGGTAGCCGCAGGGGCGTGGTGGCCGTTTGAGTCCAGTCGCCCGAGTGCTTGATTTGTGTAACCTTTTGACTACAATCACCCCATGTACACCGTCATTGAAACCGATACCTTTCAAAGCTGGGTGGACAGTTTGCGCGATATGCCAACTCGCATTCGTTTGCGGCGTCGGCTGGGTAAGGCGATGCGGGGAAATCTGGGTGATGTCAAAGCTGTGGGTGATGGCGTTTGGGAAATGCGCGAGTTTTTCGGCCCCGGTTGGCGTTTGTACTACGTGCAGCGCGGCGACGTGCTGATTGTCATGTTGGGCGGCGGCGACAAGTCCAGCCAGGGGCGGGACATTGCGGCAGCCAAGAGTCTGGCCAAAGAGATCAATTTATGAGCACCATCAAAACACGGCCATTCGACATGGCCAACTACCTCACCAACGCCGAGGAGGTGACCGAATACCTGCGCCAAGTGCTGGAAGACGGTGACCCGGTAGAACTGGGCGCTGCCTTGGGGGACATTGCCCGCGCACGTGGCATGACCCAGTTGGCACGCGACACCGGTTTGTCGCGCGAAAGCCTGTACAAAAGCCTCTCCGGCGAGCGAGCACCCAACTCAGACACACTGTTCAAGGTGTTGCGAGCGCTGGGCTTTCAGCTCACCCTGGTGCCGGCAGCACCTGCGGCACCGGCGCAACGATGACGCGTACCATCAACGGCATTGAGATCAAGGTGCGGCCCGCTGCCAAACCGTTGGGGCACTTGATGCTGGCGTTTGCGTGAACTCAGTTGCTATTATTTGCGTAGCTACTCACGCATTATCCACAAGGGCTACAGCCCTATTTCTTATATAAAAAAGATAGACTGGCCTGACGGCAGCACCCAAGGGAGAACACAAGCATGAGCCTGCACAAAGAGATCAGCTTCGAGAACGAGATTTGCCAGCATCTGGCTAGCAATGGCTGGCTGCACGCCGAGGGCGACGCCGCCGGTTATGACCGCCCCCGCGCCCTGTTCCCCGCCGATGTGCTGGCCTGGGTGCAGGCCACGCAGCCCAAAGCCTGGGAGACGCTTGCCAAGAACCACGGCGCCAAGGCGGCTGACACCCTGCTGACCCGCCTGCGCGACCAGATCGACCAGCGCGGTACATTGGATGTCTTGCGCCACGGCATTGAGCTGCTGGGCCTTAAAACCCCGCTCAAGCTGGCAGAGTTCAAACCTGCGCTGGCCATCAACCCTGACATATTGGCCCGTTTTGCTGCCAACCGCCTGCGCGTGGTGCGCCAAGTGCGCTACTCGATGCACAGTGAGAACAGCATCGACCTGGTGTTGTTCCTCAACGGCCTGCCGGTGGCCACGGTGGAGCTCAAGACCGACTTCATCCAGAGCATTGGTGATGCCATTGACCAATACCGCTTTGACCGCAACCCGCGCAGCAAGGGGCAGGCACCCGAGCCGCTGCTGAGTTTTCCGCATGGGGCGCTGGTGCATTTTGCGGTGAGCAACAAAGAGGTGGCGATGGTCACCCGCCTGGACGGCCCGGCCACCGTGTTCTTGCCCTTCAACTTGGGCGACGACGGCGCGGCAGGCAACCCGGTCAATGCTGCTGGCGGCCACCGCACCGCTTATCTGTGGGAACAGGTGTGGGCGCGTGAAAGCTGGCTGGAGATCATCGGCCGCTACCTGATCGCCCCGCGCGACAAGAAAAAACAGATTGAGCGCATCATTTTTCCGCGCTACCACCAGTTGGACGTGACGCGCAAGCTGCAAACGGCGGTGCTGCTGGACGGCCCCGGCGGCAGGTACCTGATTCAGCATTCGGCGGGCTCTGGCAAAACAAATTCCATCGCTTGGACGGCGCACTTTCTGGCGGAGCTGCACGATGCCGACAACCGTAAGGTGTTTGACACCGTGCTGGTCGTAAGTGACCGCAACGTGATCGACTCGCAGTTGCAAGAAGCGCTGTTCGACTTTCAGCGCACCACCGGCGTGGTGGCCACGATCACCAATAACGATGGCAGCAAAAGCGCCGCCTTGGCCGATGCGTTGTCAGGCACTAAAAAGATCGTGGTCTGCACCATCCAGACCTTCCCGTTCGCGCTGGAGGCTGTGCGCGAGCTGGCCGCCACCCAGGGCAAACGCTTTGCTGTGATTGCCGACGAGGCGCACAGCTCGCAAACCGGCGAGGCCGCCGCCAAGCTCAAGGCCGTGCTGAGCTTGGAAGAGCTGAAGGACTTGAACGACGGCGGCGAAGTCAGCATGGACGATGTGCTGGCGGCCCAGATGGCCACCCGCGCCGATGACGGCGGCATCACCTTTGTGGCCTTCACCGCCACGCCAAAAAACAAGACCCTGGAGCTGTTTGGCACCCGGCCAGACCCCACGCAGCCAGCCGGGCCGGGCAACTTGCCCCAGCCGTTTCACGTCTATTCGATGCGCCAAGCCATCGAAGAAAAGTTCATTTTGGACGTGTTGCAGAACTACACGCCCTACAGCCTGGCGTTCAAGCTGGCGCACCATGGCGTGGATGGCATCCAGGAAGTGACCGAGGCCGAGGTGGAGCGCAATGCTGCCATGAAGCGCATCATGGGCTGGGTGCGGCTGCACCCCTACAACATCGCGCAAAAGGTGCAGGTGGTGGTGGAGCACTTCCGCGAATTTGTGTCGCCGCTGCTGCACGGCAAAGCCAAGGCCATGGTCGTAGTCGGCAGCCGCGTCGAGGCGGTGCGCTGGCAGACAGCCATTGAGAAATACATCAAGACCAACGGCTACGCCATCGGCACACTGGCGGCCTTCTCTGGCGAGGTCAACGACCCAGAATCCGGCCCTGATGGTTTCACTGAAAACAGCCCCGCACTGAACCCCAAGCTCAAGGGCCGCGACATCCGTGAAGCATTCAGGGGCGATGAGTATCAAATTCTGCTGGTGGCCAACAAGTTTCAGACCGGGTTTGACCAACCGCTGCTGTGTGGCATGTACGTCGACAAACGCCTGGCAGGCATTCAGGCGGTGCAGACCCTGAGCCGCCTGAACCGCGCTTACCCAGGCAAAGACACGACGTATGTGCTGGACTTTGTCAACGACCCCGAAGAAGTGCTGGCCTCATTCAAGGCGTATCACACCACCGCAGAGCTGTCCGCCACCACCGACCCCAATCTGGTGTTCAACCTGCGCGCCAAGCTGGACGCGTCGGGCCACTATGACGACTTTGAGGTGGACCGGGTGGTTGTGGTCGAGCTGAACCCCAACGCCAAGCAGAGCGACCTGGTGGCCGCGCTGGAGCCGGTGCAAGACCGCATCATGCGGCGCTACAAGGCGGCTCAGGCTCGCCAGCGCGAGGCCACCGACTCCCGTCATCGCGAGGCCACCACGTCCCGTCATCGCGAGGCCGCAGGCCGTGGCGATCCATCTGCTGACCTGAAAGCCGCGCAGGACGAATTGGATGCGCTGGTGCTGTTCAAGGGCGACATGGGGGCTTTTCTACGGCTGTACACCTTTTTGTCGCAAATCTTCGACTACGGCAACACCGCCATCGAGAAGCGGGCCATTTTCTACAAGCGTTTGCTGCCGCTGCTGGAGTTTGGCCGCGAGCGTGAGGGCAACGACCTGTCCAAACTGGTGCTGATCCGCCACCACCTGACCGACAAAGGCGAGCGCACCTTGCCACTGGGCACCGGCGACACCCCCAAGCTAGCACCCATTACCGAGGCGGGTAGCGGCATGGTGCAAGAGCAGCAAAAGGTCTACATGGCCGAGCTGATCGAAAAGCTGAATGACCTGTTCGGCAGCGACACCACCGAGCAAGACCAACTGAGCTACGTCAACGGCACCATTTTTGGCAAGGTGATGGAGTCAAGCACGCTCAAGCAGCAAGCCGCCAACAACACCAAAGAGCAGTTTGCCAGTTCGCCCGACTTGGCCCAAGAGCTCAAAAATGCGGTGATGGATTCGTATGACGCGCACACCAGCATGAGCACCCAAGCGCTGAATTCACCGATCGTGCTGCGCGGGATGCTGGATGTTTTGTTGAACCACTCGGGGTTGTATGAGAGCTTGCGGGCGCGGGCGGTTGTGTGAACACCCCCATTTTTCAACAATCGAAAAAGCTACTGCCCGGTAGTGCTCGCGTGCACCACAAGACCGTCGTATCTGCTCCACTCTGAGCTATATCGTAGTTTTCGTCTTACGTGTTGATCAGCGAACACCTTCTGTTCCGCTGCTGTGAGACCCAGTCCATCAACGATGTTGTAGAGCATAAACACCTGATTGTCGGATAGCTGATCCAGTCCTTTCTCAGTCAAACGTAGGTACTGGTCGCTGTTTGTAACGTCACTCGCAAATAATTCGGACTTCGCTTCCGCATCAACCATTACCGAATCTTTCGACTGAGTAGTTATGACTGGCGCATTAGCAGCTGCCTTAGGTGCCTCAATCTCGGACTCTCTTTGAGCTCCCCCGCCTTCCTCACCCCAAATTTTCAACCGGTTAACCTCATATTTCAGATGTTCAATTTGGAGATTGGCCGCGTCCAGTGCGTTTATGCAAACAACCAAATCTCGAGCACATTGCCGCCATTGCGTTTGGATGTCAACAGCCTGTAGATACCGTAACCAGATGCGCTGGAACCTCGTAGCCGGTACAAGCCGACCCTGGGCAAGCTCTACGAATTAAATTTCCTTCTCCGACACCGGCTGGATCGAGCCGTCAGTTAGACCTGCAGCATGTGGCCCCCACGTGCTCAATGCTTGACGCTCATCTTCAGAGAAAAAATGCGGGAAGTAGCCCAATGGCTGAAGATAGAAGGACGAAGAAGTCAACATTTCGTTAGCTTCGCTCATGTACGCACTCCAATTTCAGACTTCCTGATGCGTACAGGCACAGTTTGCTTTTTTCAGGAATAGGACTGGCACTTGTAGTAGCGGCGGCAGCCGCGAATTCGGGCTTGCCAGCCCTCCCACAAACACACAACCAGGCTTTCACCATGCCAAATGGCTTCCGGGCGGATCAGTAAGTCTGAATTTGAATCTGTGGACCAGTTCGACTATCCTTCAATGCGAAAACTTTCCGATCGTTCATCACCCCCAACGCCCCCCGCAGCGCCTCATACTGCTCCCGCTTGCCCTGCCCATGACTGGCCAGCCAGCTCGACCCGACACCGGCAATCAACCCCAACCACCAGGTCTGTGTCGCCACCATCGCCAGCTTGCCGACAGCGCTAGAGCCACCCGCCTTGGCTGAGCGTGTACCGAAGGCGGCACCTTTTTCCCGCAGCGTTGCATCTCCCTTGTTCATGAACACCGACAAGGCAATGACAGCCAGCCCCAGCGATGACGACACCAAGTCACTGGCATCAAAGGCGCCGCCCGCCTGTGAAGCAGCTTCCACCTTGGCCTGCAACACCGCCTCACTGATGCCACTGTTGTACACATCCTGCGCCAGACCCATGGCCAGCAGCTGGGCGTGTACCTCGGTGGTGGTGGTCACGTCGATGTCGGGGTAACGGTTCAGCGCTTCCTGGACATACTGCGCAGACTCTGTGGCCTTGGCCTGCAGCTGCTCGCTGACCTGCCCTTGCGCATCGGTGATCTGGATGTCCCAGCCAGGCTGTGTGGCCGACTCGGCCAGCCCTGCATGAAAGCCGTCCGGTAGTCCACCGTTGTTCAGGTGATCTATTAACTCCAACTCGAACAGCTTGCCCTTGACCCCAGACACCAACCCCACCAGTTCGTCGCTCGACATGCGGTTGACAGCATCAGAAAATGACTCCGTTAGGGTCAATCCGGGGTAGGCGAGGTCAAAGGCCTTTTCAACATTGGCGGGCACGTTGCCCGGGTCACGCAGCACCTGCGCCAGGGTCACGCCACTCACCACCAACAGGTCCAGTAACTCGTCTTTGCGCCTGCGCTTTTGGGCTGATTTAATGGCCGCAAGGCGGCTTTCCGAGCGTTTTAGCGCCACCTGCCCCAGCTCGCGTAATTGAATCCGCATGGCCTCGATACGGGTGTCTGACAGGGCTGCTGCATCCACCGCATTTGAGGCCATTTCAGCAGCGCCACGAACCACGCCGCCGACCGCACCACCCAGGGCTGGAGCCGACCTGTCGGTGATTCGTCCGGCAAGTGTGCCGGTTTTACCGACGATGTTGACCGCATCAGCCACCAGTCCGGCGGTATGGGTCAGCGCCTTGGCAGCAATCCAACCCAGGCCGCCCGCAGCCCTGCGCAAACCACTCACCGGGCCGGTGCCCACGATGGCGCCGCGCACTGCGTCACCGGCGCGGCTGGCGTTGCCATGTAATGCGCTGCTGGCACGTTTTGCGGCAACCGACAGGCCATCGCCGACCTTGTCCAGACCGGAGCCGACCAATCGGGTGACGGCTTGAGCGCCATCAGCGACACGGCCATCGTTGCGGGCGACAAAGCTGGTGACTTGATAGATGCCGTTGGCCGCGGATTCAGCGCCGCGCTTGAGTGTGTTGGTGGCATTGCTGCCCTGCTTTGCTGTTTGATCAGCCATTGCTCAGCTCCTCCCATTCGATCATCTATGGTACAGCCGGTGTAAAGTGGTCAATCGGTAAGTGGGCGAATTTTTAGGATTTTTTTGGTCTCGAAAAATTTAGGAATCGTCCAGATAAAAGGCCCACCGCATCCGGATTATCTTTTGCAGAGGCGATTGTTTTTTCGTCTGTGGGCACCTCAGGCTTTTTCGGTGAAACCGTTTAGACACGGCTGCGTGGCACCAATATAGGGGTATCTGAGCAAAGACCGGGTATGCCCCTTATTGAATTGCTTCTGGCCCAGGAGGGAACCCTAACATCCTGCACAGCAGCCAGTGGTGACGATCAAATAAAAATGACTTGATCGACCACGCGCCCCAGGCGACCAAGGCGACCAAGGAGCGCCACCGCTGCCAGGCACAGCGCCATGCACACACACCCACGCGCACAGCCCATGCCCCCAAGCGAGGCCAGCTTGACGTTGATTGATACGATGCTGCCCATGTGCAGTCACTATCAAGGCATCAAAGAACGAGAACGCTACCTCCGAGCGTTCGGCGTGCAGCCGCCTGCCGATCTGGGCAAGCACGACATGTGGCCGGGGTATGGAGGCACCTTCATTCGCCGCCACTCGCACGCCGATGTCGGTGATGCTGCCGTGCCAGAGCGAGAAGCCCTGCCCGGCCTGTTTGGCTTGATACCGACCTGGTCAGCCGATATCAGGGCAACCCGCTACAACTACAACGTCCGAAGCGAGACTGTGGTCAGCAAACACAGCTTTCGCGAAGCCTGGTTGAAGCCGCAACACTGCATCATTCCGGCCGATGCGATCTTCGAGCCCGACTGGCGCAGCGGCAAGGCGATACCGACGCGCATCGCCCGTGCTGATGGCGTACCGATGGGTATCGCCGGTCTGTGGTCGTCGTGGAAGCTACCCAATGGCGAACTGCTGTTCAGCTACACGATGCTGACGATCAACGCCGATACGCACCCGCTGATGCGCCTGATGCACAAGCCCGCGGATGAGAAGCGCATGGTGGTGATCCTGCCGGAT
>JBBQLQ010000124.1:0-9979 GCA_038328055.1 Burkholderiales bacterium
AGGACTGGCACTTGTAGGAGCGGCGGCAGCCGCGAATTCGGGCTTGCCAGCCCTCCCACAAAGAATTCGGGCTTGCCAGCCCTCCCACAAAGTCACAACCAGGCTTGCACCTTGGCCTGAAACCAAAGGTCATAACTCGCCGCTTGTTCATCGGTTTCGAATTCGGATACGCGCGGATCAAGGGTGACTGTGTTCATGAAACCTCCAATGTGAACCCGTGGACAGGATTGCAAACTATTTTCACAGTGGCTGATGACGGGGATTCAAGTAAAGAGAAGAAGCAGATTGAGCCGCGAGGGCCAATCTGCTCGACTTACTTTTTGCTGTCATTGTTCAAGCTCAAAAAATCCCCACCGGCACCCAGCGACAACAAGCCCGCCTTGGCGTAAATGCCCAGCTTGGCGCGGGTGTCCACGATGTCCAGATTGCGCATGGTGAGCTGGCCGATGCGGTCCAGCGGGCTGAAGGGCGCATCGTCGACTTTTTCCATGCTCAAACGCTCGGGCGCATAGGTGAGGTTGGGCGACTCGGTGTTGAGCAACGAGTAGTCGTTACCACGGCGCAATTCCAGCGTGACGGTGCCGGTGACGGCACGCGCCACCCAGCGCTGGGCGGTCTCCCTCAGCATGATGGCCTGGCTGTCAAACCAGCGGCCCTGGTACAGCAGGCGGCCGAGTTTGCGCCCGTTGTCGCGGTATTGCTCGATGGTGTCTTCGTTGTGAATGCCGGTGACCAGACGTTCGTAGGCAATGAACAGCAGCGCCAGGCCGGGGGCTTCGTAGATGCCACGGCTCTTGGCTTCGATGATGCGGTTTTCGATCTGGTCGCTCATACCGAGGCCGTGGCGCCCGCCAATACGGTTGGCTTCCAGAATCAGGCTCACCAGATCCGGGTATTCCACGCCGTTCAAGGCCACTGGGCGGCCTTCTTCAAAGCGCACCGAGACTTCTTCGGCTTTCACCACACAGTCGTCTTTCCAGAACGGCACGCCCATGATGGGGTTGACGATCTTGATGCCGCTGCTCAAAAACTCCAGGTCTTTGGCTTCGTGCGTGGCACCCAGCATGTTGGAGTCGGTCGAATAGGCTTTTTCAGCTGACATCTTGTAACCAAAGCCGTGCGCGGTCATGAAGGCGCTCATCTCGGCGCGGCCACCGAGTTCGTCGATGAAGGCCTGATCCAGCCAGGGCTTGTAAATTTTCAAAGCCGGGTTGGTCAGCAGACCGTAGCGGTAAAAGCGCTCGATGTCGTTGCCCTTGAAAGTGCTGCCGTCGCCCCAGATGTTGACGTCGTCTTGCTTCATGCTTGAGACCAGCATGGTGCCGGTCACCGCGCGGCCCAGCGGCGTGGTGTTGAAGTAGGTCACGCCGGCGGTGCTGATGTGAAAGGCACCGCTTTGCAGGGCGGCGATGCCTTCAGCGGCCAATTGCGGGCGGCAGTCGATCAGGCGGGCTTTTTCAGCGCCGTATTCCATCGCCTTGCGGGGAATATCGTCATAGTCTGATTCGTCAGGCTGGCCCAGGTTGGCGGTGTAGGCATAGGGCAGGGCACCCTTGAGCTTCATCCAGTGCAGGGCGGCGCTGGTGTCAAGACCACCAGAAAACGCAATACCAACTTTTTGACCGACGGGGATGTTTTGGAGAATAGTATTTGACATAAAAAGTGCCTCTAGCCCTTATGGAATAAGCGTGAATAGCTATTAATAGAAATATTCAAAAAACGTCTCGGACGGGCTAAAAATTGTCCCAGCTAGGCGCGCCGCCGCAGACAGTACGCCTGTGTACGGCAAGGCGGCGCAACGACGCTGTGGCATTTTTTAGCCCGTCATCCAACCATCAGCCGAAGTGGCAGATGTAGTGGTATGGCTCAGTGACGCGGATGTCAAAGCTCGAATTGCCCGCAATGCTGAACTTGTCACCGGGGCCAGACGTGAGCCAGGCATCGGAGCCTTTGAGTTTGTACTCGCAGCCACCCGCTACGCATTCCATGATTTCAGGCGCGCCGGTGTTGAAGGTCAGGGTGGCGGGCAGCACCACACCGACTGATTTTTTGCTGCCATCGGCCAGGGTTAGCCGATAGCTGATGCACTTGCCGTCAAAGTAAACGCTGGCCTGGGTGGCGACGGTGACACCGTCAAATTGGGTGGTGGGTGTGGTCATAAGTCGGGTGATAAAAACGGGTTAAACAGCGAAGGGACTCAGAATATTCAGACGTGCTATTTTCGTCATTGCGACTGCCACGTCGTTGCGCTCCTCGCAATGACGGTTTGCTCTGGGATTTTAGGGCCGACTTGCGGCAAAGCTGTCGGGGCTGAAGCCGACGGTCACTTGGCCGCTCGCCCAAACCGCCACCGGGCGCTTGATGACGCTGGGCTGGGCCAGCATCAGGGCCGTGGCACTTGCGTCATCCACCACGGCGGCGCGGCTGGCATCGTCCAATTTTCGCCAGGTTGTGCCTTTGCGGTTGACCAGGGTTTCCCAGCCGACTTGGGTCAGCCAGTCGGGCAGCAGGTCAGCCGGTACGCCTTGTTTTTTGAAGTCGTGAAATACATAGTCAACGCCGTGTTCAGTCAGCCACAGGCGCGCGTTTTTGACGGTGCTGCAGTTGGGAATGCCGTAGACGATGGGAGTGACGTGCGGTGTTTTCATGGCCACCATCATGCCATTAATGGGCAATTTCGGGTGGCGCTTGTGGCCGATCGTGGCGCTGCGCGACAATTCACCCCGCTATGACACACGACAATAAAACCCTCAACGACTGGCTCGCCTACTGCGAGCAGTTGCATCCCACCGCCATCGACATGGGCCTGGACCGCGTGCGCAGCGTGGCGCAGCGCATGGCCATTGCGTTTGCCTGCCCGGTGATCACCGTGGCGGGCACCAATGGCAAGGGCTCCACCTGCATGATGCTCGAAGCCATTTTGCGCGAGGCGGGCTACCACACCGGGGTCTACACCTCGCCGCATCTGGTGCATTTTGAAGAACGCCTGCGGCTTGATGGTGAAAGCGTGGATGCTACAGAATTAGTAGCTGCTTTCGCCCGTGTTGAAAGGGCTAGATGCCAAAATGATGATGAAGTCTCACTGACCTATTTTGAGTTTTCGACACTCGCCATTCTGGATATTATGCGGACCAAGCGGCTGGATGTGGTGATTCTGGAGGTGGGTCTGGGTGGGCGGCTGGACGCGGTCAACATCATTGAGCCTGACTGCGCCATCATCACCAGCATCGACCTGGATCACATGGCCATTTTGGGTGACGACCGTGAAGCCATCGGCTACGAGAAGGCTGGCATCATGCGCACCGGCAAGCCAGCCATCGTCAGCGACCCGATGCCCCCGCAAAGCGTGCTTGATCGCGCTCTTGAAGTCGGCGCTGATCTGTGGCGTGTCGGTGCCGATTTCAATGTCACGGGCGACAAGCAGCAGTGGGGCTGGGCTGGCCGCGGGCGGCGCTACAGCGGCATGGCTTACCCGGCCTTGCGTGGAGCCAACCAGTTGGTCAATGCCGGTGGCGTGCTGGCCGCGCTCACCGCGCTGCGCGACAAGCTGCCCGTGACAGCGCAGGCGGTGCGCAACGGGCTGGTGTTTGTTGACTTGCCGGGGCGTTTTCAAATCGTGCCCGGCCAGCCCACGCTGGTGCTGGATGTGGCGCACAACCCGCATGCTGCCGCCGCGCTGGCGGTCAATCTGGATGCCATGGGGTTTTTCCCGACCACGCATGCCGTGTTTGGTGCCATGGCCGACAAAGACCTGGCTGCCATGCTGGTCAGGTTGGGCCCGATTGTTGACAAATGGTATTTCACCGATTTGCCGACGCCAAGGGCGGCCAAAGCCACTGATTTGCTGCAGCTCTGGCAAGCCAATAACAGCCGCAAGGATGCCAGCGCCGCCAGCTTCCCAGACCCCGAATCAGCCCTGCAAGCCGCGCTGGCTGGCGCAGACCCCGCTGATAGAATCGTGGTCTGCGGATCGTTCTTCACCGTAGGTGGTGTGCTCCAAGACGGCGTGCCGCGTCTTCAGGCCAAACACCTGCCAAACTCCTGATACTTTCAAACTTAACAGCATGGCTTTTTTCAAGTTTCGCAAGGGTGCTGACGAAGCCCCCAGCGCGCCAGCCCAGCCACAAAGTGTCGAGGCCATCCGCCAGCGGGCCAAGTACCGTCTGGTGGGCGCAACCGTGCTGGTGCTGGTGGGCGTTATCGGTTTGCCATTGTTGTTTGACAAGCAGCCACGCCCGATTGCCGTGGACACACCGATTGACATTCCGGACAAAGCCAAAGCATTGCCGCTGGTGATTCCGGCAGCACCAGCGTCTGCAGTGGCCGCAGCGCAAGCGCCTGCCGGGCTGATCTCTGCACCAGCGCAGGCGATCATCACGGAAACTGCCGAGGCACCCAAAGCCGATGTGAAACCCGCCAGCGATTCAGATAAAAAACAGCCTCTAGCCCAGGTAGATACTGCGAATGTAGCTATAAAAAATGCAGCAAAAGAAGCCGGCAAGACAAGTCCGCCCGCGGATGCGACGCGGGCCCAGGCGCTGCTCGAAGGCAAAAGCAGCGATGCCAACCCGGCTGATGCCAAGCCCACGGCCAGCAAGACGAGTGATGTGCCAGCCGCTGCCAGCACTGGCCGCTTTGTCGTTCAGGTGGGGGCCTTTGCCGACAATGCGCGCGCCCATGAGGTGCGCCTCAAGCTTGAGCGCGCGGGCCTGAAGACTTACGCCCAGGCAGCTGAAACCAAAGATGGACGGCGTATTCGGGTGCGGGCAGGGCCCTATGCCACCAAGGCCGAGGCCGAAAAGGCCGCCGAAAAAATCAAAAAATTGAATTTGCCTGCTGCGTTGCTGACGCTGTGACCGAGTGCCAGTAGCCAATGCCTGCGCTGGACTGGATTTTTGCAAGCGTGTTGTTGCTGTCGATGTTGCTCGGTGCCTGGCGCGGCCTGGTTTACGAGGTGCTGTCGCTGGCCAGCTGGATCGCCGCCTTGGTGCTGGCCCAGTGGCTGGCGCTGGATGTGGCGCAGCGCTTGCCCCTGGGTGGCTCCAGCGAGATGGTGCGCTATGCGGCGGGTTTTGTGCTGGTGTTCATCGCCGCAGTCATGGCTGGCGGACTGATGGCAGCCTTATTCAAGAAGCTCATGGCCACGGTGGGTTTGCGGCCGGTGGATCGGGCGCTGGGTGCAATTTTTGGCCTGACGCGCGGGGTTTTGCTGCTGTTGTTATCTACTGCCTTGGTCGGTCTGACATCCCTGAAAGCCAGCGCTGCCTGGCAGGATTCGATGGGTGTGGGCGTGGCGCAGGCCGCGCTCCAAGGCATCAGGCCGGCGCTGCCGCCGGATCTGGATCGATTTTTATCAGATTGAAACGTCGTTGAACGGATTGGAAAAACATGTGTGGAATCGTTGGAGTTGTCAGTAGTTCGCCGGTAAATCAATTGATTTACGACGCTTTGTTGTTGTTGCAGCACCGGGGCCAGGATGCCGCGGGCATCGTCACGCAGCAAGAGCGCAAATTCTTCATGCACAAGGCCCGCGGCATGGTGCGTGACGCGTTTCGCACCCGTAATATGCGCTCGCTGCCGGGTAATTGTGGGCTGGGCCAAGTGCGCTACCCAACGGCAGGCAACGCCTTCAGCGATGAGGAGGCGCAGCCGTTTTACGTCAACGCGCCGTTTGGCATTGTGTTGGTGCACAACGGCAACCTGACCAACGCACACGCGCTCAAAGCTGAACTGTTCAACACCGACCATCGCCATATCAACACCGAGAGCGATTCTGAAGTGTTGCTCAACGTCTTGGCGCATGAGATTGAAGCCACCACACGCGGCCTGCCACTGACCCCGGCCGATGTGTTTGAAGCCGTGCGCCGGGTGCACCGGCGTATTCGCGGCTCTTACGCGGTAATCGCGCTGATTGCCGGCCACGGTGTGCTGGCGTTTCGTGACCCGTTTGGTATTCGCCCGCTGTGCCTGGGGCGCAGTGAAGATACCTGGATGCTGGCCAGTGAATCGGTCGCGCTGGAGGGCACCTCACACAAGTTCGAGCGTGATGTGCAACCCGGCGAGGCAGTCTTCATTGACCTCAAAGGCGCGATTCAGAGTCAGCAATGTGCCGATACGCCAGCGCTGCACCCGTGTATTTTTGAATTTGTTTATCTGGCCCGACCGGACTCGGTGATGGATGGCATTTCGGTTTACCAGGCGCGCCTGAATCTGGGTGCAACACTGGCGCAGCGCGTGATTTCAACCGTGCCACCCAATGAGATCGATGTGGTCATTCCGATCCCCGAATCGAGTCGCCCCAGCGCCGCGCAACTGGCCCAGCTGCTGGGTCTGCCGTACCGCGAAGGTTTTGTAAAAAACCGCTATGTGGGTCGCACCTTCATCATGCCGGGGCAGTCAGTGCGCAAAAAATCAGTGCGCCAAAAGCTCAATGTGATTGCCAGTGAATTCAAAGGCCGCAACGTGCTGCTGGTGGATGACTCCATCGTGCGCGGCACCACCTCCAAGGAAATCGTCCAAATGGCGCGTGATGCCGGTGCCAACAAAGTCTACATGGCCAGCGCAGCACCGCCGGTGCGCTATCCCAATGTGTATGGCATCGACATGCCAACACCGCAAGAACTGGTGGCACACAACCGCACGGTTGAGCAAATCCGCGAAATCATTGGCTGCGATGCGCTGATCTATCAAGATGTGGAGGGCATGAAAAAGGCCATTGGCTCGCTCAACCCTGCCATCCATGGTTTTGATGCGTCGTGTTTTGATGGCGTTTATGTCACCGGCGACATCACTCCCGAAGACATCGAACGACTGGGTGCCAGCCGGGTGGGTGGTGATGAAAACCAGGAAGACAACTCGCGTTTGGCCTTGCCAAACCATGAAGATTAATGAATTGATGGATGTCGACGATGACCGAAAAATTGCCATCTGACCACTTGCACCGCGATACGCTTGCGGTGCGCACTGCGGTGGCACGCAGCCAGTACGGGGAGAACTCTGAGGCGCTTTTCCTGACCAGCGGCTACGTGCAGCCCAGTGCCGAGGTCAGTGCGAGTCGCTTTGCCGGGGACGAAGAGGGCTTCACTTATGGTCGCTACGGTAACCCGACGGTGGCCAGTTTCGAGCAGCGGCTGGCCGCACTTGAAGGCGCACCCGCAGCCATCTCCACGGCATCGGGCATGTCCGCCATTTTGATGATGTGCATGGGCTTGCTCAAAGCCGGTGACCATGTGATCTGCTCGCACTCCATGTTTGGCTCGACCATCAAGCTGATTGGCTCTGATCTGGCCAAGTTCGGCGTGCAGTCGTCCTTTGTGCCGCAGACTGATGTGAACGCCTGGAAGTCAGCCGTTAAACCCAATACCAGACTGCTGTTTGCCGAAACACCAACCAACCCTTTGACCGAGGTCTGCGATATTCGCGCCCTGGCTGACATCGCCCATGAAGCCGGTGCCTTGCTGGCCGTGGACAACTGCTTTGCCACGCCGGCCTTGCAGCGTCCCATAGGGTTTGGCGCTGACATCGTCATGCATTCGGGCACCAAATACCTGGACGGCCAGGGTCGGGTCATGGCGGGGGCTTTGTGCGCCAGCGAAACCTTGGTGACGGATACCTTCTTGCCGGTGCTCAAGAGTGGCGGCATGACGCTGGCACCGTTCAATGCCTGGGTGGTGCTCAAAGGCCTTGAAACGCTTGACATCCGGATGCAGGCGCAGTCAATGCGGGCGCTGGCACTGGCGCTATGGTTGCAAGATCACCCGGCGGTTACACGGGTTCATTACCCGGGGTTGGCCAGTCACCCGCAGCACCAGCTGGCCATGGCGCAGCAGTCTAATTGCGGTGGCGCGGTGCTGTCCTTTGAAGTCAAAGCTACGGACGATGCGCAGGCCCGCCAACGTGCGTTTCATGTGCTTGACACCTTGCAAACCCTGTCGCTTTGCACCAACCTGGGCGACACCAAAACCCTGCTGGCCCATCCGGCCAGCACCTCGCATGGCCGCCTGACACCAGCACAGCGCCAGCTGGCCGGCGTGGGGCAGGGTTTGATTCGCGTCGCCGTGGGCCTTGAGCATATTCTTGATATTCAGGCGGACCTTGACCGTGGCCTGACCTCTTTCTGATTTTTTCCCCGATATGAACATACCTATCCGTACCCGTTTTGCACCGTCGCCCACCGGCTTTATTCATCTGGGCAACATCCGTTCGGCGCTATACCCGTGGGCGTTTGCCCGTTCGACCGGCGGCGCTTTCATCTTGCGCATTGAAGACACCGACCTGGAGCGTTCTACCCAGGCGGCAGTCGATGTCATCATCGAAAGCATGCGCTGGCTTGGTCTGGGCTACGACGAGGGCCCGTTTTACCAAATGCAGCGCATAGACCGTTACAAGGCCGTGCTGGCCGAGATGCAGGCGGCCGGCCACGTTTACCCGTGCTTCATGAGCATGGCCGAGCTGGATGCGCTGCGCGAACGTCAAACTGCCGCCAAAGAAAAGCCGCGTTACGACGGTACCTGGCGCCCCGCTGAAGGCAAGGTGCTGCCGCCCATTCCGGCGGGTGTGCAGCCGGTGTTGCGTTTCAAAAATCCGCAGAGTGGCTCGGTGGTGTGGGAGGACAAAGTCAAGGGCCGTATCGAGATCAGCAACGATGAGCTTGACGACCTTGTGATTGCCCGACCCGATGGCACGCCTACCTACAATTTTTGTGTGGTGGTGGATGACATGGACATGGCCATCACCCATGTGATTCGCGGTGACGACCACGTCAACAACACACCGCGCCAGATCAACATCTTCAAAGCCTTGGGCAAAGAGCCGCCGGTCTACGCGCATCTGCCCACCGTGCTCAATGAGCAGGGCGAGAAGATGAGCAAGCGCAACGGTGCCAAGCCGGTGACGCAATACCGCGAAGAAGGCTATTTGCCCGATGCCATGGTGAACTATCTGGCACGCCTGGGCTGGAGCCATGGCGATGATGAGATATTCAGCCGTGAGCAATTTTTGCAGTGGTTCAACCTGGAGCACCTGGGCAAGAGCGCTGCACAGTTTGACGAAGCCAAGCTGCGCTGGGTCAATGCGCAGCACATCAAAATTACGGCCAATGAGGTGCTGGCCCCGTTAGTGCAGGCGCAGTTGCACAAGCGCGGCATCACGGCAGACGATCGCTTGTCAAAAATATGCGCACTGTTCAAAGACCGTTGCGACACCACGGTGGTGCTGGCGGATTGGGCTGCCGTGTTTTACGCTGACGTGCATCCCGCTCAGGCCGAGGTCGCTCAGCATGTCACTGATGCGGTCAAACCAGCACTGGCACTTCTCGCTGAAAAGCTTGCGGTGTGCGCTTGGGACAAAGCCAGCATTGCCGCTGCCATCAAAGAGGTGCTGGTGGCGGGTTCGCTGAAAATGCCGCAGTTGGCTATGCCAGTGCGTGTTTTGGTGGCGGGAAGTGCGCATACGCCATCGCTGGATGCCATGCTGGAACTGTTTAATCGTGAAAAAGTCATTGCAAGATTAAAAGCAGCATAAATTTCGCGCTATAATTTGAGGCTTGGAAATTACGAACAGCTTGCAAAAGTTGTGTTGTGGTTCAGGGGGTATAGCTCAGCTGGGAGAGCGCTTGCATGGCATGCAAGAGGTCAGCGGTTCGATCCCGCTTACCTCCACCAAGTTTCCAAAATGAGGCGGAAGTCCAATAGGTTTTGACCCCATCGTCTAGAGGCCTAGGACACTACCCTTTCACGGTAGGTACCGGGGTTCGAATCCCCGTGGGGTCGCCAGTTTATCGAAAGATAAAATGGTGCAAGTCGTTAACGGTTTGCCCGTCAAAAGGCAGATGACTTGGCTCGAAAGAGTAAACGTTAGCTACCAGGAGTGGTAGTTCAGTTGGTTAGAATACCGGCCTGTCACGCCGGGGGTCGCGGGTTCGAGTCCCGTCCGCTCCGCCAAATTAGTTATTGATATCAATGACTTACGAAGAAGCCCT
>JBBQLQ010000125.1:0-9970 GCA_038328055.1 Burkholderiales bacterium
TCCATGTAGCATGGTGAAAGCCTGGTTGTGACTTTGTGGGAGGGCTGGCAAGCCCGAATTCGCGGCTGCCGCCGCTCCTACAAGTGCCAGTCCTATTCCTGAAAAAAGCAAACTGTGCCTATACGCATCAGGAAGTCTGAACTTGGAGAAAAAGTCGCTGCTGGTGTCGCTGGGCAGTCTGTTCGTTGAGCCCTTGTGGTTGTTTTACCGTAGCCCAGCACCGCTGAGCGCACTGTCTGACTTCAAAAACTTGCGCATGAATGTGGGCACCACCGGCAGTGGCGTACCACGGCTGATGAGCCAATTGTTTGAGCTCAACCGCATGGAGGAAAGCACGCTCAAGCTCAGTCGCTTGTCGCAAACGCCAGCTACCGTGGCCTTCATCAACGGAGACCTAGAGGCACTGTTGTTTGCCTCTGCACCCGAGTCCTCCATGGTGCAAATGCTGTTGCAAACGCCTGGCGTGCGCTTGATAAATTTTGCCCAAAGTGAAGCCTATTCACGGCGATTTTCATTTTTGACACCTGTGATTTTGCCGCGCGGTGTGGTTGATCTGGCCAGCGATGTGCCCAAGCAGGATGTGCGGCTGGTGGCCACCACCACCACGTTGCTGGCCGGCCCCAAGGTGCATCCGGCCATCCTGCAACTGTTTTCACAAACTGCGTTAACGCTGCACGGGCAGGCCGGCTGGTTTAGCCGTTTGCACGATTTTCCAAATATCGAACATACCGAATTTGCGGTATCCGACGAGGCCCAGCGCGCCATTCGCAACGGCACGCCGCTGTTGCAGCGCTACCTGCCGTTTGCCTACGCCAACCTGATCGAGCGCATGTGGCTGGCGCTGGGGATTATTTTGGCGGTGCTGCTGCCGCTGAGCCGCATCGTGCCGCCACTGTATGAATTCAGAATCCGCTCACGTGTGTTTCGCTGGTACGGACAACTGCGCCAGATTGAAGAGCGCGCCACTGATCACAACGAAAGCATTCAGGAATTGATCCAGGAGCTCGAACAACTTGAAGAGCGGGTCGGCAAAATCACCGTCCCACTGTCGTATGCCGATGAGTTGTATGCGCTGCGCACCCACATTGAAGGGGTACGGCAGAAATTGAAGGCTACTTCAGGGCCTTGAAACGCATGCGGTGCGGTTTGGCACCCTCTTCGCCCAGGCGTTTCTTCTTGTCAGCTTCGTATTCCTGGTAATTGCCGTCATAGAAGAACCACTGGCTGTCGCCCTCGCAAGCCAGAATGTGCGTGGCAATGCGATCCAGAAACCAGCGGTCGTGGCTGATGACCATGATGGAGCCGGCAAATTCCAGCAACGCATCTTCCAGCGCGCGCAAGGTTTCCACGTCCAGATCGTTGGACGGCTCATCGAGCATCAGCACATTGCCACCGGCAATCAGCGTTTTGGCTAGATGCAGGCGGCCTCGCTCACCCCCTGAGAGCATGCCAACGCGTTTTTGCTGGTCAGCCCCGTTGAAGTTGAAGCGCCCGCAATACGCGCGACTGGCCATAGTGAACTTGCCGATGTTGAGCATGTCCAGGCCGCCTGAGACATCTTCCCAGACGGTCTTTTCGTCGCTCAGATCGTCACGATTCTGGTCAACAAAGGCCATTTTGACGGTCGAGCCAATCTTGACCTCGCCCGAATCAGGCTTCTCACGACCAGCAATCATCTTGAACAAGGTGGACTTGCCGGCACCGTTGGGGCCAATGATGCCGACGATGGCACCCGGTGGCACCTTGAAGCTCAGGTTATCAATCAGGACGCGGTCGCCAAACGACTTGGTGACATTGACAAATTCAATGACTTCCTGGCCCAGACGATCGGCTACCGGGATGAAAATTTCGTTGGTTTCGTTGCGCTTCTGGTATTCAAAGTCAGACAGTTCCTCAAAGCGGGCCAACCGAGCCTTGCTCTTGGCCTGGCGTGCCTTGGGATTCTGGCGGGACCATTCCAGTTCTTTCTTCAAAGCCTTGGCGCGGGATTCTTCGCCCTTTTTCTCAGACTCCAGACGCGCCTGCTTTTGTTCCAGCCACGAGCTGTAATTACCCTTGTACGGAATGCCGTTGCCGCGGTCGAGTTCCAGAATCCATTCGGCCGCATTGTCCAAAAAGTAACGGTCATGGGTGATGGCCACCACGGTGCCCGAGTAACGCTGCAAAAACTGCTCCAGCCAGTCTACCGATTCGGCATCCAAGTGATTGGTCGGCTCGTCCAGCAGCAGCATGTCAGGGTGGCTCAGCAGCAGGCGGCACAAGGCCACGCGGCGCTTTTCACCACCCGACAGCACGCCAATGACGGCATCCCATGGCGGCAGACGCAATGCGTCGGCGGCAATTTCAAGCTGGTGCTCGGTGTCAGTCCCGGCGGTGGCGATGATCGCCTCCAACTCGGCCTGCTCGGCGGCCAGCGCGTCAAAGTCGGCATCTTCGTCGCCATAAGCCACATAAACTTCCTCCAGCCGAGCCTTGGCGGAAAACACCTTGCCCATGGCCGCCTCAACGCTTTCACGCACGGTCTGGGTGGGGTCTAGCTGCGGCTCTTGAGGCAAATAGCCGATGTTCAGTCCCGGCATGGGAATCGCTTCGCCCTCGATGTCCTTGTCCAGCCCGGCCATGATCCGCAGCAAAGTGGATTTGCCCGAGCCGTTGGTGCCGAGCACGCCAATCTTGGCACCCGGGAAAAAGCTGAGCGAGATGTCTTTCAGAATATGCCGTTTGGGTGGCACGATCTTGCCGACACGGTTCATTGAAAATACGTATTGAGCCATGGGTCTGATGCAATCTGTGGTGGGAAACCCAGCATTATCGATGCTACGCGCGCCAGTGGACGCAAAACGCCTTATCACTCGCCGGATGATGCTTCTCTGTCAAAATCGGCTCCACCCCTAATTACCCTCCAAGGAGCCCGATTGAAAACTGCAAACTTGTCGCTCTCGCTGGTTACCGCACTGGCCCTTAGCCTTAGCGCCTGCTCAAAAACAGAGGCACCCGCACCCGCCGTGGCCGCAGGTGTCAGTACCTCCAGCTATGACACGGTGGCTGCGACCGGCAAGGGGTTTTCGGTCGGAGCCCTGATGAGCGCCCAAACGGTGTATGTGCTGTTTGACCCCCAATGCCCGCACTGTGCACATTTGTGGAAATCGTCGGTTCCGCTGCACAACCGGGTGAAATTTGTCTGGATTCCCGTCGCTTTCAACCCGGAAAAAAGTCTGCCGCAGGCGGCAGCGCTGTTGCAAGCCGTCAACCCGGTCGAAACCATGACGGCACACGAAGAATCTTTGTTATCGGGCAAAGGCGGCATGGCCGCACCTAGCAGCGTCCCGGCCGACCTGGTACTGGCCATCAAGGCCAACACCAAACTGCTCAGCACGCTGGGCGCTGACTCGGTGCCTTTCATTCTGGCCAAAAATCCCCGCACCGGCCAAGTGGTGAGCAATGCGGGTGCCATGGAAACCGCAGCGCTGGCCCAATTGCTGGGCCTGGACTGATGACAGCAGGCTGCGCAGCACCCGCGATGCGCAGCTGCCTGAAAAACCTAAGCCGCTGAATCTGCGGTCAGCGTACCGGCCAACAACTCTGGCAGGCGCTGAACGGGCATTTTGAAGCCGCAGGCCTGTGCGTGACCGCCACCGTGCATACTTTCGGCCAACGGGATGCAGTTAAATCCCGACCTGGAGCGCAGACCACACTTGACTACCGCGTTCTTGTCTACCGACCACATCAGCGCAAATGTTCCTGACTTGAGGCTCAACATGTCACCCACCAGGCTGTGAAAAACGCCGGGCGCGTTAACCATCAAGCCCGCTACACCATTGAAGACCAGCGGCTGCGCGCTCTCGGCAACCAACTCGGCAAGTTTTTTGAACTTATCATCCATGGCGCAACCGCGTTCGATGTAGCTGGCCATTTGTGCCGCATCAAAGTCGGCGATGGCCTTCCAGCGCGCAAAGTCAAAGGGCTCCATGTCCAGCGCCGACAAAAACCCGGCGCTCTGCGGGTACTGCCAAACCCAGATATCGCGGTCTTCCACAAAGCGCACCAGATCAGGCACGGGCGTTTTAGGGTGAAAAAACTCCCAGGCCAGACGCGCGCCGGATTTTTTCATGTCAAAGTGCACGACACCACAGCGGCATTTGAAACCGGTCAATTTTTCAGCCGCACTCATATGGTGGTCCAGCATGACCAGTTTGGCGGCACGCTCGTCTATTGCGCGCAGGATGAGCTCGGCAAACGAAAAATCCAGAATGTAGACCACACGCCCACTAAGCGCTGGCAGGTCATCAACCGATTTGATGTCACCATGATCGAGCGCCTGAAACTCGCACTTGCCATCGTAATAAAGCCAGGCCGCCAAGGCGGCGGCAAAACCGTCTGGGCAGTTGCGGCCGTGGTAGAGCACCAGTGGGCTAGGGTCATGCTTGTCAGGGCAAACAGATAAATTCAAGTGCATTACATTACTCAATTCAAAATCCAACGTTTAAAAATGCTATTTATTTTATAGCTACTCAGGCAATATCGTACTGGGCTACAGGTCTATTTTATTCTTCATACAATTGCGCCATGAACCCCAAGGATACACCGCCATTTTTTATCGGAAAAACCGAGCCCTACGTCCAGCAGTTTGATGCCTGGCCCCAGGAGCCCTTGCTGGTATCGATGGAAATGGGTGGCATCGACTGGCCCAGTTCATGCCGCAATGGCACTTGCCGCACCTGTTTTTCGCAGCTGGAATCCGGCTTGGTGCGCTATGAAATGGACTGGCCAGGCTTGAGTGCTGAAGAAAAAGTCGAGGGTTACGTGCTGCCCTGCGTGGCGTACCCCTGTTCGGATGTGGTGCTGCGCCCGGGCAGCTGACCGGCAGGCCCAGCTACTTTCGCAGGTCCGGCTTTGGAATTTTTTTAAACCTGATTTTGCGATCCAGCTCAATTGCGTCTTTTTTGACCTGACGCTCGGCATCCAGCGTTTGCCCTGCTGCCAGCCACAGCGCAAATTCTTCAGGGGTTTCGAGTGTGATGCGCCCAAGCACCGCAGAGCGAAAGTCGTAAATCGCAATTTCGGCGGCCTTTTGCATGTCAATTTGCTGACCACTGCGGATCGCGCCCCGTTTGCGACCAATCGCCTCAAGCAGTTCTTCATCGGTCAGCGCGGGCGCCCCTTCGACTTTAAAGCGCGCCTCCAGCAACTGCGGGTAGTGCACTCGCAGGTAGTCGAGCAGCTCCAGCGCCACCTCTTGTTCGTCAAACGCATTGCGCCCGACAGCACCGCTGGCAGCCAGGTTGTAGCCGCTTTTGGCCACGATGATGCGCGGCCACAGCAGGCCGGGCGTGTCGTACAAATAAAAATCTGGCGCAATGGCAATGCGCTGCTCCAGCTTGGTGACGCCGGCTTCGTCACCGGTCTTGGCAGCACGTTTGGCCGCCAGCGTGTTGATCAGGGTCGACTTGCCGACATTGGGAATGCCGCAAATCAGCACCCGCATCGGTTTGACCATGCCGCCACGATTGGGTGCCAACTCATGGCAGGCGGCTATCAGCGCCTTGGCCGGGGCCGTCATGCTGGCATCGAGCGCAATGGCGCGGGTGCCGGGCAGCGCGTTGTAGTGCGCCAGCCACAGCGCAGTGCGGGCCGGGTCGGCCAGGTCTTGCTTGTTGAGCACCTTGAGCGCAGGCCTGCCCTGGGTGAGAGCAGCCAGCATCGGGTTGGCACTGGAACCGGGCAGGCGTGCGTCAAGCAACTCAATCACCACGTCAATATTTTTAATACGCTCTGAGATGGCCTTTTGCGTCAAATGCATGTGCCCGGGAAACCATTGAATAGCCATTTTTTATATATCCAGTACTGGGCGCAAGGCCGAGGGTTTGACGAAGCGCCAGCGTCCTATGAAAGTGGCCACCGCCGCCGCCACGGCACCCGCCAGCGCCACCAGTTGCAGCGCGTGCTGCCAGTTGGCCTCATAGGCCCCAAACAGGCTGGCCTTGAGGGCTTGGACGACCCAGGTAATCGGCAAATACGGGCTGATTTGCGCGAACAAGCCACCACTGAGCTCGACTGGCAAAACACCCCCCGATGAGGACAACTGCACCGCCAAGAGCACCAGTGCCAGCGCTTTTCCGGCATCGCCCAAGGTGCGGGTCAACGCCACCACAATCAGCAAAAAAGTGCCCGATGCCACGCACAAGGTGAGTGCCAGGACAGCGGCATTGAGCACCCTTATTTCCAGAATAAACAGCACGCTCAGCCACACCAGCAAGGCCTGCAGCAAAACAAGACCCATCGGTAACACGACTTTTCCAAGCAGTCTGGCGGGTTGCGAGGCACGGGCGGCCCAGCGCGGCAAGGTGCGCAGGTGAAACAGAAACGCCGCCAGGCTGGCCCCGAGCCAGAGCGCACCCGGGATGATGTTGGGTGCAAACCCACTGCCGTTGTTTTGCACCGGTGCTGCCACTTCGATCGCCGGCTGTACCGAATGGGCCAAGCCCTCGGCGTTGCCGTCCAGCGGCTTTAAATTGGCCGGTAACGCGTCTTGCAACAATTCCAGGCCACCAGCCAGGTGCTGGGCTGCGCCAGACACTTTTTTCGAGACATCCTTCAACGCCACTGCACCATTGGACAAACTGCCCGCCCCATGCATGAGTTCATCCAGACGGATGTCCTCGGGCAACTGCGTCACCATGTTGAGCAAGCCCGCATTGAGGCCACGCAAACCAGTGGTCAGGGTGCCCACGCCGGTGTTGAGCTGGATTGCGCCTTCGGTCAACTTTTGTTGCGCAGCGCCCGCACTTATCAGCCCGGCTTCCAGACCGGTGATGCCCTGCCCCATCTGGTCAAGCCCTGCTTTGACCTGGGTCGCCACAAACAGGCTGTCATTGGCCTGCTCGCGAAACCCGGCCACACCGGTTTGCAATTGCAGCGAGCCCTGTTGCAGCTGGCTCAAGCCCCGGCCCAGTTCCTCATGCCCGTCCACCAGCGCCTGCGCGCCCTCATCAAGTCGGCGCAAGTCCGAATTGCGGGGCCGTTGGGCAAACATGCCGCGCACACCTGCGCTTAATTCTTTGGTGCCCGCTGTCAACTGGCCAACCCCCTGATTCAACTTGTCAGCAGCGCCCGAGAACGTGCCCGCTCCCTTGGATGCCTGCTCCGCGCCACTGGCCAACTCGGTGGCACCCAAGCGCAATTGGGTCACGCCGCTGTGCAGACGCTCAATGCTGCGCTGGCTGCCGGCCGCGTCTGACAGCACCAGCGACCAGCGCTGCTCATTCAGACTCTGATTGACCTCACGCCCCAAATCCTCGGCAAAGCGCCTGGCCAGTGCAGCGCTGGGGTAGCTGTTGCCCTCAGAGGTAAAAACCACCAGTTTGCCGGCACCCGCCGCCGCCCCTGGAATGGCGTTGGAGCTGAAATCAGCCGGCACAACCAGCGCAAAGGCCAGCGCACCCTGACGCACCGCACTGCGCGCCGCGGGCTCATCGGTGTAGTTCACAAAACCAAATGTTGGCTTGGCCTTGAGCCGCGCGACCAGGTCACGCCCCACGTTGAAGGCCTGCCCGCGGTATTCCAGTCCCTGGTCCAGATTGACCAGCGCCACCGGCAAGGCCGCCGTGTGCGCAGAGGGGTCCCAGACGCTGGCGAGGTAAATCACCAGATACAGCGCCGGGATCAGCACCACGGCCGCCGCCGCCAGCAGCAGTCTGGGGTAACGCAGAAAAAAAGACGCTTCAAGGCGGACAATTTCAGCGATCTGAATCAACGCTGACCGATGGACGGTGTCAGCTGTCATGCTGCACCCGCGCGCGCTGGGCTTTGATACCGGAGCGCTGCGACTTGGCCTCACGCACGCGTTTTTTTGAGGCGCGGGTCGGTTTGGTTGGCTTTCTGGGCGTCGGCGGCACTGCCACGCTGTTGACCAGCTCATGCAGGCGAATCAGCGCATCAAAACGGTTCATTTCCTGGGTGCGGTGCTGCTGCGCCTTCATCACCAGCACACCGTCTTTGCTGATGCGGTTGTCGTTCAATGCCAGTAGCCGTTCTTTGACATCGCCAGGCAAGCTGCAAGCGGGAATGTCAAAACGCAAATGGATGGCGCTGGAGACTTTGTTGACGTTTTGCCCGCCCGCACCCTGGGCCCGGATGGCCGTCAGGACCACCTCGTCTTCGGGAATATGCAGGGGCTCGGTCATGCTGGTCGCCGCAAGATCACTGTCAAACCGACTCGGCTTGCGTCTCGGGTGCGTTCACATAGCGTGCCACAAAGGCACCCACGGCGCTTGCGGGCAAGGGCAGCCAGACCGTGTGGCCGCTGCCGGGTGCCACCGTGATGGCTTGCACGTCCGCGTTTTCCATGCGGGTGAGTTGCACATCGACATTGCCGCCAGGGTGGATGATTTCCAGCCAATCGCCCACCGCAAAGCGGTTTCGTACATTGACTTTAGCCAGGCCGCGCGCTGCGTCGAATTCGAGCACATCACCCACATACAGGCTGCGGCCCGACTCGGAATAGCCGCGCAGGTAATTTTGCGTTGCTTCAGGCGTGTGGCGCTGGAAAAAACCGCTGGTATAGCCCCGATTGGCCAGGCCTTCAAGCTGGCCCAGCAAAGTCGGATTGAGCTCACGGCCAGCCACCGCATCGTCAATGGCGCGGCGGTAGCTTTGCACTGTGCGCGCCACGTAATACGGGCTTTTGGTGCGGCCTTCGATCTTGAGCGAATCAACACCGATTTCTACCAACCGTTTGACGTGCTCGATGGCACGCAGGTCTTTGGAATTCATCACGTAGGTGCCGTGCTCGTCTTCTTCGATCGGCATGTAGCTGCCCGCGCGTTGGCTTTCTTCGATCATGTAGACCTGATCGGCAGCGCCAGCCCGGTGCAGGATCTGCTCATCCTCTTGGTCGTCATCTGGCGCATTTGAGCGGGCCAGGTCACCACGCTCACGCGCCTGCGCCGCCTCGCGGGTCAGGATGTCGCCCGAGGCATCGACCACACCGGCTTGCGTCTTGTAATCCCAGCGGCACGAATTGGTGCAACTGCCCTGATTGGCATCGCGGTGGTTGAAATAGCCTGACAGCAGACAGCGGCCTGAATAAGCAATGCACAGCGCGCCGTGCACAAACACTTCGAGTTCGGTGTCGGGGCAATCCTGGCGAATCTGCTCGACTTGATCAAGTGACAACTCGCGCGACAAAATTACCCGGCTGATGCCTACCGTTTTCCAGAAGCGCACCGCCGCCGCATTGACCGTGTTGGCCTGCACCGACAAATGGATTTCCATCTCGGGCCAGGTCTCGCGCACCATCATGATCAGGCCGGGGTCGGACATGATCATGGCATCGGGCTTCAAGGCGATCACCGGGGCCATGTTTTGCACGTAACTTTTGATCTTGTTGCCGTGCGGAAAGATGTTGGAAACCAGAAAGAACTTGGCCCCTTTGGCATGCGCCGTGTCAATGCCTTGCTTGAGGACCTCAATGTCGCCAAAGTCGTTGTTGCGCACGCGCAATGAGTAGCGCGGCTGACCGGCGTAGATGGCGTTGGCACCAAAGGCCAGCGCGGTCTCCAGCATCTTCAAAGAGCCGGCCGGAGCCAGCAGTTCAGGAGTTTTCATGGTCAAGCAGATCCTTTGTGACGCGTTTGAGCGTCTGCAATACACTATCAATACAGTAGCTGCTTACGCATGCTCTATATGGGCTAGAGGTCTATTTCTTATAAATTCAAGCGTGCCCGGCAATCGGAGACAAGCTGGGTTGCACATCGCCGCACTGGGCGCGCTGGCGCAGCGCGTGGTCCATCACCACCAGCGCCAGCATGGCCTCTAGAATCGGCGTGGCGCGAATGCCCACGCACGGGTCGTGGCGGCCCTTGGTCACTACTTCGGTACTGTGCCCGGCCATGTCAATCGACTCGCGCGGGGTCAAGATCGAGCTGGTGGGCTTGATCGCCACCGACACCTCCAGGTCTTGCCCGCTGGT
>JBBQLQ010000126.1:0-9918 GCA_038328055.1 Burkholderiales bacterium
ACCCGAGACCATCTTCTTGATGGACCTGGCCGCCTTCATGGTGGTGTGGTGGTGGGCCGTGGCCCTTGTGCTTGCGGCGATACCCATCAGCATTTTGATGGGCCGCCAAATCTCTGACCGGTTCCGGCTTGAAACCGACCGCCTGGGTTGGCACCTGCCCATCATTGGCCCCATGGTGGCACTGGCCAACCAGGCCTATTATTTTCAGTATTTGGCGCTCATGTACAAATCGGGCGTGGTGATTACCGAGGCGCTGGGCACCTTGCGCCTGTCGCTCACCAACACTTACTTTTTGCACCGCACCAAGGGCGTGGAAGGCGAGTTGCGCATTGGTAACCGGCTAAGCGTGGCGCTGACCAATACCCGAATTTTCGAGATGCTGGCGCTGCGCATTGTGGCCGTGGGCGAAGACACCGGTACGCTAGATGCGCAACTGGCCCGCTTGGCGACCATTTTTATCAACCAGGTCAACGCCCGGGTTGAGGTGATGAGCAAACTGTTAGAGCCGATTTTGGTCATCTTCTTGGGTGGCATCTTCGCCTTCTTCGTGCTGGCCGTGCTCGGCCCGTTGTACACCATGATCGGCTCGTTGGGCGCGGCAAATTGAGGCTTACATCATGATCATGATCAAAACCACCCCCAACAGAACCCGTGGCTTCACGCTGATTGAAGTCACGCTGGTCATTATCGTGATTGGCATTCTGACGATGGGCCTGGCCCCCCTGCTGCTGCGCCAATTCAGCGGCGGCATGGAAGAGCGCGACCGCATCGCGCTGGAAGATGCCAAGACGGCCATCATCAATTACGCGATTACGTTTGGGGGGGTACCCAATCCGCTGACCATGAATGCCAGTGGTGGCATCGACACGGCCACAGTCGTCCTGGCAGAAACGACAGGCGTGGGTTTCGTGGGCATGATGCGTCCATCAGGTTCTAATATCGCGACGCTGGCGAACTATGTGGTGCCTGCTTTTGGTGTAAACCACTGGGGTGCTTATGGCGATGCGACAACAACTTCCTTTCGACTCGATGTCAACGATGCCCTGAAGTCCACTTTCACAACGTTTCTGGCCACCGGAACGGCTTCTACGACAGCATCCACTGGTGATAGGGTTACGTTTTGCCAGGCAGTTAATCAAGTGCTAACAGATTCAGGTTACTGCACACCAGTCTCTACCAACTATAGGATCAGAACTTCTGCAGACTGTTTTGCCGGCGGTGGCGCGTGGAGCACGGGTCCAAGTATGTGCCAGGACACATCTACCGAACATAAGGACACTGCCACTGCCTGTGGTGCCTCGAGTCCTGCAGCGTTTGTGCTGATCAGCACCGGTGCCGATCGCGCACCAAATCAGGAGAACAATGAGGCGCTTGCCGGCATTGTGAACAACCGAATCTACGAAAACGACCGCCGCGGCATTGAAAACTCGCATGGCAACTACGACGATCAGCTCAAGAGTTATCCGCTTTCGGGTTTTGCGCGGGATTGTCGGGAAAAAATGGGGATATCACAGGAGGCGATGAGTTGCGCGCCGGGACAGAAGTACGTTGGAATGATCACGAATAACTATACGGCTGCTGTAGCCTATACCTTTAATGGGATCCTACCACCACCATTGCCGGTGTCGCAAACCGTGACGCCAGGTCTGACTGTTTCCGTCAATGCATGCGTCAATAGAGCCAGTACGTTGACTGTAGGCAGTGGTGGGTTAGTACCTGCTGCGAGTGCTATGGATGTCAATAACGATGGCCGGGTGGATGTCTTCATCACAGGTCCGACCACCTTTACAGCTCAATGAAGACATCACAACATCAACGTGGTTTCGGCGTCATCGGCATAGTCATCGTCATGCTGGTGGTGGGCGCTGCAGCCGTGTTGTTGCCCCGCCTGCTGCTGAGCAAACACACGCAATCCACCCAGCTCACCGATCTGCAGGCGCTGCAAGCGGCGAAAACGGCGGTCATCAGTGATGCGCTTAGCAAAGGTGTCATACCCGCTCCCGGTGCTAGCACGCCAGCCTGCCCCAATGGCAGCATGCCGGCCTCGCTGGGCGTCAATAACTGGGGTTTCTTTGGCAAGGAAAATATGTTTTGTATGGACGTGAATACTGAACTGACGAGCGCCATATTAACGCCTTCTGTGCATACGCCAGGCACCACCACGACAGTAACGACCAATCTTTGTCAGAAAGCCCGTGTTCTATTAACTAACGATGTTCCGACTGTGTTGCCTCGATCCTGCAAAGACACAAGTTGCGCTGCACCCGCGTTCGCAACGTCAACACCCATTGCATTCGTGATCTACAGCACCGGTACGGACCACAGTGCCAACCTGTCGAACGCAGTCAGCGCGAATCGCATCTACGAGAACGATCTGCGTGGCATCAACAACGCGCCGCAGACAGCAGGCTCCGTTCACTACGACGATCAGGTGGTGTCCTATCCCATGGCGCAACTGGTGAAGGATTGCGCGACTGTGCCGGTACCAGCGACAGCATCGCTTGCTCTGCAGGGCAAACAAACGTGACGGTGATCAACAACAGCGGCCTGACATCATTCAGCCACGCATCAATCAGTTGTACTAGCTTAAGTGCAGGCGTAACGGGTGCACCCGTTTGTCTCAACAATAGCACCTCCATTTCATTCTTTAACGGTAGTGGCTGCGGCGGTACGGCGGACCAAATCAGGAGCTTCTCCGGCCTTGCGCAAAGTTTTACCGTGACTGGGTCTGGTTCAACCAGAACGGTGTCACCCTAAATTTTGGAAATTCAAAATGATTCTCTGCTTTAAATGTTTCCGTTATTTTTCAATGGGTTACTTGTACTAACGGTCAAAATTGAATATGCAAACCTTCACCCAAAAAACCCTAACCATCGCGCTCCTCATCGGCGCAGCGCTCGCCGCCAGCGTCGTCGCTGCCACCGTGACGCAAGCCAACTTGAAGCAGGCGCAAACCGATGCCCAGCAGCTCACCCAGGCCGAGGGTGACTTCAAGCGCTTGCAAGGCGACTTGGCGCGCTGGCAAAAGGCGATGTCATTGGTGCGCACCGATGTTGCCTTGCGCCAGGAGCCGCTGGACTTGACGGTGGCACTGCCGCCCGAGCAGTTGTACGAGCTGCCACCCATTCTGAGCAAGGTGTTTGACCCGCAAGGCTTCTTCTCGCTCAAGCAGTTTCGCTTTGAGTGGAAAACCACCAAAGAAAGTGCGGGTGGCGCGGCCGTCTTGCCAGGCCTGACGCAAAACACCGCCGGTGCCAAAGGCACCCCACCCACGCTGGCGCACATCACGCTGCAGGGTGACCGCACGCTGATTTTGAACTCTCGAAAGACGACACCATGAACCCAAGCGCATTGCTGTTGCCTGCGGTGCCGCTGGTGCTGGCCGCTCTGGGCTGGTGGGGCGCTGGCAGCCTCACCGCCAAGATGGTCAAGCCCCAGCCAGCACCCAGCGTGCCCACCATCACCCTGCCAGCGGGCATAGAGGCCCTGGCCCCAGCCGGGCCGCGCCCACCGCTGGGCCTGCTGGAACTGGCGGCGTTTGGCTTTACCTCGCTGCCCAAACCGGTGGTCGTGGCCAGACCCAAGATACCCACAGCGGTCGATTTGTATGTGGTCGACTCGGTTTTGCAGGGCAGTGTGCGCGCCACGGCCACCATTGGCAACCAGACTGTGGTTGTCGGTGACTTGCTTGACAAGCGCTACCAGGTGCTGGTCATCACGGCCGATGGCGTGGTGGTGCGCGGTCTTAAAAAGAACGATAAACCCGAGCGCATAGGTTTTCGCCCCTTTGTAGCAGTGACAGCGCCAACCTCCGGCACCAGCGTGCCTGCGCCAATTACCCTGGGCGTGCCCCCAGGTTCTGCTGCCCCCACGATGCCCAGCGGCAGCCCACAAGGGCTACGCGATTTTCGGCAAATTCTTGAAACGCTCAAGCTGTGAGATTTATTCAAATGACAACCACGATTCAATCCACTCTGATGCGCGCCGGTCTGGCGCCTGCTCTCAAAACCACCGCTTTGGTACTGGCCATGAGTTCACTGCTCAGCGGTTGCTACAGCACCGCCTTGCGCCCAGTTGACAAGGACCGCCACCCTGAAGGCGTGCCGTCCAAGGCGCTTGATTTTGTACCCGCACCCAAGACCCCACCGCCGCCCCTGCCGATGGCGCAACGCCAGGATGCCGGCGTGGCAGCGGTAGAGGACGCGTTTTCGCCCAGCAAGCGCTATTCGTTCAAGGCACAGGGTGCGCCTCTGCGCTTGGCCTTGTCGCAGTTTGCCCAGGCTTTCAAGCTGAACATCGTGGCCGATCAGGATGTGGGCGGTGTCGTGACAGTGGATGTGAGGGATTTGTCGCTGGAGCAGTCGCTTGACACCATTCTGGACCCACTGGGTTTTGGCTGGTGGCGTAATGGTACGGTGGTGCACGTGAGTCGTCAGGTGACGCGCAACTACATTGTTGACTATGCCCGCATTACCCGCACCGGCAGCAGCAGTTCGTCTGGCAGCGCTGGCGGCTCTACTGGCTCGGTATCTAGCTCGGATTCGATGAATTTCTGGGGCGAGTTGGAGTCGGAGATCAAGAGCATCATGAAGATCAAGGCGGGCGGCAAGGGCGCGCCGATGGAAAAGATCACGCACACCGACCGCATAACCAAAATTGAAACCACGACCGAAAAAGAAGTTGAAGTGCTCGACGGCCAGATGATCATCAACAAGAGCACTGGCATGGTGCAGGTCACCACCTCACCCAAGGCGTTGCGCCAGATCGACCAGTACATGAAGCATGTGATGTCGCGCATGAACAAGCAGGTGTACATCGAGGTCAGGATCATGGAGGTGAGCCTGCGCAATGACAACTCGTTTGGCATTGACTGGAGCAAAGTGGTGCCACCTGCTGCGGCGGCCAACGCAGTGGGTGGTGCCACAGCGATTCTTCCGCTTTCGTCATCAGGCAGTTTGAGTACGCTGGCACCCACCATCAACCTGACAGCGATGCCGTTCAATGGGCAGGCGGTGTTGCACGATGTGGTGGCAGCCATCAGCGCACTGGAAGCTCAGGGTGACGTGAAAGTGGTCTCACAGCCACGCATCCGTACCCTGAACAACCAGCCTGCCATCATCAAGACCGGCACCGAGCGCACCTTCTTTACCCAAAAGACGACGATTACCAAAGGGACAAACGGCGCCGCCGACACGCGCGAGGTGACCGACGAAGCGAAAAGCGCGATTGACGGCCTGATGCTGACCGTGGTGCCGCAAATCGGCTCGGACAACGTGATTTCTTTGGACGTTACGCCCTCCATGACCAAGATTGTGGGTGAATCGGTGGCCAAGTCCCTGCTGTCTTCTGCCCCTATTACCGAGACCAACCAGATGACCACGCTGGTGCGGGTGCATGACGGTCAAACGGCCGTGATTGGCGGCATGATCATTGAAGAAGAGTCAGAAACAACCCGCCAGGTGCCCGGCATTGGCGATGTGCCCGGTGTGGGCTGGTTGGTCAAGGGCAAGTACAACAACCGTCTGCGCAAAGAGCTGGTGATTTTCATCACGCCGCACGTGATTGAAAACTGACCGCCCGCCGTATGGATTTGGAATCGTGCTATCGCTCGCTGGGGTTCAAGGAGCCCCCTTTTCGCATCACCCCTGATACAGACTATTTTTTTCCACACCCGCAGTACCTGACGGCCATTGGGCACCTGCGCTACGGCATGTTGACCGGCAGTTTTGCCGTGATCACCGGCGATGTAGGCTTGGGCAAAACGCTGCTTTGCCGCTACCTGCTGCGCAATTTGCCAGAAGAGGTGCAGACGGCGTTTGTGTTTAATCCGCAGCAAAATTTTTTGGAGATGCTTAAAAGCATTTTCCACGACCTGACCGGCGAGAGCGCGGGCTCTGACTCGCAGGCCGATGTGCAGGCCATGCTGTATCAGAAGCTGATTGAAATCAATGCTTCGGGAAAGCGCGTGGCACTGCTGGTGGATGAGGCACATCGCCTGAGTCCAGACGTGCTGGAGGGCATTCGTCTGCTGTCGAATCTGGAAACCGAAAAGCGCAAGCTGATGGCGTTGCTGCTGATTGGCCAGACCGAGCTGGAAACCAGCATTAAATCGCACGATATGCGCGCCTTGCGTGAGCGCATTTCGGTCTGGCACCGCTTGCGCGCCTACACCCGTGCTGAAACCATATCCTACATTCGCCATCGCTTGAACAGTGCCAGGCAGCATGGCGATTTTGGTTTTAC
The DNA here is from genome assembly GCA_038328055.1 of Burkholderiales bacterium. Taxonomy (GTDB): domain Bacteria; phylum Pseudomonadota; class Gammaproteobacteria; order Burkholderiales; family Burkholderiaceae_C; genus Rhodoferax. The sequence goes on from JBBQLQ010000126.1 coordinate 6,244, forward strand.
CGGCCCGGCCCTGGCGGCCGTTTACTGGTATAGCAAGGGCGTGCCACGGCGCATCAACCTGATTTGCGACCGAGCCATGTTGATGGGGTTTGTCGATCAGCACACCGAGGTCAACCTGACCATGGTGCGAACTGCTGCCAGTGAAGTCCAGGGGTGGCCAAATTGATGGCTGCACCTGGCTGGAATGGGTTTACAGGAGATCGCCTTGAGCATTGTTGATGAAGCCCTGCAGACGCTGGACAAAAGAGGTGCAGCTACCGATTCGACGCACTTGAGCCGTAACGCCGCGCCCCGAGTGGCGGACAGTGTTGCGCATGAGTTGTACGCTGGTGGGCGCCCGTCGGCACCGCGCAGCAAGCCTTGGCCGCTGATGGGTGGCATGGCTTTGCTGTTGGTAGGCGTGGCCGCCTGGTGGGCCATGGACCGGGTGGTGCCCAAGGTGGCTGCGACTAGCAGTGTTGTGGCTGCCAAGGCGGCCGCACCGGTTGCGGCGGCTTCGGTCGTTGTGCCTGCCCCGGCGGTGATCACTCCCGTAGTGGTGGTGGCTACAGCACCCGTCCCCGTCCCCGTCCCAGCGCCGGTGCCGGCGGTTCCGGTTTTGCAGGTGACCAAACCAAAGACTGAAGCGCTAACGGAGCCGGCTTTGTCGGCTATCGCCACACCCGAATGGCAAAGCAAAGGCTGGGCGTTGGTGGCGCAGGACCGGTCAGCACAGGCGCTTGAAACCTGGGAGACGGGGCTGGGGCAAGCGCGGCTTAAAAATCGCCAAGTGGTGTTTGCCCTGGCATTCAATACCCTGGCACCTGCGCTGGCACATGCCCGCCGACTGGGCGCAACCGCACCCGCACTGGTGGTGCGAGAAGGCATGGGTGGCTCTGGACCCCGGTTTCGTGTGCTGTTGCTGGGCGACAGCCAAGTGACTGCATTGGCCGTTAAGAACATGTTGCTGCCGCAGGCACCTTACCTGTGGGTGGCACCGGTACCGCACCCAGAAGACCCGCTGCGCATGGCCACCACAACACCTGCCCTGGAGCCTGTTGCTGCTACGGCTGTGCCCGTGCCCGTGCCCGTGCGTGAACCGGTTGCAGCGCCACCTGTCGTCAAACCTGTAGCTGTAGTGGCTGTGGCCCCGCCTGTGCCGGTTGTGCCCGTGCGGGAGGCCTCAAGTGTCCAGTTTTCGGTAGATGACAGCGTCTCGCAGGTGATGGATGTGCTGGCGCGCGGCGACATAGCCGAGGCTACGCGCCAGGCAGGCCTGTTGATTACCAACCAGCCCGGTCGCTGGGAGGGGCACTTCGTTATGGGATCGGCGCTGTTGGCCAGTGGCCGCGCTGGCGAGGCCGAGGCCCCACTGGACCGAGCCCTTGCGCTGCAGCCCAATTCGGTCAAGGTGCTGATGCAGCGTGCCATTGCTGCGCAAGAGGCGGGTAAGCCCGACAAGGCGGTCGTGATGCTGCGCCAGGCGCGCTCGTTGGCCCCCGAGAATGCTGCCGTGTGGCTCAACCTGGGCTATTCGGCTGAGCTGTCAGGCAGCAACACAGAGGCCGTATCAGCGTACCAGCGTTATTTGCAGCTCACGAATGGGCGCGGGGCTTCTGAGGGGCAACGCGCCTACGTCAGCGAGCGTCTGCGTGCCTTGAGCAAGCCCTGATGCCATCATGATGACTACCTGCCGCACTCTGCTGAGCTTCATCACTGCAGCGGCTGGCTTGTTGATGGGCCAGGCGGCGCAAGGGCAAACGCAAGCTGATTGCCTGCAGGGCTCAGCTGATCATTTTCAGGTGCCGATGGATTTGGTTAAAGCCATTCTCAAGACCGAGGGCGGGCGCCCTGGGCAGGCGGTGCGCAACACCAATGGCAGCCATGATTTGGGGCCGATGCAAATCAACACCAGTTGGCTCCCGATATTGGCGGCGCGCGGCATCACCTTGCCCATGCTGCGCGATGACTATTGCGTCAACGTGGCTGTGGGAACCTGGATTCTGGCGCGCGAAATGCAACGCCTGCCGATGCGCCCGCGTTCCGGCGAGGTCTGGCAAGCCATTGCGGGCTATCACTCCCATACCCCACAGCACAACACGCGCTACGCGATCCTGCTTTGGCGGCAATTGAAAGCCGGGCAGGGGAGTGGTTCAAAGTGATGGGCATCTGACCGCGCCCTCATGCTCGCCAACCCGTTCTTTCGCCCTTTTCCTGCGGACTGCCTTATGGCGATACTTGGTCGGCGTTAACGCTGCCAGAGCAGGGCGCTGAGCATTTGGGGTCGGATCACAATTCGGCTTCACTGACTCATCTTCCGGGCATTGGCCTTTGCACCGATTTGTGCTCTGACCCCAATTGCGTTCGTCATCGGGAGTTTCCAGTTTCGGGGCGTGGTTCAAAAAGTGCCGTTTTTGGGTGACACAGGCGTAGGAATTCCGGTCAAAAAATGGCCCAAATCTGACTTTGAAATGGTGCTCTGAAGGGGCCACGCTCAGCGCTTCAACGAAGCCATCAGGTTCGCTGAATCCGCTTGAAGCCCAGCAACTCCAGCCAATGCGGGTGGCTTTTGCCGGTCAATAATTGCGCCGGACTTTTGCCAATCCGCTCAGGACGCTGACTGCGCGCATAGGTGCGGTGGTTCAGGAAGAGCTAAGGCCACCAAACTTGTCTGTCTATCTTCGAAATACTGTCAATTTGCTATAATAAACATAGCTACCAACGCTTATTAAATAAGGGCTTGATGGTTATTTTATGCATCAAATTCATTTGAACGCTGCATCTGCGCCGTATTGGGGCAGCAGATGCTGCTCGCGTCCAGACCGACTCCTGCTGCACATCACTTTGAATCGCACCCTGTTGAGCCCCGCGCTGCTTGACGAGATCAACCAGTTGGTGGTCAAGAGCGGCCACGCGTTGATGACCAACGCCAAAGGTAAAAAAAGACGCACCAGCGCTGCGTGGGCGTTGCAATTCCTTCTGTCTTGAAACCAATGTTCACTTCCCCACCGACATCAACCTGCTGCTGGATGCCATGCGCAAGGTCATCACCTTGCTGGCCCGGTGGGGTGCGGAATAGGGTGTGAGCACTTGGCGTCAACATGCCTACAACCTCAGAACTCCTGATACGTATAGGCACAGTTTGCTTTTTTCAGGAATAGGACTGGCACTTGTAGGAGCGGCGGCAGCCGCGAATTCGGGCTTGCCAGCCCTCCCACAAAGTCACAACCAGGCTTTCACCATGCCCAATGGATTCCGTGCGGATCAGGAAGTCTGAACCTGCGCCAAATCAAACAACACATGCGCAGCGCCCAGAACAAGAAACGCTCACGCGCCAAGGCACCCGAGCAACAAGCCAAAAATGAAGCGCTTATCAAAGCCGCCCATCAGGACTACATCGACTGTGCGCAGGTCTACTTGAACAAAGCCGGTCAAACCTTGATCGAGCTGACCCATTGCGCCACGGCCAATGTCATCGATCTGGCGCGCAAAATCGAGATTGAAGGCTTCATGGACCATGCGACACGCCAGATCGATCAAATCCGCCGACGCGTAATTCTGGGTGAAGTGATTGCCCACGAAGAAAAGGTCTTCTCGATCTTTGAGCCCCACACCGAATGGATCAGCAAAGGCAAGGCCGGTGTACCGGTCGAGCTCGGTGTCAAGGTGTGCATTCTGGAAGACCAGCACCAATTC
>JBBQLQ010000127.1:0-9869 GCA_038328055.1 Burkholderiales bacterium
AGCGCATCAAATCCATCAGCGGGCGGGGTAGTCATGGCGGCAATGTAGCACTGAAAATGGGCGTACACCTATTCGTCTCAAGCAAGCGCAGCGTGGCAATCCATGCAAATTTCGTCATTGCAAACGAAGCGCAGCAATCCATGCGGCTATCGTCATTGCAAGCGCAGCGTGGCAATCCATGCGGCTATCGTCACTAGCGAGCGCAGCGTGGCAATCCATGCGGCTATCGTCACAAGCGAGCGCAGCGTGGCAATCCATGCGGCTATCGTCATTGCGAGCGCAGCGTGGCAATCCATGGCTGCCGGACTTCCTGGATTGCCGCGTCGCTGGCGCTCCTCGCAATGACGGCCGGGGTATCGTCACAAGCGAGGGCAGCGTGGCAATCCATGCGGCTATCGTCATTGCGAGCGCAGCGCGGCAATCCATGGCTGCCGGACTTCCTGGATTGCCACGTCGCTGGCGCTCCTCGCAATGACGGTGCACTATCGTCACAAGCGAGCGCAGCGTGGCAATCCATGCGGCTATCGTCATTGCGAGCGCAGCGCGGCAATCCATGCACCCGGACTTCCTGGATTGCCGCGTCGCTGGCGCTCCTCGCAATGACGGCCGGGGTAGCGTCACAAGCAAGCGCAGCGTGGCAATCCATGCAAGTTTCGTCATTGCGAGCGCAGCGTGGCAATCCATGGCTGCCGGACTTGCTGGATTGCCGCGTCGCTGGCGCTCCTCGCAATGACGGCCGGGGTAGCGTCACAAGCGAGCGCAGCGTGGCAATCCATGCGGCTATCGTCATTGCGAGCGCAGCGTGGCAATCCATGCACCCGGACTTCCTGGATTGCCACGTCGCTGGCGCTCCTCGCAATGACGGTGCACTATCGTCACAAGCGAGCGCAGCGTGGCAATCCATGACCCCTGGACTTCACAATAACGGATTTTCCCGGCTAACGCCCATCCGGGCCATGCCCGCGCCGCTTTTCAGGTACCCGGCTTTTCAGTCAAGCTCATAAATTCGTTAAGGCGGCCTTGCGCCCATTGAATAGTTTGAGCCAGATCGGGCAAGCAATGCGTGCGGATTTCAGTCCAGGCAAGGGCTGATCGACTTGATACGCCCATTTGCGCAAGCGCCAGCCGGATTCCATCAATCCGGCCAGAGATCAGGTTGGCGAGCAAAAGCGCATGCACAGACCCCAACGGCAATTGTTTTTCAATGGCGAACCAGTCAAACAAATCCCGTGGCGTAAGGGCCCAACCCCGATAGAACAGTTTCTTTGCCAAAACTTCAACCACTGGCTCAAGCGGAAAACGACTTTCACTGGCGACATCATTCGGCAGACCCAGCAGAGACATGCTCACAATAAAATCAATTTCACCGTTTTCGAATTTGAGTTTCAACGACGTTGCGCCCTCGTCATAGGCGTTGATCAGGTGTTCAAACTTATCGTTCAACCGAGGCGTGAGGTACGCAATCCACTGCGGATCACGGATGAACAAATCGATGTCATCACTGATTCGGTGCGCCAGGGCCAACATCAGCCGGGTTCCTCCGCCCAGTACCGGCGCGAGCGTGCTTTTGGCAACGGCTGAGGCATCCAGAACCATCGTTTCAGCCAAACTCTCAAGACCGCGCCACGCGCCAGCATCTTTATGAAGCCTTATTTCGGCAAGCGTGGTCATAAGATGTCCATGACCGATGATTCCCAGAGCGCGCTACGGGGAACGCCGCTTTTGAGTGTGTCTGAATAAAGTTGATTGGCTATTGGCAGCGTTGCCCCGGCTTCCATTGCACAACGCATCACCAGCCGGGGCTCCACTTCAATAAACAGGTAACTCAGAATGGCCGCCGCTTGGGCCGAAGCTGCACGAATCTCGCCGTGAGCCAGGGAACCAGCGAGGTCGTCGGCACAAACAACCGGGCCGTAGGGCGCGTTCAGATGCGCTACAACCATTGATAAGCCTTGGGATAAGCCTTGGGATAAGCCTTGGGATGAGCCTTGATGCCCAGCTTGAATCTGGCTCATGCGCTCAGCTCCCAAAAGCGCTGCTCCGCCTGGCGGCGCAGGTCAAGCGTATCAAATCCATCAGCGGGCGGGGGAGTCATGGCGGCAATGTAGCACTGAAAATGAGCGTATGCCCATTCGTCACAAGCGAGCGCAGCGTGGCAATCCATGCAAGCTTCGTCATTGCGAGCGAAGCGTGGCAATCCATGCGGCTACCGTCATTGCGAGCGCAGCGTGGCAATCCATGCACTTTCGTCATTGCGAGCGCAGCGCGGCAATCCATGGCTGCCGGACTTCCTGGATTGCCGCGTCGCTGGCGCTCCTCGCAATGACGGAGGGGGCGCTGGCGCTCCTTGCAATGACGGAGGGGGCGCTGGCGCTCCTCGCAATGCTTTCGCCAAGGCCCCTAACCCGCAACGCATTCACCCCTGCCGGGGCTTGTCAGCGCCGGTCTTCCTCGGCGGCCAGTGCGGTTGCAGTGATGTCGCTCAAGGCGGCGCGTGTGGTGATGGCCTCGGGCTCTTGGATTACCTCGATCAGCGTGCCCTGCGGTCTGGCCAGCGCGGTCAGCAGCGCAGCCTCAAATTGTTCGGTGCGGGTGATGCGCACACCGGCATAGCCATAGGCCTGCGCCAGCGCACAAAAGTCGGGGTTGCTCAGGGTGGTGCCGGCCACGCGCAGCGGGTACTCGCGCTCCTGGTGCATGCGGATGGTGCCAAACATGCCGTTATTGAGCAGCACGATGATGGTTTTGGCCCCATATTGCACCGCAGTGGCCAGCTCTTGCCCGTTCATCAAAAAATCACCATCGCCCGTCAGGGTGACCACCAGTCGGCCCGTGGTAATGGCCGCAGCAATGCCGGCTGGCACGCCGTAGCCCATGGCCCCGTTGGTGGGAGCGAGTTGCGTCTTGAAACCCTTGGCCAGCCCGTGGTAGCGGTAGTAGCGGTGCAGCCAGCTGGCAAAGTTGCCGGCACCGTTGGTTAGCACCGCGTCCAGCGGCAAGTGCTGCTGCAGCGTGGCGATGATCTGCGGCAGGTTGACCACGCCGCGCTCGGTGTCTTCGGGCAGCGCGGCCATCACGCTGGGCTGCAGGTTGGTCTGGTAATCGGCATGGCAGGCGGCCGACCATTCCTGCCAGCGCAACTGGTCGGGTGCGCCTAGGTCTTGCAGCGCAGTGGCGGCTGAGCGCACGCCGGCATGGATGGCCAGGTCGGCCTGAAACACGCGGTTGAGCTCTTCGGCACCGGGGTGGATGTGCACCAGCTTTTGCTTTGGGCGCGGGGCTTCGATCAGGGTGTAGCCGCCGGTGGTGATTTCGCCCAGGCGTGCGCCAAAGGCGATGATCAGGTCGCTGTTTTGAATGCGCTTGGCCAACAGCGGGTTAGTGCCCAGACCGACATCACCGGCGTACAAGGGGTGGTGGTTGTCAAAGCTGTCCTGAAACCGGAATGCGTTGGCCACAGGCAGGCACCAGTTTTCAGCAAAGCGCTGCAAGGCCTGCGCCGCATCTGGCGACCAGCCACTACCGCCGGCTATGACCATCGGTTGCTCTGCTTTTAATAGCATCTTGCGCAATGATAACGTGGGCTTGAGGCCCATATAGGTCTGAACCGCATCGACCCGGGGCAAGGCCTGCGGCAACAAGTGGGTGTGGGCATCGGGAATCACTGCGCAGGTCAACATGTCCTCCGGCAAGACCAGCACCACCGGGCCGGGCCGGCCGTTCATGGCGGTGGCAAAGGCGCGCGCCAGGTATTCGGGAATGCGCGCCGCATCGTCAATGCGCTCGACCCGCTTGGCAAAGCCTTTGGTGCTGGGGCCAAAAAAGCTCAGGTAGTCGACCTCTTGAAAGGCCTCGCGGTCACGCGTGTTGCTCGCTACATCGCCAATGAACAGCACCATCGGGGTCGAGTCCTGAAAAGCGGTGTGCACGCCAATGGATGCATTGGTGGCACCTGGGCCACGGGTGACAAAACACACGCCGGGGCGGCCGGTGAGCTTGCCGTGCGCCTCGGCCATGAAGGCGGCACCGCCCTCTTGGCGGTTGATGATGAATTGAATCTGGTCGCGGTACTGGTGAAAGCCGTCCAGCACAGCCAGAAAGCTTTCGCCGGGTACGCCAAAGGCATGGGTGACACCTTGTTCAATCAGGCATTGCACCAGCAAATGGCCGGCGATTGGAGGAATGGATTTGGTTTTCATGGTTGTTTTCAAAGTTCAGACTTCCTGATGCGTATAGGCACAGTTTGCTTTTTTTTCAGGAACAGGACTGGCACTTGTAGAAGCGGCGGCAGCCGCGATTTCGGGCTTGCCAGCCCTCCCACAAAGTAACAACCAGGCTTTCACCATGACAAATGGATTCCGTGCAGAGCAGGAAGTCTGAACGTCAGACTTCCTGACGCATGTAGGCAAAGTTTGCTTTTTTCAGGAATACGACTGGCACTGGCACTGGCACGGGCACTCGCACTGGCACTGGCACTGGCACTCGCACTCGCACTCGCACTGGCACTTGTAGGAGCGGCGGCAGCCGCGAATTCGGGCTTGCCAGCCCTCCCACAAAGTAACAACCAGGCTTTCACCATGACAAATGGATTCCGTGCAGATCAGGAAGTCTGAAGTTGGCGCGCAGCTCAAGGGGTGGCCCAGCTGGCTCTTGCGTCCGAAATTGAGTGCCAAATAGGGCGATAGCCCTCGTAATCATTGCGCAAGCAGCTACGTTTTTCATAGCAAATCCATTCTTAATGCAGCAGCAGCAGCGGTTGCCTCGGCTTGACCAGCGTGAACTGCACCAGGCTGATGTCACCGGTGTCGAACGCGGCTTCGCAGTAAGCCAAGTAGAACTCCCAGATGCGCATAAAGCGCGCGTCAAACCCCAGCGCTGCCACCTCGGCCTTGCGTGCCAGAAAGGCATCGCGCCATCGGCGCAGGGTTTCGGCGTAATCAGCGCCAAAGGCAAATTCGTCCACCACCTCCAGACCTGCGGCCTGCGCCTGGCGGCGAAACTCGGCGGGGCACGGCAAGCAGCCACCAGGAAAGATGTACTGCTGAATAAAGTCGGTGGACTGGATATAGCGCTCGAACAGGGCATCGTCGATGACGATGCTTTGCACGCAGGCGCGGCCACCGGGCTTGAGCAGGCGGCTCACGGTCTGAAAATAGGTGGGCCAGTAAGAGCGGCCCACGGCCTCCACCATTTCGATGGAGCAAATGGCGTCAAACGGGGCATCGGTGATGTCGCGGTAGTCTTGCAAGCGCAGGTCGGCCGTCACACCCAAGCGCTGCATGCGTGCATTGGCGTAGGCCAGTTGTTCGGTACTCAGGGTCACACCCACCACCGACGCGCCCATGCCCACGGTGGCCTCCTCAGCCAGCGCACCCCAACCGCAACCGATTTCTAGCACGCGGTCGCCGGGCTGCACCTGCGCCATGCGCAGCGCGCGTTGCACCTTGGCAATTTGCGCCTGGGGCATGGGGCGAGACAAATCGCCCTCAAACCAGGCGCTGGAGTAGTTCATGGTCTCATCCAGCCACAGGCCGTAGAAGGCATTGCCCAGGTCGTAGTGGGCGTGGATGTTCTTGCGGCTGTTGGCCTTGCTGTTGTGGGCCAGCAGGTGCTTGATGCGGTACAGCAAGCGTCCGGCCCAGGTGCCAAAAATGACGGCATCGACCGCCTGGCGGTTGACCGAAAACAGTTTGAGCAACTCAGTAAGGTTGGGCGTACTCCAGTCGCCCGCAATGTAGGACTCGGCAAAGCCAATGTCGCCCGACTTGAGCGCAGCGGCAAACACTTTCCAGTTGTGCAGGGTCAGGTGGGCGCGCGGGTAGTGGTGGCCTGGCAGGGCGTTTTGCTGCGGGTGCTCGCCAAATCGGCGCTGGGTGCCGTCCGGCAGCTGCACGGTCAGTTCACCGTGGCGCAGGTTTTGCAGCAGGCGCAAAGCCGTGCGGGCAGCAGCGGGTGCATCGTTGGGGAAAGCGATGCGCGTTGCAGCAGGGTTTGCGGTGGTGGTGTTCATGGTCAGGACAGCTCCGTAAGGGGAAGTTAACGGGAGTTAGCGGGTGACAAAGGTGTCAGGTGGCGTGGGCTTGCCGAAGAAGGGCACGCTTTTGATCCACAGGCGCAGCGCTTGCCAGTGGATGTGCAGCACCACCCCCAGCGTCATGGCCGGGTAGCGCCACAGTGCGCGGCGCAGTGCGTGCGGGGTAATGGGCTCCAGCGTGCCGCTGACGCTGGTTTGCAGCAGCACGGGATTGGGGGCATCGGTGCCATCGCAATAGTCGATACGGGCCACAGTTTTGTTCAGGCCCTGCTGCGTGGTGCGCATGAAGCGAAAGCGGTAGTGCCCCTCTACCTTGCAGAAGGGCGACACGTGAAAGACTTTGCTGGCGCGCAGCTCTTTGCCGTAGGCCGGCGCATCGAGCAGATAGCAATGGCGCTCGCCAAAGGTGTTGTTCACTTCCACCACAATGGCGCGCAGGGTGCCGCCTTGGTCATCGGGTGCGCGGTGGCAGTACCAGAAGCTTACCGGCTTGAAGGTGTAGCCCAGCACGCGCGGGTAGCAGTGCAACCAGGCTTCGCCCGTGGCGTCATGGATGCCTTCGCTGTGCAGCAACTCGTCCAGCCAGCCCAACACCCCACCTTGTTCAGGTACACGTCCGTCGCCATGGTCGGCCTCGAAAAAGCTGAGTGCACCGCGCTGGTTGATGCGCCATTCGCGCTTGCTGGCCAGTGCGGATGCTTCCCGCTTCAAACTGCGCAGTGGCAACATCAAGAAATAGGTGGGATAGGTAAACGCGTTAATCACCGGGCGCAGGCGGCTGTGGCGCACCTGGCCAAAACCCAGCATGGCGGTGGGCGGTGTGAACGTGCAAGGATTCATGCGTTTAACTCCTCAATGCGTTCGGATGGGATCAACACATTTCGCTGCTCCGCATCAGACAACCGTGATAGTGCAGGATTTATTCCTAAACCTGTGTCTGCCAACACACATTCGGCGGCAGCAAGGCCAGCTTTGAGCCCGTCTTCATGAAAGCCATAGCCCATCCACGCGCCGGCGAAGTAGCAATTGCCCAGCCCTTGCAGTTGCGGCATTTGTGATTGCGCGGCCACTGCGGCCAGATCAAACACGGGGTGGGCGTAATCGTATTCACCCAGAATGTTCGCCTGGGCAATGGGGCGCACCGGGTTCAAGGACACCACCACGGGTTGCTGCCACGGCAAGGGCTGCAGGCGGTTAATCAGGTAGTGCAGGCAGACTCGGGCGTTCTCGGCATCCGGTCCCATGGCGCGCTCGTAATTCCAGGCAGCCCAGGCCACTTTGCGCCGGGGCAACACGCTGGCATCGGTGTGCAGCACGGCCGTATTGCGTTGGTAGCGAATGGCACCCAGTGTTGCTTCCTCACGCGTAGTCGGGGCATCCAATAGCGCCAGCGCCTGATCGGAATGCGTGGCGACGATCACTTGGTCAAAGCGTTCCACGCCGGTGTCCAGTGCCAGGTCCACGCCCGCCGGTTGACCTTGTGCAGCAGCAAGGCGGGTGATGCGGCGCACCGGTGTGTTGAGCCGCTTGTCGGCAATGCCCGCCACAATTTTTGCAACGTAGTGTTTGGCTCCACCCCTTACCGTCCACCACTGTGGCCGATGGGTGACCTGTAGCAGGCCATGGTTGTGGCAAAAACGCACCATGGTGGAGACCGGGAACTTCAGCATCTGCGCCGTGGGGCAGCTCCAGATGCAGGCCATCATGGGCAAAAAATACCAGTCGCAGAACGCGGGGCCGAAGTGGTTTTCACGCAGGAATTCGCCCAGCGGCTGCCACAACTCGGCCTCGGTTCCACTGTGGGCAATTCGGGTGGTCAGAGCGTTGAAGCGCCGCAGGTCGCGCAGCATGGCCCAAAATCGGGGGCTTACCAGGTTGGCGCGTTGGGCAAACAGGGCGTTGAGGCTGGTGCCACTCCATTCCATGGGTTGGCCACCCGCACCAAAGGTGGACTGCACCGAAAACGACATGTCCGACTTGGCAGTAGCCACCCCCAACTCGTCCAGCAGCCCGATGAGCTTGGGGTAGGTGCGCTCGTTGAGCACCAAAAAACCAGTATCTACGCCGTGCGTCACCGGCCCCTGTGGCGTGGGTAGGGTGATATCGACCGTGTGCGTGTGGCCGCCGTAATAGGCCCCCGCCTCCAGCAGGGTGACTTGCGCTTTGCCGTGCAAGGCGTGCGCAGCGGCCAAACCCGAGATTCCTGAACCGATGATGGCGACTTTGAGCGGCATGGTGAATTTGATGACTATTTGGTATTAATTGGACTGTACAGTATTTTGAAAGTCTCTGCATTCACATCAAAACCGCATCGACTACAATTTAGCCATGGTCACACGCAACTCCCCCAAGGTTTCATTCAAAGCGCAGATGCTGCAGGCGCGCGAAGAAGCCATCATTGCGGCCGTCAACCGCCTGCTGGCCGAGAAAGGCTTTGAGGCGATGACGGTAGATGAGGTGGCAGCCGAGGTGGGCGTAGCCAAGGCCAGCTTGTACAAGCACTTCTCCAGCAAGGAGGACCTGGCCGCTGCCGCCATGGTGTCGGTCATGCAGCGGGCGCAGGCTTTTCTTGACACACTGCCTGGCGATGCACAGCCTATGGAGCAGCTGCGCGCCGTGGTGGCCTGGACCATGGGCTTGAAGCTGGCCGGTGAAATGCCTTCTTTGCCCAGCCAAAACTCCACCTTGCGCACGTCCTTGATGGGCAACAGCGCCTATATGGATGGCCTGATGGAGGTCAGTGACCGGCTGGGTGCCTGGATTGAAGCCGCCCAGGCCCAAGGCACCCTCAACACCAAGTTACCCGCCATAGCCGTGCTTTACACCTTGTTTGCGCGCGCCTGCGACCCGGTGCTCGAATTTTTAAAAATGAGCGAGCTGTACAGCGATGAAGAAATCATTGCGCTGGTGCTCAGCACCTGTTTTGATGGACTGGGTGCACGCAGCGATATACCCGCTGGGCCGATCACCAGAAAGTCTCAAACCCCCGTGCATTGACGCGAATTGCCCTGGGCGGGCAAGGGCAGACGGTGCGCTATTGCGGCAGACAACGGCGGATAAAGACGGTGGTTCTTGGCAAGGCTACCCGCTGGTTTGGCTACCCGCTGGCTACACGGTACAAAACCCGGTACTGCAGTCTATAAAAAGTCTGTAAATGCCACAAAAAGAAAACCCTTGCTACCGTTTTGATAGTGGGCTTTTAAATGCCTGTTAGGGCTTATCTGGTGGGAACTGAGAGATTCGAACTCTCGACCTACGGATTAAGAGTCCAATCCGTGAAGTATTTGCCAGTGTTGATTAACACCTATACAATCAATACAAATCAACAGCTTACGAGCAAAGCACTGGATAAGACAACAGGCCAAGCGTTGATTGATATTCCCCAAAATAGGGCAAAAGTGGCTACGCAGTGGCTACGCGGGCTGTAAGTTGGCTACGCAGTGGCTACGCAGAATTGAGGCAAAACATCATGGCAAGACCAAAGAAAACAGATGCACCAGATACAGCGCAAGCCATTGAGTTGACCGCTGGCGCAATCGAGCGCCTGACCTGCCGCACCGACACCAAGGTCCAAGCGTTCCTGCGCGACACCAAAGCGCCGGGACTGCGCGTGCGGGTTTCCAACACTGGCGCGAAGTCATTCGTGTTCGAGTCCAAGCTGAACCGCCAGACCATCAGGCGCACCATTGGGGACGTTCGCGCCTGGAGCCTGGACGCTGCCCGCACCGAAGCCCGCCTCCTGGCCGTGCTGATTGACAGTGGCACCGACCCGCGAGAGCTTGAGCGCCAGCAACAGGCAGACAAGGCCAGCCAAGCCGCCGCCGCGCTGGAAGCA
>JBBQLQ010000128.1:0-9737 GCA_038328055.1 Burkholderiales bacterium
CAATTATCCGATTGCAGACGAGATGCTAGGCAAGGCGCAGAACGCGCCGTGTGGCTGGCCACACAAGTGTTTTGCAACGCAGCATAGCGCTCGCATGCAAGATGGAGAATGTTCAAGTTATTTTTTCTCGGTGACTTAGCTGCGCTGCCATTGGTCACGGCATTGTGTTTGCCGTGATGGTCGGCGCTGCAAGCGATGCGCGCCGACCCATGAACCCGGACCCCCTGGATTGCCGCGTTGCGACGCTCCTTGCAATGACAGACAAAACAACCCCAGCCTCTGAACCGATCCATTGTCCTTTCCCGCCATGAAACCCTTTCTTCGCCAACAACTTGCCCGCTACGCTGACCGTCTGGGTGAGCTTGAATTTTTGCTGTCGCGCCCAGACATCATGAGCGACATGGCGCAGTTTTTGCTGCTCTCGCGTGAGCACACCGATGTCGCCGCTGTGGCCAGCCGCTGGCAGCGCTACCAGCAGCGTGAGGCAGATTTGGCCGCTGCGCAGGATCTGCTCAAAGCCTCCAGCGACGATACCGACATGGCAGATATGGCGCAAGAAGAAATCGACAATGCAAACGCCGAGCTGCTGCAAGTCGAGGCCGAATTGCAGCGCATGCTGCTGCCCAAAGACCCCGATGACGCACGCCCGGCGTTTGTCGAAATCCGCGCGGGCACCGGTGGCGACGAATCAGCCCTGTTTGCCGCCGACCTGGCCCGCATGTACTTGCGCTATTGCGACCGCAAGGGCTGGAAGCACGAGATCATCAGCGAATCGGCCAGCGAACTGGGCGGCTACAAAGAATTGGTGCTGCGCATCGAAGGCCAGGCTGGCAACGGCCCCTCTGATAGCGGTGTCTACGGCGCGCTCAAGTTCGAGTCGGGCGGCCACCGTGTGCAACGCGTGCCCACCACCGAAACCCAGGGCCGCATCCACACCAGCGCCTGCACCGTGGCCGTGATGGCCGAGCCCGATGAGGCTGAGGCCATCAAAATCAACCCATCAGACTTGCGCATTGACACCTACCGCGCCAGCGGAGCCGGTGGTCAGCACATCAACAAGACTGACTCGGCCGTGCGCATTACCCACCTGCCCACCGGCACGGTGGCTGAATGCCAGGACGGCCGCAGCCAGCACGCCAACAAAGCCCAGGCGCTGCGCGTGCTGACGGCCCGCATACAGGAAAAAGACCGCGCCGAGCGTGCTGCCAAAGAGTCGGCTGAGCGCAAAAGCCTGGTCGGCAGTGGCGACCGCAGCGACCGCATCCGCACCTACAACTTTCCGCAAGGCCGCCTGAGCGACCACCGCATCAACCTGACCCTCTACAAATTGTTGACCATCATGGAAGGCGACCTCGATGACGTGATTGGTGCCCTGCAAGCACATGAGGCCGCGCAGCAGCTGGCCGCGCTGGAACTCAACGCTTGACGTGATGGCACGGGTCTGTCATTGCAAGCGCAGCGTGGCAATCCATAACTCCAGCGGGCTGATGTCGTATAAATTTATAGAAAATATGCCTCTAGCCCTTATGCAATAAGCGTAAATAGCTACTATTTATATAGCAAATGACTGACTCGACCACACCACCCCAGACGCTGGCGCAAGCCCTGCTGGCCCTGCAAACGCAAGGGCTTGAGCGGCTGGACGCGCAGTTGCTGCTGCTGCACGCGCTAGGCCAGCCGCTGGCGCAACGTGGCTGGTTGCTGACGCACGACACCGATCTGTTGCCCGCTGCCATTGAAGGCCAGCTGCAGGCGCTGGCGCAACGTCGTCTGGTCGGTGAACCCGTGGCCTACCTGACGGGCTCCAAAGCGTTTTACGGCTTGAATCTGCAGGTCAACCCCGATGTGCTGGTGCCCCGGCCCGATACCGAAACCCTGGTGGACTGGGCGCTGGAGCGACTGGCGGCGATGTCTACGTCGCCGATCACGGCACACGACCAGCCTTTGCACATCGCAAGCGCAGCACCCCGCGTGCTTGATCTGGGCACCGGCAGCGGGGCCATTGCCTTGGCACTCAAGGCCCAACAGCCAGCGCTGCAAGTCTGGGCGACCGACCTGAGCGCAGCGGCCCTGGCCGTGGCACAGCGTAACGCGCAGCAGCTCCAGCTTGGTGTGCGGTTCAGCCAGGGGGCGTGGTTTGCCGCCCTGCCCGCCAACAGTCCGGCATTTGACTGCATTGTCTCCAACCCGCCCTACATCGCCAATGCCGACCCGCACTTGGCAGCCCTCGGCTTTGAGCCCTTGACTGCCCTCACCAGCGGTGCCGACGGGCTTGATGACCTGCGCCAGATCATTGCCGACGCACCACCTTATTTAAAGCCCGACGGCTGGCTGCTGCTTGAACATGGCTACGACCAGGCTGCAGCGGTACGCCACTTGCTGCAGTCGCGCGGCTTTGTCCACGCACAATCCCGCTGTGACCTGGGCGGCATTGAGCGCTGCAGTGGCGGGCAGTGGCCAGCCCAACGTGAATGAATCAACGCACAGACATCAAGCACCATGCCGCAATTCGCTATCCCCACCCCCATGTCCGTTAACCAGGCCCTTGAAGACCGGTTGACTGAACTGGAAATCAAGGCCAGTTTTTCCGAAGACCTGATCGACAAGCTCGACCAGATCATCACGCACCAGCAAGACCAGATCGACCACCTGGCCCACGCCATCGCGCGCTTGCAGCAGCCCGCGCTGAACCAGGACAACGCTCCACCACGCAACCCGCGCGACGATTTGCCGCCCCATTATTGAAGCTCTGCCAAATACAGCGCCCAACCCTGCCGCTGTCAGGGTTTCACCAAAAACACGGTCACATAAAAGTGAAATAATCATGCCCATTCTTTGAAGGACACCCAACTATGAACGACACCCAACAACGCATCGACGACCTGGTCAAGCAAAACGACATTTTGCTGTTCATGAAAGGTACAGCGAGCTTTCCCCAGTGCGGTTTTTCAGGCCGCGCCGTACAGATTCTGAAAGCCTGCGGGGTCGAGCCCAAAGCCATCGCCACTGTCAACGTGCTCGATGATGCCGAAATTCGCAACGGTATCAAGGACTACAGCAACTGGCCAACCATTCCGCAGTTTTACCTGAAGGGTGAATTTATTGGCGGCTCCGACATCATGATGGAGATGTACGAGAGCGGCGAGCTGCAAAAACTGATCAACGCTTAATCCCAGAGTCGCTTGGCCCCCAGCACCGCGTTGGGGTAGGCGGCTTGGCCGCGTGAGCCGTTGTAGCGGCCCAGCGCCAGGAACAGGTCACCGCGCTCTCGCTCCAGATAGTGGCGCAGGATGACGCAGCCAAAGCGCAAGTTGGTCTGCATGTTAAACAGCTTGCCGGCATCGCCATCGCCCAGCACCCGCGTCCAAAACGGCATGACCTGCATGTAGCCGCGCGCGCCCACGCTGCTGACAGCAAATTTGCGGAAATTGCTCTCCACCTGGATCAAGCCCAACACCAGCGACACATCCAGCCCGGCGCGCTTGGCCTCGTACCAGACGGTCTGCAAAAACTCTTTGCGCACATTCCAGTCCGATTTCTTTTTGCGCAGCCGTTCACTCATGGCACCCAGCCAACGCAAGTAAACCAGACGTGATTCGGTGTCAGCAAACTCGGGCACCAAGGGGGCGTGGTTGGCGATAGCCGAAGTCAACGCTGTCCGCACCGAGTCGATCAGCGGCTCCTCAGCTTGCCTGCCAGCCCAGCATTGCTCCTGAAAAAAGAGCGCCTCAAGCCCTACCAACGTGGGCAACGCCGTTAAAACGCTTGATATAGCAGTGCGCCGCTTCAACAATTTCAACTCAAACCCTGAGTTTGTCCAGCAGCAGCGCGGCCATTCCGGCCAGCGGCACGGCCATGGCGGCCGTGTCGCGCCGGTGCTGGTATTCCACATTGCCTTCTTTCAAAGCCCGGTCGCCGATGTTGACGCGGTGTGGCACACCAATCAGCTCCCAATCGGCAAACATGGCCCCCGGGCGCTCGCCCCGGTCATCCAGCATCACATCCACGCCAGCAGCCAGCAACTCGGCATAGAGCGACTCTGAAGCCGCCTTTACTTCAGCAGAGCGGTCGGCATTGATCGGACAAATCACCACCGTGAACGGTGCCAATGCATCGGGCCAGATGATGCCGCGCTGATCGTGGTTTTGCTCGATGGCGGCTGCCGGCAAGCGGGTAATGCCGATGCCGTAGCAACCCATCTCCATGAACTGCGGCTTGCCGTTGTGGTCCAAAAAGGTGGCTTTCATGGCCTGGCTGTATTTGGTGCCAAGATAAAACACATGGCCAACCTCGATACCACGCTCAATCGCCAACACGCCCTGCCCATCGGGGGAGGCATCGCCTGCCACCACATTGCGCAGATCCGCCACCATTTCGGGCTCGGGCAAGTCGCGGCCCCAGTTGACACCGGTGATGTGAAAGTCTTCCTGGTTGGCCCCGCAGACCCAGTCGCTCATCACAGCCACCTCGCGGTCAACCACCAGCGTGACTGGTTTGAGTAATCCCAGTGGCCCCAGGTAACCGGGTTTGCAGCCAAAATGCGCTTCAATCTCGGGCACGCTGGCAAAGCGGAATGCGTTGAGTCCTGCCAATTTACCAACCTTGACCTCGTTCATGTCATGGTCGCCGCGCAGCAGCAGCAGCCAGACCCGGGTTTTAAGCACCTCGCCCTTATCGCCCAGCGTGTCAGTGGCGAGCACCAATGACTTGACGGTGTTTTGCAGCGGCAGGCCCAGCAACTCGGCCACAGCGGCACAGGTACTTTTTCCTGGCGTCGGGGTTTTGGTCATCGCCTGAGCGGCCTGCGGGCGGGGGCCAGCCGGGGCTAAAGCCTCAGCTTTTTCCAGGTTGGCGGCGTAATCGCTGCCCGGGCAATAAACGATGGCATCTTCGCCAGTGGCAGCAATCACCTGAAATTCTTCGCTTAAATCACCGCCAATGGCACCGCTGTCAGCCGCTACCGCGCGGTAAGTCAGGCCAAAACGGTCAAAAATGCGCCGGTAAGCGGCGGCCATGACCTGGTAACTGGCTTTGGCTGCAGTCTGGTCACGATCGAAACTGTAGGCATCTTTCATGATGAATTCACGGCCCCGCATCAGGCCAAAACGCGGCCGACGTTCGTCTCGAAACTTGGTCTGAATCTGGTAAAAATTCTTTGGCAACTGCTTGTAGCTGCGGATTTCCTGGCGGGCGATGTCAGTGATCACTTCTTCGCTGGTGGGCTGGATCACAAAATCATTGGCGTGGCGATCCTGGATGCGCAACAGTTCGGGTCCCATTTTCTCAAAGCGACCGGTTTCCTGCCAAAGTTCGGCCGGTTGCACCACCGGCATGCTGAGCTCGACAGCCCCGGCGCGGTTCATTTCTTCACGCACGATGGCCTCCACTTTGTGTACCACGCGAAGGCCCATGGGCATCAGCGTGTAGATGCCAGCGCCGAGCTTTTTGATCATGCCCGCGCGCATCATCAGCTTGTGGCTGACCACTTCGGCATCAGCCGGAGCCTCTTTGAGGGTTGAAATAAAGAATTGAGAGGCTTTCATGGGCAAATCCAGCAATAAAGACAGGGTTGATTCTCTTGATACACAGCAAGGGCTGTGCATAATGGACGCAATTTAAAAATTGGGGTTTGATTATGCTTGACCGGGACGGCTTTAGGCCGAACGTCGGCATCGTCCTGCTCAACCAGAAAAATCAGGTGTTTTGGGGCAAGCGTATTCGCACGCACTCCTGGCAGTTTCCGCAGGGTGGCATTGACAGGGGCGAAACCCCCGAGCAAGCCATGGTGCGTGAACTGCATGAAGAAGTTGGGTTGCTGCGCGAACACGTTCGCATTGTGGCCCGCACCCGAGACTGGTTGCGCTATGAGGTGCCAGACCGTTTTATCCGCCGCGACTCGCGCGGCTTTTACAAAGGCCAGAAACAAATCTGGTTTTTGCTGCAACTGGTCGGCCACGACTGGGACTTGAACCTGCGTGCCACCAGCCACCCGGAGTTTGATGCCTGGCGCTGGAACGACTACTGGGTGCCGCTGGAGTCCGTGGTGGAGTTCAAACGCGAGGTCTATGTGACGGCGCTTACCGAATTGTCACGCTATGTGCCGCGTGGCAACGACCACCGGAACCGATTTCTGCGCCAAGGATGCACCGAGATGCCGGGTGCCAACTTTGAGCTACCGCCAGGTGGGACTTTTGAGCCAGACCAGCAAACCGGAAATGAACATGTTTGACTTGCGATTGTTTTGCCTGCGTCTATTGGGTTTTGTATGCCTGGTGGGCAGCAGCCTTGGGGTATCGGCGCAATTGGCGACGCAGGATCTGGACTGGAAAGAATCCGACACGCCCACCCCACCGGCTTTCAGCCCCAACAAATTGTTGCCGCTGGACATGCCGCCCTATGTGTCGCTGCGTTTTGGCATCGACCCGGCCACGCTAACCATCACAACCGATGGCATCGTGCGCTATGTGGTGGTGGCCACCAATGCCAGCGGCTCGGTCAGTGCGCTCTATGAGGGTATTCGATGCGCCACCGGTGAAGTCAAAACCTACGCCCGTGCCGGCGGTGCAGGCGCATGGTCGATCATCCAAGCGCCCGAGTGGCGCGGCTTGAATGACAACCAGCCGTCCAAACATGCCTGGGTCTTCGCCCGCCAAGCCGCCTGCGATGGGCGCGCAGCAGCAGCCAGCTCAGCCGCTGACATCATTCGCGCCATGCGAAAGTAAGCCCAGTCAAGTGCTATTTGCCAGCGAGGGCGGGTATCAGCGTGACAGCACCAGGTTGTCGCGGTGCACCATCTCGGGCTCGGCGGCGTAGCCCAACAAGGCCTCAAACGCGCTGGATGGTTTGCGGCAAATCAGGCGCGCTTCGGCACTGGCGTAATTGGCCAGGCCGCGCGCGACTTCAGCGCCCTCTTCGTCGCGAATCGCAATGACATCCCCACGCGAGAAGTCACCGTCCACACCATGCATGCCAATCGGCAACAGGCTGGAGCCGCCCAGACGCAGTTTTTGCACCGCACCCGCATCTACCGTGACAGAGCCCCGCATTTGCAGGTGATCGGCGATCCACTGCTTGCGTGCCTGGGTTTTTTGCGTTGGTGCCAACAGCAGCGTGCCAATCGATTCGCCCCGGCTCAGCCGCAACAGCGCATCAGGCTCGCGCCCCCAGGCAATGATGGTCGATGCCCCCGAACCCGCGGCCCGTTTGGCAGCCAATATTTTTGTGATCATGCCGCCGCGGCCCAGGCTTGAGCCAGCGCCACCGGCCATGACTTCCAGGGCCGGGTCGCCGGCTTGTGCTGTGTGAACAAATTGGGCTCTGGTATCTTTGCGCGGATCGGCGGTGTACAGGCCTTTCTGGTCAGTCAAAATCACCAGCGCATCGGCCTCAATCAGATTGGCCACCAGAGCACCCAGCGTGTCGTTGTCGCCAAACTTGATTTCGTCGTTGACCACGGTGTCGTTTTCGTTGATGACCGGCACCACGCCCAGTTTGAGCAGGGTCAACAGGGTTGAGCGGGCATTCAGGTAACGCTCACGGTCGGCCAGATCGGCGTGGGTCAGCAGCACTTGGGCGCTGCCCAGTCCATGTTCACGCAGCTTTGTTTCGTACATTTGCGCCAGGCCCATTTGCCCAACGGCGGCCGCCGCCTGCAATTCGTGAATGGCATGGGGCCGCGTGGTCCAGCCCAGGCGCTTCATGCCCTCGGCAATGGCTCCGCTGGAAACCATGATGACCTCGCGCCCCTGCTGCACCAGCACCGCCATCTGGCGACACCATTCACCAATGGCCGCCTCATCCAGACCACGGCCATCATTGGTCACCAGGCTGGAGCCTACCTTGACCACCACACGACGGGCATCGCGCAGCGGGGAATCAACTTTTTTTGGAGTCATTTTGGCCTGTAGCCCTTCTACCATATGCGTAGGCAGCTATAAAATATATAGCAAACTACAGCGGATCAACATCCGCAGCAAAACGCGGATCGATCACTTCAGGGGCAAGTTCTTTCTTTTGCTGGGCGCTGATGTGCTTGTAAACGATTTTGATCAGGGACTCGCAGCCTTCACGCGTCAAGGCCGAAATCTCAAATACCGGGCCTTTGAACTTGAAGCGCTTGACAAAGTCCTTGACCAGCGCCTCACGCTCTTCCAGCGGCACCATGTCGAGCTTGTTGAGTACCAGCCAGCGCGGCTTGTTGTAGAGCGCTGGATCGTACTTCTTGAGCTCATTGACAATCGCTTTGGCCTGCGACACGATGTCCACATTGTCGTCAAACGGGGCCATGTCCACCACATGCAGCAACAGCCGGGTGCGCTGCAAATGGCGCAAAAACAAGTGTCCCAGGCCTGCGCCTTCAGAGGCACCTTCGATCAGCCCAGGCAAATCGGCCACCACAAAGCTTTGCTCGGGTGCCACCCGCACCACGCCCAGATTCGGGTGCAGCGTGGTGAACGGGTAATCCGCAATGCGCGGACGGGCGTTGGAGATAGCGGTGATCAACGTGGATTTGCCCGCGTTGGGCATGCCCAGCAGGCCGACATCGGCCAGCACCTTGAGTTCGAGCTTGAGGTTGCGCTTTTCACCGGGCCAGCCCGGCGTTTTTTGACGTGGCGCGCGGTTGATGGCGCTCTTGTAGCGCATGTTGCCAAAGCCGCCATCGCCACCTTTGGCAATGGTAATGATCTGGCCGGGTTCGAGCAGCTCAAACAGCACTTCACCGGTTTCTGCGTCGGTGATGATGGTGCCGACCGGCATCTTCAGCGTGATGTCGTCGCCAGCCGCGCCAAACATGTCGGAACCCATGCCGTGCTGGCCGCGTTGGGCATCATGGCGACGCGAAAAGCGAAAATCAACCAAGGTATTGAGGTTGGGGTCAGCCACCGCAAAGACGTGGCCACCGCGGCCACCGTCGCCGCCATTGGGGCCACCAAATTCTTTGTACTTTTCATGCCGAAACGAGACGCAGCCTGCGCCGCCATCTCCAGCAGAGACATCAATGTAGGCTTCGTCAACAAATTTCATGATGGGATTATCAGTTGAGGACAGCGCAATTGCATTCGCTGGTGCGAAACGAAACCGGGCTGTCCCACAATGCTTCAGAAATAAAAAACCCCGCGCCGGGCGCAGGGTCCTGTGGGTGGAGTGCGCGCCGATTAAGCGGCAGTCACGCTCACGGTGTGGCGGTTCATTGCGCCTTTGATGGCGAACGATACGTGGCCTTCAATCAGGGCAAACAAGGTGTGATCCTTGCCAATGCCGACATTGGTACCGGGGTGGAATTTAGTACCACGCTGACGAACAATGATCGCGCCTGGGCTGATCAATTCACCACCGTACTTCTTCACACCGAGCATTTTGGGCTTGGAATCGCGCCCATTTCGCGTCGAGCCGCCGCCTTTTTTATGTGCCATGACTCAGCTCCTTATGCAGTGATGGCACCGATCAACAGTTCGGTGAACTGCTGGCGATGCCCTTGACGTTTTTGATAGTGCTTGCGACGGCGCATTTTGAAAATGCTGACCTTGTCGTGCTTACCATGTGCCAACACTGTGACACTGACAGTTGCGCCGGACACCAAGGGTGTGCCAACCTTTAACTCTGCGCCGCTACCGACTGCCAGAACCTGGTCAAACACAATCTCTTGGCCAACGTCCGCAGCAATCTGTTCTACTTTAATTTTTTCGCCAGCAGCAACTCTGTATTGTTTGCCACCAGTTTTTATGACCGCGTACATA
>JBBQLQ010000129.1:0-9640 GCA_038328055.1 Burkholderiales bacterium
TATGGAACCCACCAACATCGTTCTCAATGTCAACGGCATTGAAGTCATTTACAACCACGTCATTTTGGTGCTCAAGGGCGTGTCCCTGAACGTACCTCAAGGCAAGATTGTGGCCATTCTGGGGGGCAACGGGGCGGGCAAAACCACCACCCTGCGGGCCATCTCCAACTTGCTGCGCGGTGAGCGCGGTGAGGTCACCAAGGGCAGTATTGAGCTGCGGGGCGAGCGCATTGAAAATCTGTCGCCAGCAGACTTGGTGCAGCGCGGCGTGGTGCAGGTCATGGAGGGTCGGCATTGCTTTGCGCACCTGACCATTGAAGAAAACCTGCTCACCGGCAGCTACACCCGCAAGGACAAAGGCGAGATTGCTGCCAACTTGGAGAAGGTGTACAACTACTTTCCTCGGCTCAAGACCCGTCGGTCCAGTCAAGCGGCTTACACCTCGGGCGGGGAGCAGCAAATGTGCGCCATTGGTCGCGCCCTCATGGCCAACCCCAGCATGGTGCTGCTCGATGAACCGTCCATGGGGCTGGCACCCCAAATCGTGCAGGAGGTGTTTGAGATCGTCAAAGACCTCAATCAGAAAGAAAAGGTCACCTTCTTGCTGGCCGAACAAAACACCAACATGGCATTGCGATACGCCGACTACGGTTACATCATGGAAAGTGGCCGGGTGGTGATGGACGGTGCCGCCAGCGACCTGGCCAACAACGAAGACGTGAAAGAGTTTTACTTGGGCATGGGCGGGGGCGAGCGCAAGAGCTTCAAGGATGTCAAGAGCTACAAGCGCCGCAAACGCTGGTTGGCTTGATTGTTTTTGCTATAAATTTTATAGTGAGTTACGCTTGTTTTATAAGGGCTAGAAGCCCAAAAGGTCAACGATGACAGTTTTTTACGATGATTTGGAAACCCGCAGCCCTGAAGCCCGTGAAGCCAGCTTGCTGGCCGCTTTGCCGCTGCAGGTGGCGTATGCCAAATTGGCATCCCCGGCATTTGCTGACATTTTGAAAGACGTGAACCCAGCCGAGGTCAGCAGCCGCGCTGCATTGGCCAGGCTGCCAGTCATGCGCAAGCACGAATTGCTTGAATTGCAACTCAAAAGTCGTAGCAGCTCAGGCAATGTATTCGGGGGCTTCAGCGCTAAAACATTTGGCAAAGAGCTGCCGCGCGTGTTTGCCAGCCCTGGCCCGATTTACGAGCCCGAAGGCACGGTGGGAGATTACTGGCGTATGGCCAGAGCGATTTTTGCGGCGGGTTTTCGCCCGGGCGAACTGATTCACAACAGCTTTAGCTACCACTTTGTGCCGGCCGGTTCGATGATGGAAACCGGCGCTCATGCACTGGGTTGCACGGTGTTTCCGGGGGGCACCGGCCAGACCGAGCAGCAAGTGCTGGCCATGGCCGATTTGCAGCCGGCCGGCTACATCGGCACGCCGAGTTTTCTGAAAATCATTGTTGAGAAAGCCGCCGAGATGGGTGTCGCCTTGCCCAGCGTGACCAAAGCCATGTTTGGCGGCGAGGCCTATCCGCCGAGCCTGCGCGACTGGTTTGCGGCGCGTGGCATTGCCGGCTACCAGTGCTACGCCACGGCAGATGTGGGCTCAATTGCTTACGAGACATCAGCGCGGGATGGCTTGATCGTTGACGAAGGCGTGCTGCTGGAAATTGTGCGCCCGGGCACCGGTGACCCGGTAGCCGCTGGCGAGGTCGGTGAAGTGGTGGTGACCACGCTGAACCGCACCTACCCGCTGATTCGTTTTGGCACCGGAGACTTGTCGGCCGTGCTGCCAGGCCCGTGCCCCACCGGGCGCACCAATGCACGCATCAAAGGCTGGATGGGCCGGGCCGACCAGACCACCAAAATCCGCGGCATGTTCGTGCATCCGGGCCAAGTCGATCAAATTGTCAAACGCTTCCCTGAGGTGTTGCGGGCCCGCTTGGTGGTTACCGGTGAAATGGCCAACGATGCCATGACCCTCAAGGTTGAGTCGGCCTGCAGTGGCCCCGATGACCTGTCGGCCAAGTTGCTTGATGCGATTCGCGATGTGACCAAGCTGCGCGGCACGGTCGAAGTGGTGCTACCCGGCAGCTTGCCCAATGATGGCAAGGTGATTGAAGACGCACGCAGCTATCGGTAAGGTAATGGTACCTGCTCAGGCCCTATTTTTGTAGCAAGCCCCTGAAGGGGCGAATGATCTTCGCTCAGAGAATTCCGGCTTGCCAGCCCTCCTGCAACGAGCAAGTCAATCCGGTATTTTTGGAATGACGCGCTCCCTAAACGCCCCAAGTGATCGGCACGTTGTCTTTCATGCACTGGCGAACCATCTCCATGAAGGGCAGGGCGCGCTGGCGCAGACTGATGGCCTGCGCATGCTGCTCGGGCAGGTGTTCGACTTGCGTTTGTGCATGCGCTTGTTCAATGGCCTCTTTGCGGGCTGCTTCTTCATACGCCACAGCTGACTCAAGCGACTCAAGCGCGGCTGCCATTTGCTCGGGCAGCAAGATACCCTGAACGCTGGGTTCATTCGGGCTGTTTTTGCCGATGATCTCCAGCACCTGCTGACCGTTGGGCTGCAACATAATCACAGTCCCGGTGGTTTTTGACTTGAACTTGTAGAGCATATGAATGGCCTTTCAAAATAATGGGTGGTTTGCCTTGCGGCATTTGCGCCATGGTACAGCGCGATGCAAGGCGTGGTCTGTGCTGTTGGCCACATTGCTGCTGACCGCCTGTGCCACCGACATGCCGGCTTATTACTGGCAGTCGGTCAGCGGCCATCTGGCCATCATGCAAGCCGCCCGGCCCATCGGGCAATTACTGGAGCCGACGCAAGCTTCGCCTGCACTGCGCCAGCGACTGGTCCTGGCGCAAGCCATTCGCCGTTTTTCGGTGACAGAGCTGCACCTGCCCGACAACGCCAGCTACCACCGTTTTGCTGACCTGCAGCGCCGCTTTGTGGTCTGGAACGTGGTGGCTGCGCCGGAATTTTCATTGACCCTGAAAACCTGGTGCTTTCCGGTGCTGGGTTGCGTGGGTTACCGGGGTTATTTTCATGAGGTCGATGCCCGGGGCCTGGCTGCCGAACTGCGTGCCCAGGGGCTTGAGGCCAGCGTTTATGGCGTGCCAGCCTATTCAACGCTGGGCTGGATGAATTGGGCTGGTGGCGACCCGCTGCTCAACACCTGGGTCAATTACCCCGACGGTGAGCTGGCGCGCCTGATGTTTCATGAGCTGTCGCACCAGGTGCTGTATGTGAGTGACGACACCGCGTTCAACGAGTCATTTGCCACGGCGGTCGAGCGCCTGGGCGCGGCGCGCTGGCTGAGCCAGCAAGCCACGCCAGCAGCACGCGTGGCCTATGCGCAGTTTGACCAGCGCCGCCAGCAGTTTCGCGCACTGACACGCGCCACACGCGCCAAGCTGGAGCATATTTATAAGGAAAATGTGCCTCTAGCCCCTATAAACACTGCGCAGTTAGCTATAAAAAAAGTAGCAATGGAAGAATTTCATGCCGCCTATGCCGAGCTCAAGGTTCAATGGGGCGGCTACAGTGGCTATGACGCCTGGGTGGCGCAGGCCAATAATGCGGCTTTTGGTGCGCAGGCGGCCTATGATGATCTGGTGCCAGGTTTTGAAGCCTTGTTTGACCGCACGGGGCGCGACTGGCCCCGGTTTTATGATGCAGTCAAAGACTTGGCTCAGCGCCCGCAGCCAGAGCGCAATAATTTACTCAAACAATGGGCATTGGAGAAACAAATTGGCTGATCTACACATCATTCGCGAACACAAGTTGGGCTTGGCAAAAGCCCGCAAAATTGCCTTCAAATGGGCCGAGCAGGCCGAGTCCGAATTCGGCCTGGAATGCGTTTATGCCGAAGGCAAAACCAGTGACGAGGTGGACTTTGCCCGCGCCGGTGTACAGGGCTCGCTGACGGTAACCAAAGACCGTTTTGAGCTGCGCGCCCAGCTCGGGTTTTTGGTCGGAGCTTTCAAGCACCGCATTGAAGCCGAGATTGTGAAAAACCTCGACACCCTGCTGGCTGCCAAAGCGGCCAAGCCCCCCGCCAAGCCGCCCATCAAATCAGTTTAAGCTGTCGATCTGGTCGATGTACTGCTGCATGGCATCCGTGGTGGCGGTGCCTTTGAGGGTGTTCCAGGCATCCCACTTGGCGCGGCCCACCATGTCGGTGAACCCGGGTTTTTTCTCAGTGTTGTCGCCCACGCTGCCTTGCTTGTACAGCGCGTAAAGCTTGAGCAGCGTCATGTTGTCGGGGCGCTCGCTCAGGTTTTTGGAGTTGGCCACGGCGGCTTCAAATTTGCTTTTCAGGTCTGACATGGGGGATAGTCTCCGATGAGGGTAAAAGATAGCGTATCAGGGTAATACACAGCTATCTTACGGGCCGTTTTGCCGCCAGAATAGAGGATGCCCCCAACTCGTAAAAATGCCATGGTCCAACGCGTCAAACCCCCTTTTCTGACTGAGCGCATGAGCAAAGTCGACACGGCTTGGTTGCGCATGGACTGCCCTTGCAACCTGATGATGATTTTGGGCGTGTGGGTGATCAAGCCGGGGGTGACTTACGCAGCGGTGCGCGACCGCATTGAGGATCGGTTGTTGAAATACCCGCGTTTTTCGCAACGCGTGCAAATGGATGCCACGGGGGCCAGTTGGGTCACTGACGGCGACTTTGACATCGCCCGCCATGTGCTGCGCGAAAAGTTGCCCGCATCAAGCAAAAAACACCCGGAACAGGCGCTGCAACAGCGTCTGGGGGAACTGGCCTTGCAGCCGCTGGACAGCCATTACCCGCTGTGGGATTTTCGGCTGGTGGAGCACTACGACGGGGGCTCGGCCTTGCTGGTGCGCATTCACCATTGCATTGCCGATGGGCTGGCGCTGATTGCGGTGACGCAATCGCTGGTCGACGGTGGTGCCGAGCCGCCCCGGCGCAAGCCTGCGCCAGCGCAGGCCTCGGGCTGGCAGGCCGCCGAAGACTGGATGTCACACAGCCTGATCGAGCCGCTTACGGTCGCGGCCGTCAAGGCCCTTGAGGTGGCGGGTGACGGTGCCGCGCAGGCCTTTGAAGCCATGAGCGATCCACGCAACGTGCTTGAAAAGTGGCTTGAAAAAGGCTTCTCAAAGGGCAAAGCCAATTCAGTCGATGCCGCCCGCATGGCCTACCAGGTGCTGCGCGACGGTGCCGCGCTGGCGCTGATGGCGGACGACTCACCCACACGGCTCAAAGGCACGCCAGGCCAATCCAAGCGCGTGGCCTGGTGCCAGCCGATCCCGCTTGACGAGGTGCGTGCCGTCAGCAAGGCGCTGCACTGCTCCATCAACGATGTGCTGTTGGCCTGCGTGGCCGGGGCGATCGGGCAGTACCTCAGAAGCCATGGCGACTCGGTGGCGGGCAAAGAAATCCGCGCCATGGTGCCGGTCAATTTGCGCCCGATGTCTGAGGCCTACAAGCTGGGCAACCAGTTTGGTCTGGCACCGGTGGTGTTGCCGATTGGGCTGGACAACCCGGTGGAGCGGGTTTTTGAGGTGCGCCGACGCATGGGCGAACTCAAAGGCAGTTTGCAGCCGCTGCTGGCGTTTGCACTGCTGGCGGTGGCCGGGGTGCTGGTGAAACCCGCGCAAGATGCCATGTTGCACCTGTTTTCCAAAAAAACCACGGCCGTCATGACCAACGTGCCCGGCCCGCGAGAGAAACTCAAGTTTTGCGGGTCAACGCTGGAGCAAACGTTGTTTTGGGTGCCACAGTCAGGCACCGTGGGCTTGGGCGTGTCGATTTTGAGCTACGGCGGCGGCGTGCAGTTTGGCATCATCAGCGATGTCACGCTGTGCCCAGACCCGCAAGCCATCATTGACCAGTTTGCCCCCGAGTTTGAAAAGCTGAACTGGCTGACGCTGATGCTGCCCTGGGGCGAAAGCTAGTCCGTCAGTTCGGCTTTGGCCATTTCCACGTCAAGGCGTTCCATCGCATCCATGGGCTGGGCACCGGCGGCCATTTGGTACAGCTGATTGGCCTGGCTGAGCATTTTTTCGCCGTCAAACATCAGCATCGCGTGGGCGTATTCGAGCATGCCAAAGGCTGATTTGACATTGAGCCGCAGCGCCTGGGTAAACAGCTTCAGGCCGATGTCCTTGTTGGCCCCATAGGCCATGGCCCCAATCAGTGAACCCACTTTGTCAATGACTTCGGCGTGAAACGCACCCAGTGCAATGTGGGCATCGTAGTGATTGGGTTGGTGCTTGATGACGGTTTCAAGGTCGGTCTTGATCTTGTTGCCCAGCCCTTGCGCCAGTGCCTTGGCCACGCTGATGCCCTGGCTGTAGCGCCCCAGCGCGTAGGCGCGCAGATAGCGCGCGTTCAGGTTGTCGGGGTCTTGCAGGATTTGGTGTTCGGTGCGCTCGGCGACTTCCATGAACAGCGCCAGCCGCTGGGTTTCCTGCTTTTCGAGGTAAGTGGCGTAAACGCAGACGGCCTTGTTGGCCACGTTCAGGCCCGTCAGCCCGAGTTTCAGGCCTTGGGCGGTGGCGTTTTGAAAATCGCCATTGTGAAAATGCGCCCACGCATCCAGCAGTTTGGGGTCTTGCGGCAGTGGCTCCAGGTCACCGGCGTGCAGCCTTGTCCACGTGTGTTTGACGCTGTCTGCGTCAAAATTGTATTCACCTGTGTAAGGGAAGGCGATCCACTTGGCCATGTTGTCTCCTGAAACCTGTTTTTATGCGGGTGCGACTAAGCTGCTCCTTCATTGTAGGCATTCGCCAGCTTGATCAAATGCGCCCTTTGATCCGGCTCCAGATAAGGGGTCAGTAAGTTCAGCACATGTTGTGCGCCCCGCAGTAGCGCGGCTTGCGCGTTGTTGGCCTCCAGCGCATTGCGCGGGTCGCGCACATATTCAAAACTCAGCCAATAGGTCAGCACCACCACCATGCTGGTGGCGGTGGGATCAACCTCGCGCGAGTCAATTTGCAGCGCACCACCGCGGCGCATGCCGTCCAGCAACGCCTTGACCGCGCGTGTCTTGTTTTTCAGGATCGACTGAAAATGGGTTTCGAGTCGGCGGTTTTTGCTCAACAGGTCATTGAGGTCGCGGTACAAAAAGCGGTATTGCCAGATCAGCTCGAACAGCGTGTGCATGAAAAACCAGGCATCTTCGACATTGCGCACATCGTCGCTGGCGTTGAGCAGGTCGTTCAGGGCGCGCTCAAAGCGGTCAAATAGCGCGTTGATCAGCTCGTCTTTGGCGGGGTAGTGGTAATACAGGTTGCCCGGGCTGATGTTGAGTTCGGCTGAGATCAGCGTGGTGGACACATTGGGTTCGCCAAACCGATTGAAAAGTGACAGCGTCACTTCCAGAATACGTTCGGCGGTGCGTCTGGGCGCTTTTTTTACCATGTGGGCTGGCTCTCGGGTGGGGGTGCGGCAACGACCTGGCTCAGATCGTCCATGATGTGGGTGAGCCGGGTCAGCGCCTGGCTGATATGGGTTGCGGGGCGCTTGGGTGGACACAGATGGGCTTGGGCGTCGTCCAGTGCGGCGTAGTTCAGCGTGATACCGTGGTACGCCAGTTTGCTGCCCAAGCCGGTTTGCTGATTGCGCAGCAGTTGGCGGGTTTGTTGGTAAGCGTGTTCGGCCAGGTGGCGGCGCTGGCTGTAGCTGAAGGTGTTGGCCAGGTACAGCTCGGGGTCGCGGTGGTTGGGCTCAATCAGGATGATGTCGGTGTTGGGGTAGGCCTGTTCGTAGTTTTTCAGACCCAGCACCAGGCGCGAGTGAATCAGTGAGCGAAAAGTCTGGCTCAGCACCGCCGGCAAGCCGCCATCCACAATATGCGGAATCGGCTCGGGCACGGCCCAGGGCGTGACCCGGTCGCTGGTTGCCAGCGGGGCTGAGGCATCAAACGGCACCAGCGGGTTCAGGCACAGCATCAGGTCCACGCCCTCATCGAGCGCGATGGAGGCGTGCATGGTTTTGATCAGCGCGCCGTCCACAAAATGCTGGCCATCCACTTCGACCGGCGGAAACAAGCCTGGCAGCGCTGCGCTGGCCTGCACCGCCTTTGAAATCGGCACATGATCCCAGCCGGCTCGCCCAAAAGACACCGCCTTGCAACTGTCCAGGTGGGTGGCCACCAGGGTCAGCCGGGCTTTGAGCTGGCGGAAATCATTGGTGCGGCCAGGGCGGGAAAACAGCCGGGCCAATTCAACGTCGACCTGCGCATTCGAAAAAATACCGGTGGGCAATCCCGGGCTCAGGCGCTCCAGCGTGCGCATGAGCGACTTGCGCCCCAATGTGGCATGCCAGGTGCCGGCCAGCAACAGTTCGGGCAACAGCAGGAAGCGGGAAAAAAACTCGGCAAACGCCGGTCGCAGCAACCAGGCCGGGTCAAACGCTTCGGTTTGGTGCTTGCGGTCTTCAATGAACAGCGCAAACAATTGTTGCGGAGTGATGCCGTTGGCCAGCCCGGCGGCAATGAAGCCGCCCGCCGAAACACCTACGTAATGTTGCAGCCGGGTGAAGTTGATGCCGTTCAACGACTCCTGTAGCGCACAAAGAGCACCAATTTCATAGATGGCACCCAGTGGCCCACCGCCCGCCAAGGCCAGCGCGATTTTGGGTGAGCGTGGGTTTTTGAGTGTCATGGCCCTGCTAGTTTAAGACCGGTCGTGCTATTTTTACTCAGGGTTTACCTGATCTACCGCCACGGGTGTAGCTGCCGGCGCAACGGCCGGTTTGGCTTTGCGTGGTGCGGCCTTCTTTGCAACTGGCTTTGGCGCTGTTTCAGTCGCAGGTTTCAGGACTGTTTTTGCAACGGGCTTACTGACAGCTTTGGCTGCCGTGCTTTTTGCGGCCGGCTTTGGGGCAACTTTGGCAGCAGGTTTGGCAGCAGGTTTGGCAGCAGGTGTTGCGGCTGCTTTTTTCGGGCTGAGTTTTTGCACACTGGCGTTGAGTGCGTCAATGCGGGCAATCAGCGCGCTGACATCTTTGGCCGATGGCACGCCTAGCTTGTTGAGCGCCTTGGCCACCCGGTCCTCAAAAATGTTTTCCAGCTTGTCCCACTGACCCGATGCCTTGCTGGAGATATCGGTGGCCATGCTGCTCATCTTCTGGGTGGCCTCGTTGATTTTTTCCTCGGCTGCAGACTGGGTCTTGCGCTGAAAGCTCACGCCTTCCTTGACCAGCGCCTCAAAGGCCTTGCTGCCCTCGACCTGCGCCTTGGTGAATGCGCCCAGGCCAGCTTGCCAGATTTGCTGCGCCGAATCTTTCACCGAGCTGGACAGTGTCACGCCAGACTTCTTGTTATTGCCCGCTTTTTTGGATGAGGTGGCTTTGGATGAAGTGTTTTTGTTGGTGGCAGCAGATTTTTTCAGTTTGGTGACCATGTGGTTCTCCGGTTGAGGTGATGAAAGACGATGCAGAGCCCATTGCCATGCGCGGCTTGCACTTTAGGGCGCAAGCCGCTCAAGGTGTAGGGGCCGCTTTCTAATTTCAGACTTCCTGATCCGCACGGAATCCATTTGGCATGGTGAAAGCCTGGTTGTGACTTTGTGGGAGGGCTGGCAAGCCCGAATTCGCGGCTGCCGCCGCTCCTACAAGTGCCAGTCCTATTCCTGAAAAAAGCAAATTGTGC
>JBBQLQ010000130.1:0-9594 GCA_038328055.1 Burkholderiales bacterium
GCACATGGCCCAACATGATGCGCTCACCGGCCTGGCAAATCGGGCGCTGTTCACCGACCGGCTGCAGCGCGACTTGGCCAGTGCGCGGCGCGACCAGACCAGCCTGGCGCTGATGTTCATCGATCTGGACAAGTTCAAGCCTGTCAATGACCAGTTTGGACACGCCGTGGGCGACCTGCTGCTGCAGGCGGTCACTCAGCGCATGCAGGCCTGCGTGCGAGATTCTGACACCCTGGCACGTATCGGCGGCGACGAGTTTGTGGTGCTGTTGCGCGATGTAGCGGGCGAACCTGATGCACTGGCGGTGGCCGAGAAAATTCGCGCCAGCCTGGATCAGCCCTTTGTGCTGGCAGGGCACAGCCTGGATATCTCTTGCTGCGTCGGGGTGGCTCTGTACCCGCAGCACGGTGTTGATGGCCTGGCGCTGTCCATGAACGCCGACCAAGCCATGTACCAGGCCAAAGAGCGCGGGCGCAACCAGGTGGTGCGTTTTCAGGCACCGCCAGCCTAGTACTTGGGCGAATGGCTGCTGATTTCACTTTAGCTGCCGCTGAAACTCATGCGCCCGTGATGCTGTTTTCGCTCTTTCATGTGGATAGGTTGCGCCCAGTTGGGCGCCCGCTTGCTACAACAGCGCCATCAAGCCTGTGTTTTTCCCTGGCGGTGCCAAGGCTGTCGAGATACTTAGCCGTCATTAGATAAAGGAGTTTTTGCCGTGCGCACTCATACTGTTGCCCGCGTCTCACCCGATGAGATATTGGAAGAAGAAGCCTCGTGACGGTTCCTCGACGGGTTTGCCTCATCGGCGCTGAATGCACCGGTAAATCCTGGCTGGCGCAACGGCTTGCTGCGCACTTTAACGACCTGTTTGTTCCTGAGTATTTGCGCCTTTGGTGCGCGCGCCATGGTCGTACGCCCCAGGCACATGAGCAACAAGCTGTTCTGCTGGGGCAGATTTTTGAGGAAAATAAGGCTCTAGCCCTTATGGATAAAGCGCAAAGCGCTATCATTTTTTGTGATACTGCGCCTTTGATGACAGCGGTGTACAGCGCGCATTACTTCAATGACCCCAGCCTGTACCCGGCTGCCCACGCCCACCACTACCGCTACGCCCTGACTTTGTTGCTGCAACCCGATTTGCCCTGGCAGGCCGATGGGGTGCAGCGGGATGGTGCTGCTGCGCAAGCGGCGGTGCATGCCTTGTTGCTGCGCGAACTGGCAGCACACCAGCCGGTTGTAGGCATTGCGGGATGCGGTGAGGCACGTTTGCAAGCCGCCATCAACGCGGTGACCTTGCACGCAGCGTGAAGCCGCTTTTGGCGCGTCTTACAATCCGCCACTCACCGGGGGTGTCCGCTGTAAGGCGGGCTGAGACAGTCCCCATACCTGATCTGGATCATGCCAGCGTAGGGAGCGTGACAGCTAAAGCATGACCGTCCTGCGGTTTTTCTTTTGCCCAACGCTTTCGCCGTTGGCGCATTAAAAGAGCTTTGCCATGAACCGTCGTCTGTTTGCTTTGGCCGCCACTGCGCTGGCTGCTTTGTCTGTGCCTGCCTTGAGTCATGCAACCACCGAACTGCGCGTGATGGTGCACAGCTCTTTTGATCTGCCCAAGCCGCTGCTGGCGCAATTTGAGTCGCAAAGCGGTGTCAAGCTGGCCATCATCAAGGGTGGCGACGCGGGTGAAATGCTCAACAAGCTGATTCTGACGAAAGCCAATCCGGTGGCCGATGCGGTGTACGGCATTGACAACACGCTGGCAGGCAAGGCGCTGGCCGCTGGCGTTTTGGAGCCCACATTACCGCAAACCAAAAACGCTGCGGATGCCAGCTTGGGCAGTGCGCTGGCCGCGGTGGACTACGGCTTCGTCACCCTGAATTACGACAAGGC
This sequence comes from Burkholderiales bacterium, assembly GCA_038328055.1. Taxonomy (GTDB): domain Bacteria; phylum Pseudomonadota; class Gammaproteobacteria; order Burkholderiales; family Burkholderiaceae_C; genus Rhodoferax. The sequence goes on from JBBQLQ010000130.1 coordinate 1,891, forward strand.
CGCCGTGGCCAAAAGCACCAGCGCCTTGCCCAAGACCCTGCAGGATTTGACGCAACCCGCCTACAAGGGTTGGCTCGTTACGGCCAACCCGGCCACCAGCAGCACTGGCTACGCCTTTTTGCTGGCCACCATTGCCGGTCTGGGCGAAGAGCAAGCCTTTGCCTGGTGGGCGCAGATGCGCAGCAACGGCCTGAAAGTGGTCAAGGGCTGGAGTGAGGCCTACTACACCGAATTCAGCCGCAACAAGGGCCGCTACCCGCTGGTGGTCAGCTACGCCACCAGCCCGGCGGCCGAGGTGTTTTACAGCAAGGACAAGATCACCGAGTCGCCCACTGCCAGCCTGAACCTCATGGGCGGGGTGTTTCGCCAAGTGGAGGGCGTGGGCCTGATCAAGGGCGGTGCGCAGCGCGACGCAGCCCTGAAGTTTGTTGACTTCATGCGCTCTGCCGAGGTACAGCAAGCCCTGCAAACCAGCATGTGGATGTACCCGGCGCAGGCAAGCACGCCGCGTGCCGAGGTGCTGCGCCACGCCGTTGAGCCCACCAGTTTCGAGACCTTGCCCAGCCCGGTGATGGCCGACAAAGGCGCGCTATGGGTGGCCCGCTGGACGCAGGTGGTGCTGAAGTGAGGACGCATCCGTCATGGATTGCCGCGTCGCTGCCCGCCACGTCGCTCGGCTCCTCGCGGCTAAAGGCGGTTGCTTCGCAATGACGACGGTCAAAAGCGCGTCATTGCGAGCGAAGCGCGGCAATCTCAGACTTCCTGATCCGCACGGAATCCATTGGGCAAAGGTGAAAGCCTGGTTGTTACTTTGTGGGAGGGCTGGCAAGCCCGAATTCGCGGCTGCCGCCGCTCCTACAAGTGCCAGTCCTTTTCCTAAAAAAAAGAAACTGTGCCTATACGCATCAGGAAGTCTGAATCTATGTCTTCAACGATAGTTCAAAACACAGCACGGCGCATGCCACTGCTGGCAACACTGCTGGCGCTATTGCCGGCGTTGGCGTTGGTACTGCTGTTGTTGGCACCGTTGGCCCGGCTGGCGCTGGAGGGCTTCTCTGGCAGTTTCAATCCCACTGAATCGCTGTCGCTCTGGAAGCCCTGGCAGGACGACTACCTGCGTTGGCGCGTGCTGTGGTCACTGGCACAGGCCGCTATCACCTGCGTGCTGGCGTTTGCGATTGGCTTGCCCCTGGCCTGGGTGCTGGCGCGCTTTGAGTTTGGCGGGCGCATGCTGGTGCTGCGCCTGTTGATGCTGCCGTTTGTCGTGCCTACGCTGGTCGCTGCCCTGGGCGTGCTGGCGCTGTGGGGGCCGCACGGGTTGATCAGTGGCTGGCTGGGCATCAACCTGCAGGACACACCGTGGCTGCTGCTTTACGGCAATCTGTTTTTCAACCTGTGTCTGGTGGTGCGCGCCGGGGTTGACGCGCTGGGTCAGGTCAACGCGCGTCAGGTGGCGGCGGCACGCTCACTGGGTGCTACACCTTGGCGGGCTTTCTGGCGTATCGAGTGGCCCGCCATGGCGCCATGGCTGATGTCAAGTCTGTGCCTGGTGTTTTTGTACTGCTTTGCCGGTTTTGGGCTGGCGCTGGTGCTCGGTGGCCCGCGCTATGCCACGGTCGAGGTCGAGATTTACACCCTGGTGGCCTATGAACTGCAGCTCGGCCAGGCCAGCGTGCTGGCGCTTTGGATGCTGGGGCTGACCGGTGCGGTGGCGCTGGCCTATGCACTGCTTGAAAAACGCCTGGGCGCACCGGCAGGCCGTGAGCCCATCGCTCGCCAGCGACCCAGCGGAGTGGCGCAATGGCTGGCGCTGGTGGCCGCGTTGGCGGTGTTGTTCTTTTTTTGTGCTTTGCCGGTGCTGGCGATCATCTGGCATGGGCTGTTTGTCGGCGCGGCGGCCTGGGGGCAAGTTCTGGATGCTGAGGTGCTGGCCGCCCTGTGGAACACCTTGCGGTTTTCAGCCATGGCCCTGACGCTGGCGACCTTGCTGGGCGTGTTGCATGCGTTTGCCATGCAGGCCTCGGTGCTTTGGCGGGCGGCAGCCTTTTTGCCTTTTGTGGTGTCGCCGGTAACGGTGGCGTTTGGCTTGCTGCTGCTGTATCCGTCATGGACGGCGAGTTTGCCGTTGCTGCTGGCCGCCTATGCGGTGCTGGCTTATCCGTTTGTGGCCAAGTCGCTGTCTGCCGGTTTGGACAGCCTGCCCGGCCACCTGACGCAAGTGGCGCGCACGCTGGGGGCCAGCCCGTGGCGCTGTTTTTGGCGCGTGACCTTGCCCCTACTCAAGCCCGCACTGCGCCGCGGCATGGCGTTTGCGGCGGCCACGGCGCTGGGCGAATTTGCCGTGACGCTGTTTTTGTCGCGCCCCGAATGGGCCACGCTGACCACGCTGATTTACCAGCGCCTGGGTCGCCCGGGCCAGGCCAATCTGGACGGTGCCATGGTGCTGGCCTGCGTCTTGATGGTGCTGGCATTGGCGGCATTTTTATTGATTGAATGGCCCGCTGCCGAGCGTGCTGCAGACAAGCCGACACGCGCTGCCAAAGCCTGGGTGAAACAGGCGTTGGGTCATGCTTGAACTGCGAAGCATTTGCCAGCGCTACGGCGGCCGCTTGCTGCTGCAAGACGTGACTTTACAGGTGGCTGCGGGCGAAATCGTGGCGCTGCTGGGGTCCTCCGGCAGCGGCAAGAGTACCTTGTTGAAAATTGCCGCTGGGCTGCAGATGCCAGAGGCGGGCAGCGTCTGGTTTGATGGGGTTGACATCACCCAGCTGGCACCCGAGCAGCGTGGCTTTGCCTTGATGTTTCAGGACTTTGCGCTGTTTCCTCACCTGGATGTGCTCAATAACGTGGCCTTTGGCCTGGTCGAGCAGCACATGCAAAAGCGCCAAGCCAGGGCCCAGGCCATGGCGATGCTGGAAGTTTTTGGGTTAACCGACTACGCCGGGCGCAAGGTCTGGAGCCTGTCCGGTGGCGAGCAGCAGCGCGTGGCGCTGGCCCGCGCCCTGATCACCAAGCCACGTGCGCTGTTGCTTGATGAGCCGTTTTCGGCGCTGGATGCAGATTTGCGGGTGGCCCTGCGCGATGAGTTCAAGAGCCGTATTCGGGCCGCTGGCATGGCCGCACTGCTGGTTACCCATGACGAGCTTGAAGCCCGTGCCATGGCCGATCGGGCGGTGCGACTGGTGGCCGGGCAGTTGCAAACCCTTTGGTCTTCTTGCAGCGGGATTTGCCCCACTTACTGATTGGCCCGCGCCTTGAGCCAGCGCATCAGGCCGCCCAGCAGCGGAATTTTTTCGTACAGTTCTTCGGCCGCATCCCAGTAGTCGCGGTGAAGGGTGATGCGGCCATTGGTGTCGAGCTGCAAATGCGAGCCGCCCACAATGCACTGCTCCACGCCGGTGTGAAAACGCTTGAAGCGAAAGCGGAATTCCCAGCTTAGAAAGCACTGGGAGCCGTCAACGATGCGGTTGGTAATGGTGAAGCGCGGCGACTCCAGGCTGAGGTACATGTGGCTAAAGATGCGCTGGATTTCCGCCAAACCCCGCACGGCGTTAAAGGGGTCTTTGAAGCTGGCATCGCTGGCATAGATCGCGTGCAGTTGCTCCACCTTATCCGGGTCGAGGGTCTCGAAGGCACGCACGATGGAGTCAACAGCAGTGCGGGTCTCAAAATGGTTGATGGCGGTTGTCATAGGGTGTTGAGGCGTCGCGTAATGGCAAAATAGGCACTGTAGGGCAACACCCGAAGCAGCTTGAGCCACAGGGTAAAGCGCTTGGGAAAGTGGATTTCGAACACGCCGTGCGCCCAACCCTGCAAAATTTCGTGCGCGGCCTGCTCGGGGCTGATCAGCGCTGGCATGGCGAACTGGTTTTGGGCGGTCAGCGGCGTGTCTACAAAGCCGGGGTTGATGAGCGACACCCCCACGCCGCTGCGGTGCAAGTCCAGGTACAGCGTCTCGGCCAGGTTGATGAGGGCGGCCTTGGTGGGGCCATAGGCCAGGCTATTGGGCAGGCCCCGGTAGCCGGCCACGCTGCCCATCAGGCTGATGTGCCCGCGCTGACCGGTGGCGGGGTGGGGTGCCTGGGCCAGCAGGTGGGGCACTACCGCATGGAGCAACAGGGCTGCCCCCAGGTAGTTGACTTGGTTGTGGCGCAGCAGGTCGTCCAGGTCGATGTGCTTGGCATCCATGGCGTGGTAGTGGCCGGCGCAGTACACCACGCAATCCAAAACCCCCAGAGCCAGCACCCGTTGGGTAGCCGCTTGAACGGCCTGTGCATCGGTCACGTCCAGCGGCAAGGCCACCGCGCCAGGGTGCGCCGCCACAAAGGCATTGAGGCCCGACGCGCTTCTGGCCGACACCACCACCTGTGCCCCGGCGGCGTGCAGAGCGGCGGCCGTCGCCCGCCCAATGCCGGTGGAGGCACCCACCAGCCAGACGCGCAAGCCAGTCCAATCTTTTATACGGGGGTTAAGTGACATGCTATTGTTTTGAGAGCTGCTTGCGCAATGGTTACGGGGGCTAGAGGCCTAAATGACTTAAATATTGACCTGGGTATTGACCTATTTATCGCTTGACGAAGGACAGGGTCACTTCACCCAGGTGCACGCCCCACTTGCTCATGGCGGCTTTGTTCAGCATCACGCGGTCGTTCATCAGGTACATCCAGTCGTCAAATTGCACCTCGATCACCCGGCCATCCACCGGCAGGGCCAGGGTGTAGCTCCAGTGAAAGGCGTTGCCACTTTGCTGGCCCTGCGCGGTGCCCACCACATCGTCGGCGGTACCGGTGAAACGACCGTCGGCCAGGCGCTGCAGCCGCCAGATGCGGCGCTGTGTCGTGCCGTCGGAGTAGGTAAAGGCCTCGTCCAGCACGCCTTGGTCGCCGCTCCAGCTGCCCTGCATGACCACGGTGAAGCGTTTCACGACCTTGCCGGATCGGTCGGTGAAGATGCCATAGGCATCCAGCGTGCCATTGAAGTAGTCACGCAGCTCCAGCACCGGGGTTTGCCCGGCGTAGTCGGTCACGGGGGTGCTACTGCAGCCCGTCAACAGCGCCACACTGGAGGCGATGGCCAAGGTGCTGCGTGATACCAAAGTACGCAAAGAGAGTTGTTTCATGGGGAGCGTTCCTTAAAGAGGTCTGCCCAAACGGACAGCGGGTTGGATCATCAAAAAATACAGCGCAGAAGCGGCCATGGCCTTGAGTGTGCAGGGCAAGAGGCAATAGGCGAAGGTGAGCACCTGCAGCGCACTGTCGCTGCGTGCGCCGGGCGCGTAGCCCAGCCAGCCCAGCAGCGGCAAGGCCACACCGGCGGCCAGCGCCAAGTTGAGCTTGGTGGCCATGTTCCACCAGCCAAAGTAGGTGCCATCCGACTTGCCGCGGTCGCCCGCATCGGCAATCACACCGGCCAGCAGGGCACCCGGCAGCGCCAGATCGCTGCCCAGGGCCAGCCCGGAGAGCGCGCACACCAGCAAGAACCAAGCGCTGTCGCCCGTGCCCAGCAGCGCCGCACCTAAAAATACCGCAATCGACAGCACCATGCCCACCAGCCAGCTGAGCTGCAACCCCACACGCGCCACCAGCTGCAGCCATAGGGGCATGGACAAGGCTGCGCACACAAAGTAGGTGGCCAGACTGGCGGACTGCAGTGCCACGCTGCCCTGCAAACGGTCTTGCACAAAGAACAGCACCAGCGTGGCGGGGATGGCGCTGGCAATGCCGTTGAGCAGGTAGACCGTCAGCAGGCGACGAAACGCCGCATTGCGCCAGGGCCGCCAAGTGCTGGATGCCGCAGCGCTGTGCACTTCGGGTGCTGCGGGGCGCGGCGCGTGCGCCCACGCCCACCAGCCAACGGCCAGACTGACCACTAGCAGGCCCAACATGGTCGGCACGCCCAGCAATGCCGGTGTCACCGCAGCCAGCACCACCCCCACCAGCCCCAGGCCCTCGCGCCACGCCACGATGTGGCTGCGCTGGCGGGCATCGCCCCCCAGCATGGCCCCCCACGACTGGTGCGCCACGGTGAGTGCGCTGTAACCCAGATAGGTGATGAGCAAGCAGACCCCCGCCCACACGACCAGCGCCGTGGGTTCACGCACCAGCGGCATAAACAACAGGCTAAAGCCCAAGGCCAACACGGCAGCCGCTACCGCCCCAAAGATGAGCACCGCCCGCACGGACCGGGCAAATAGCCGGTCGGTCACACGGCCCAGCCAGGGGTCTACCAGCGCGTCCAGCAGGCGTGCCGCCAGCAGCAGCGCACCCAGCGTGGCCAGGGGCACGCCCCACTCGCGGGCATACAGGTTGGGCATCAGTACATACAGCGGCAAGGCGCAAAACGCCAGCGGAAAGCCCAGCAGCCCATAGCGCAGTCCGTCCTGTGCCGACAGCACGGCGCGCGGGTTGGGCAGCGTGGCATCGGTCATGGTTCGCGCAGGGAGCCCAGCGCCAGTGCAAAGGGGTGTTGGGTGTAAGTACTGGCATCAAAGCCGGGCACCACCCAAAGGCTGGCGTGGTAAATTTCAAAGCCCCAGACGCGCAAGGTGCCTTGCACCGACAATCCTGCCAGCGATAAGTTCAGACTTCCTGATGCGCATAGGCACAGTTTGCTTTTTTCAGGAAAAGGACTGGCACTTGCACTTGCACTTGCACTCGCACTCGCACTCGCACTCGCACTCGCACTGGCACTGGCACTGGCACTTGTAGGAGCGGCGGCAGCCGCGAATTCGGGCTTGCCAGCCCTCCCACAAAGTAACAACCAGGCTTTCACCATGACAAATGGATTCCGTGCAGATCAGGAAGTCTGAACGTCAGACTTCCTGACGCATGTAGGCAAAGTTTGCTTTTTTCAGGAATAGGACTGGCAATGGCAATGGCAATGGCAATGGCAATGGCAATGGCAATGGCACTGGCACTGGCACTGGCACTGGCACTTGCACTTGCACTTGCACTGGCACTGGCACTGGCACTGGCACTGGCACTGGCACTGGCACTGGCACTGGCACTGGCACTGGCACTTGCACTGGCACTTGCACTTGCACTTGCACTGGCACTTGCACTTGTAGGAGCGGCGGCAGCCGCGAATTCGGGCTTGCCAGCCCTCCCACAAAGTCCCAACCAGGCTTTCACCAAGCCAAATAGATTCCGTGCGAAGCAGGAAGTCTGAACCTCAGACTTCCTGATGCGTATAGGCACAGTTTGCTTTTTTCAGGAATAGGACTGGCAATGGCAATGGCACTGGCAACGGCAACGGCAACGGCAATGGCAATGGCACTTGTAGGAGCGGCGGCAGCCGCGAATTCGGGCTTGCCAGCCCTCCCACAAAGCGAATTCGGGCTTGCCAGCCCTCCCACAAAGCGAATTCGGGCTTGCCAGCCCTCCCACAAAGTCCCAACCAGGCTTTCACCAAGCCAAATAGATTCCGTGCGAAGCAGGAAGTCTGAACTTCAGACTTCCTGCTGCGTATAGGCACAGTTTGTTTTTTTCAGGAATAGGACTGGCAATGGCAATGGCACTGGCAACGGCAACGGCAACGGCAATGGCACTGGCAATGGCACTTGTAGGAGCGGCGGCAGCCGCGAATTCGGGCTTGCCAGCCCTCCCACAAAGCGAATTCGGGCTTGCCAGCCCTCCCACAAAGTCCCAACCAGGCTTTCACCAAGCCAAATAGATTCCGTGCGAAGCAGGAAGTCTGAACTTCAGA
>JBBQLQ010000131.1:0-9358 GCA_038328055.1 Burkholderiales bacterium
AAATTTGCTTTTTTCAGGAATAGGACTGGCACTTGTAGGAGCGGCGGCAGCCGCGATTTCGGGCTTGCCAGCCCTCCCACAAAGTCACAACCAGGCTTTCACCATGCCAAATGGATTCCGTGCGGATCAGGAAGTCTGAACTTACTGAAAGAAATGCGCGGTCAACTGAGGAATCTAGGTTCAAGGCAGCTTTTGCAGCACCAGATCAATGCGCCGCTGCAGGCTGGCAACGGCAGTTGCATCGCCTGCGGCTTGGGCGCGCTGCTGCTGCACACCGAGCCAGGCCAGCAGCGGCCTGCGCCAGCCTTGGCTTGAGGCTGTTTCAGCCGCTAGCCCAATATCTACGGGAGTAAGCAGCTCTTTTTTAAATAGCACACCAGCGGCAATCAGGCGCGCCAGCGGGTCCGCAATCTGCGTTAGCTGACTGGCCAATTGGACGGCCATTGATGCGTCGGGTGTGTTTGGCGCTGGCTGTTTGGCATTGGCATTGGCATTGGCATTGGCATTGGCATTGGCATTGGCTTGCGCCACCAGCCCTCGGTAGTGCATCGGCAGCAAGGCGGCGTTGATGCCGCTCCATTGGCCGCTGATGAACGCGGCGTAGGCTTGCTCTGGTGGCTCGGCATCTTGCGCCAGCGTGGCGTAGCCGGTGCATGGCGTGAAATCCAGGCTGGCCATCTGAGCGGCGCAGCGCACCAGTTCGGCACGGGCCATCAGGTCGGCGCGGCCGGTGCGGGCAATCTCGGTTTTGGCGCGGGCCAGTTCGAAGTCGGCCACGCGGGTGTTGCCGCTCAAGTAGGCGGCGGTGTAACTGTTGAGCGCGGCGAAGGCGTTGGCTTGCCAGTCGGGCGGCGGCGGGGTGCTGGCGCAGGCGCTCAGCAGAACAGCGGTCAGCAGGATGGATAAATTTTTCATGGCAGCTTGATCTCCGTGTTGCGTGCAAACGGCCATTTGCGGTTGATCTCATCGGTCAACTGGCTGACCTTGCGCAGACTTGATTCGACCTCGGCGCGCAGTGTGCCCAGGTCGGCCGTGGCTATCTTGGCGTTGGCCCCTACGGCCTGAGCTTCGGCCAGCACGGCATCCACCTTGGTCAGGGTCTGGCGGGCATCGGTCAGCACGCCGGTAAGTTGGTCCACGGCGGCTTTGCTGCTGGTGAGGGTGGCCTGCGTGCTGTCCACAACACCGCCGCTACCAAACACACGCTGGTCGGCCTTGGCCAACAGGGCGTTGGTGTGGTCGAGCATGGCGATGATTTTTTTGGCGTTGTCTTCGGTGCCCATGACGCTGGTCAGCATGCCGTAGCGCCCGGTCAGCCGCTCGGTCACATTTTTCAGGTGGGTCAGGCTGGTGTTGATGCTGGATTCTGGGCCGGTCATGTTGCCCAGGTTTTCCAGCAGCTCGCGCGCCGAGGCCACCAGGCGCGGTATTTCTGCTGCGGTGTCACCGCGCAGCACGGTGCGTTCGGAGCCTGCGGGCAGCGGTGGGTCGGTCAAAATTCCGCTGTAGGCTCGGATGCGGGTGTCGCCCACCATGCCGCGCTCCATGGTGAAAATGCTGGAGGTGCGCAGCCAGTGCGCGTCTTTCTGCGGCACGTCAATCACCATGCGGGCTTTGCCGTCGGGGCTGAGTTCAATACGCCGCACGCGCCCGATCGGAAAACCCGAGAAGGTCAAATCCATGCCAACGATAACCCCTTCGGAGTCGTCAGAGATCAGCACCAGTTGCTGGGTGCTCTCGAACGCACCGCGGGCGTACATCACATAAAGTAAAAAACCCAGGATGACGGCCGCTACCAGCAGCAGCAAGGCGATGGCTTTGCGTTCCAGGTTGGCGATTGGCTCGGCTTGGCCGGGCGGGGGAGTGTCAGGGGTGTTCATGTTGGATTCAAGGCTCAGATGTATTTGACCGCCAGCGAGGCGGCTTCCAGAAAAAACAGCACCAGAAACAGGCGCACCGCACCCGGTTGCATGGTGCTGGTCTGCGGTGTGGCTTGCAAGCTGGCGGCCATTGGCACCACGGCCACGGCCAGACTGAACAGCACCACTTTAAGAATGAAGCCCAGGCTGACCGACAGGTCAAACACCTGCCCCACGGTGCGGGTAAAGCCCGGCAGACCCCAGGGCGACAGGCCGTACACCGTCAGGTAGGTCAGCACCAGCACCACCACGCTGCTGACCATGGCCAGCGTCAGCACCGAAAACGCATCGGCGATCACGCGTGGGGCCAGTTCAGTGCGCAGGCGCTGCAGGCCCAGGTCAGCCACCCGGCGCACCGTGCCCGAGCCCTTGGGTAGCGCGGCACCTGCATTGAACGCCAGCCCGGCACGCAAAGCCACAAACATGGCCGCTGACAGCGGGATGAGCTCAAGCACCAGCACCCGCACCACCATTTGCAGCGCGTATTGCGACAGGCCGTAGCTCAGCGCGGTGACCACCACGATGCGGATCAGCACCAGGCTCAGCAGTGAGGCCAGCGAGGCGAACCAGGGCAACACCTGCCAGGTGCTGGTGTAGATGTAGCGCGCCGTGGTGGCGCGGTGCGCCCGGTTGTAGGTGGATGGGCTCAGCGCCATCACCAACACCACCGCGCCAAAGTGCAGCATGAACCACCAGCTGGCAAGCGTGCGCTGCCAAGCCGCATGCGAGCGGCTCACAAGGCTTGTCGGTATCGGGTTGGGTGGCATCTGGCAATGATAAAGCCATACTGCCTGGCGAAAATAAAATACTGTTTATTTGTACAGTAAAATGGTGTCTAATAGGCTTTTAACTGGTGTGATGGGCCATGGCTTTGCGTTCTGTATCCAAGCTGCTTGATGATTTTGGCAATGCCGTCTGGCGCGCTGATGTGCTGGCGCACGCCCCTGGTACGGTGGGGCTGGCATTGTCCACGGGGCATGCCGTGCTGGACGCGCAATTGCCCGGTGGCGGCTGGCCGGTGGGGGCTTTGTGCGAAATTTTGCAGGAGCAAAGTGCCTGGTATGAGTGGCGTTTGCTGCTGCCGGTTTTGTGCGCGCTGACTGCTGCGCCAGGGTGCGCGCAAAGAGTCGTTCTGGTCGGTGCGCCGCATTCACCCTTCGGCCCGGGCTTGGCTGCGCAGGGGTTGGATCTGCGCACCCTGTTGTGGGTCAAGGCCGAAGCACCTGCACAGCGGCTGTGGGCAGCCGAGCAGGCGCTGCGCTGTGCTGGCGTGGCCGCGCTGCTGGTCTGGCTGCCCAAGGTGCGCGCCGACCATTTGCGCCGCCTGCAACTGGCCGCACAGGCCCACGCCAAGCTGCTGTTTGTGATGCGCCCGGCGCCGGCGCAGCAGGAGTCGTCGCCAGCCGTGCTGCGGCTGCTGGTAGGTGGTTCGCAGGTCGATGCGGGTATCAACCGGCTGGCCAATGCGGGTGGCGCTGACGATGCCTTGCGCGTGCAGGTGCTCAAGCGTCGAGGCCCGCCGCTGGCGCAAACGCTGACCTTACCGGCGCGCCCAGCCCGGTTGAGCGTGCTGCTGGCTTTGAATGCAGCTGGGTTGGGCAAACCGCATCAAATGGATCTGCCCGTAGCCGGGCCGTGGGAGCGTGATCATGTACTGGATCGCCTTGCAACCGCAGCCTGATGCCGCTGCGCCTGCATCGAACCCTCTGACCGCGCTGGGCTGGTGGGCTTTGCAGTACACGCCCCGGGTGGCGTTGCTGGCAGATGCGGTGCTGCTGGAGGTCTCCGGCAGCGAACGCCTGTGGGGCGGGCGGGCGGCACTGTTGCGCCATGTTTATACATCAAACAAGCCTGTAGCCCTTATAAAATATGCGCAAGGCACTACATCTTTAGTAGCATACGGTCGGTTGTTGACGGGTCAGTCGGTGCGTAAAGCGCCAGACGATTTACCGCTGACCGTGCTGCTGGCTGCCCAGGCGCATCTGGAGACACTCGCGCGCATGGGCTGCACCACTTGGGGCCAGTTGCGTGCACTGCCGCGAGGCGGCGTGGCACGGCGCTTTGGTGCCAGCCTGCTGGGCGCGCTGGATCAGGCCTATGGCAGCACGCCCGATCTGTACCCCTGGCTGGTGCTGCCCGAGGTGTTTGCCGCCACGCTGGAACTCGGTGCCCACGTCGAATCAGCCCCGGCGCTGCTGTTTGGCGCGCGCCGCCTGCTGGCGCAACTTGATGTGTGGCTGGCGTGGCACCAGCGCGGTGTGCTGGCCATCGAGCTGGGCTGGCAAATGGACGCGCGGCGCAACACCGCCAGCCAGGGCGCACTGCTGATTCGTACCGCAACGGTAACGCAAGACATGGCACACCTGCAGCGCCTGCTGGGCGAACACCTGGCCAAGGTGACGCTGCCTGCGCCCGTGCAATGCTTGTGTCTGCGGTCGATTGAAACGGCGGCGTGGCGCGGCAGTAGTGCCAGCCTGCTGCCCGACGAGCAGCCCAGCGGCGACAGCCTGGCGCAGTTGATCGAGCGCCTGAGTGCGCGGCTCGGCCCACAAAACGTGCAGCAACTGCAGCCCGGTTTTGACCATCGGCCCGAGCACATGCAGACTTGGGTGCTGGCATCGAATGCTATTAAATTTGTAGCTATTAACGCAAGTCACACGAGGGCTAGAAGCCTAAAAAGCATAAATTCTTCAAAAACTGCGCCAACGCTGTCCAGCGCCTGGGCCAGCGCGCTGTACCCAACCTGGCTGCTGACTGAACCCCTGAAGCTGACGCTGCACCGGCAGTGCCCGCAGTACCACGGGCCACTGACGCTGCTTGCCGGGCCGCAACGGCTGGAGACCGGCTGGTGGGCCGCGCCCAGCGAGCCAGCAAGCCTGGCCGGGCAGGGGGCCGCCTTGCGTGACTACTTTGTGGCGCGCAGTGCCAATTCCGCCTTGCTGTGGATTTACCGCGAGCGGCTGAGCTCTGGCAAGGCGAACAAAGCCAATGGCGCAGCTGCTGGAAAGAGCAGCCGCAACCATGAAGACGCGCCAACTGCGGCGCAGTGGTACTTGCATGGCCTCTTTGCTTGACCGCCCAACCGCGGCAGGTGCTGCGTCTACAACTGGCGCGGCATCACTGGCAAATACCGGGCCAGCGTTGGATGCGGTGTTGCCGGCTTATGCCGAGTTGCATTGCCGCAGCGCGTTCAGTTTTGGCCGCGGTGCCTCCACACCCGAAGAACTGGTGTCGCGCGCCCACGCGCTGGGCTACACGGCGCTGACGCTGACTGACGAATGCTCCGTGGCGGGTGTGGTGCGGGCACACACAGAGGCCAAAAAACTCGGGCTCAAACTGCTGCCCGGTGCCGAGTTTGTGGTGCCGCTACCGGGTTCTGGCGGCCACAAAAGTCCTGGCCACAGCTTTACCGTCATCGCCTTGCCGCACGATCTGGCCGCCTGGGGCAACCTGTGTGAATTCATCACAACTGCGCGCCGCAGTGCGCCCAAGGGTCAGTACCGGTTGCGCTGGGATGACCCGGCTTGGGCCACATTGCGGGGCTGCGAAGTGCTGCTGGTTTTACCAAATGCTATTAATTTAGAAGCTGCTTGCGCAATATCTATAAGGGCTAGAAGCCTATTTGATATAAATTTTTGGTTGACAGCAACTTTGCTACTGGGGCCCGACGATGCCGTGCAGTTGCACCAACTGGCGCAAATTTCACAGATCACCGGTGTGCCGCTGGTCGCCGCTGGCGGCGTGCTGATGCATGTGCGTTCGCGCAAGCCCTTGCAAGACGTGCTGACCGCCGTGCGCCTGGGCCAGCCTTTGGCTGACTGCGGTTTGGCCCTGCAGTCCAATGCCGAGGCACACCTGCGCAGCCGCGCCAGACTGGCGGCCATTTACCCGGCTGATCTGCTGGTCAATACGCTGACGGTGGCGGCGCGTTGCAATTTCAGCCTCGACGAATTGCGTTACCAGTATCCGACTGAGGCGGTGCTACCCGGCCAGACCCCGACGCAAACCTTGCGCCAGTTCACGGAGGAAGGTGCGCGCAAACGCTACCCGCAAGGCCTGTCGTCAGCGGTGAAAACGCAAGTTGATTACGAGCTGGCGCTGATTGCCGAACTGCAATACGAGATGTATTTTTTAACCGTGCATGACATCGTTGCCTTTGCCCGGGGGCAGGGCATTCTGTGCCAAGGGCGCGGCTCGGCGGCCAATTCGGCGGTGTGTTATTGCCTGGGCATCACCGAGGTTGACCCGGCGCGCTCCAGCCTGTTGTTTGAGCGCTTCATCAGTCGCGAGCGCGACGAGCCGCCCGACATCGACGTCGACTTTGAACACCAGCGGCGCGAAGAAGTCATCCAGTACATCTACGCCAAGTACGGCCGCGACCGCGCCGCACTCACCGCGGTGGCCATCAGCTACCGCCCGCGCAGTGCGCTGCGCGATGTCGGTCGCGCCCTGGGCATTGCCGAAGACCTGATCGCGGCCATGGCCAAAGAGCACCCCGGCATGTACAACCGCGCCGTGCTGGCCGAGCGTTTGCAGGCGGCGCTGGATCGCTGGGTCGGGCAGTGTGAGGCGGCGGCACAGGCGCACCGTCAGGCAGAGGTCGATCAGTCCAGCGGCACCGAGTCAGGTCAAGTGCAGGGCGAGCGGACAGCCCACAACCAGCTTGTGTCGCGCCATTTACTGGATTTGTGGCTGGACCTGAGCCGCCAGTTGCAAGGCCTGCCGCGCCACTTGAGCCAGCACCCCGGTGGTTTTGTCCTCACGCGTGGGCCGCTGATACGGCTGGTGCCGGTGGAAAACGCCGCCATGGTAGAGCGCTCCATCATCCAGTGGGACAAGGACGACCTGGACGCGCTGGGTCTGCTCAAAGTTGATGTGCTGGCCCTGGGCATGCTCAGCGCCATTCGACGCTGCCTTGAGCTGGTCTCTGCCCGGCGTGGCCAGCCGTTTCATCTGCAGGACATTCCCGCCGATGATGCGGCCACCTTTGACATGATCTGCGCTGCCGACACCGTGGGCGTGTTCCAGATCGAGAGCCGCGCGCAAATGAGCATGCTGCCGCGCCTCAAGCCGCGCTGCTTTTACGACCTGGTGGTGGAAGTCGCCATCGTGCGTCCGGGGCCGATTCAGGGCGGCATGGTGCACCCTTATTTGCAAGCGCGTGCCAACCCTGATGCGGTGGTCTACGCCAGCCCAGCGCTCAAAGAAGTCTTGAAGCGCACCCTGGGCGTGCCGATTTTTCAGGAGCAGGTGATGCAAGTGGCCATGGCAGCGGCCGATTTTTCGCCGGGCGAGGCCGACCAGCTGCGCCGCTCCATGGCGGCTTGGAAACGCCAGGGCGGTGTCCATAAGTTCTACGACCGGCTGGTCGGCGGCATGCTGAAAAACGGCTACACGCCGGAGTTTGCCGAGCAGCTGTTCAAACAGATTGAAGGTTTTGGCGAATACGGCTTTCCCGAAAGCCACGCCGCCAGCTTTGCCCTCTTGGTGTGGGCCAGTTGCTGGCTCAAACACCACGAACCGGCCTGTTTTTTGGCCGCCATGCTGAACAGCCAGCCCCTTGGTTTTTATGCCCCGGCGCAACTGGTGCAAGACGCGCAACGCCATGGCGTGGTGGTGTTGCCGGTCGATGTCGGCATGAGCGACTGGGATTGCACGCTGGAGGCAGTGGGGACGCAGCGCGATCACTCCGTCGCTCCGGATACCTTGGACGGCCTGACGGATGATCCCCGCGATGACGAAAAGCAATTGGGGTCGGATCCCGATTTCGGCTGCAACAGTTCAAAAGAATCGAGCCAGCCCCCGAAATCGGGCTCTGACCCCATTTGCGGTGCTGACAAAAGCGATTTCCCCGGCGCTGCTGCGAAAGCCAACGCAAGCAAACCACCCGCCATGGCCGTGCGCCTCGGCCTGCGCCAGATATCCGGCCTGGCCGAGTCAGCCGCGCAGCGCATCGTCACCGCGCGCCAGCAAAGTCCCTTCACCAGCACGCAAAATCTGGCCCTGCGCGCCGAACTCGATGCCGGCGACCTCAAGGCCCTGGCCAGCGCCGATGCCCTGAAGAGCCTGTCCGGCCACCGTCGCCAACAAGTCTGGGAGGCCAGCGCGCTGCAAGCTGCGCCGTTGCTGCTGCGTGAGGCCCCGGTGAACGAATCCCCGCTCGCGCTGCCCGCTGCCCCCGAGGGCCAAGAGGTGCGTTTTGACTACGCCGCCGTTGGACTCACTTTGCGCTCGCACCCCCTGCTGCTATTGCGTGAGCAGCTATCAAATTTGAAACTCTCAACAGCCGCGCAACTGCGTGATTTGCCGAATCGACGGTTGGTGCGTGCCTGCGGCCTGGTCACCATGCGCCAAAGCCCGGGCACGGCTAAAGGCGTTACCTTCGTCACGCTGGAAGACGAAACCGGCACGGTGAACGTGATTGTCTGGAAGTCGCTCAAGGAGCGCCAGCGCAGTGAACTGCTGCACGCAAGATTGCTGGCCGTGCACGGCACCTGGCAGCGCGACGAGGCCAGTGGCGGCCAGGTCTGTCATGTGATTGCAGGATATCTAAAAGACCTGACATCGCTGCTGGGCCAGCTAGCCACCAGCAGCCGGGATTTCCACTGAAGCTCAGCGCTTGCCGACAAAGATCAAACCATCCGTTTTTGGACTGGTGAGGGTCATGGCAATCAACTGACGGCTGGTGGTATCAAAATAGCCAACGCCGCTGGTGGTCGCGCCATTGCCAAGAGCGCAGAAGTTCAGACTTCCTGATCCGCACGCAATCCATTTGGCATGGTGAAAGCATGGTTGTGACTTTGTGGGAGGGCTGGCAAGCCCGAATTCGCGGCTGCCGCCGCTCCTACAAGTGCCAGTGCCAGTGCCAGTGCCAGTGCCAGTGCCAGTGCCAGTGCGAGTGCCAGTCCTATTCTTGAAAAAAGCAAACTGTGCCTATGCGCATCAGGAAGTCTAAAGTTGAAGCAACGTGCCATCCAATCCCTCACACCCTGTTTGGCGCGTGGTGGCTCAAGGAGCCCGCCATGCAATCGTTGAAACGCTCTGAACTGATGGCGGCTTCAAGCCATGCGCTCGACACCACCGCCGGACGGAAGAAGGATTAGGGGAGAGTGGGGAAAAGCCCCGCAACCGGGTGCGATTCAAACTGGTGTGCTGCAACGGCTTTGGGGTCAGATCACGATTTTGGCTGCTGGCTGATGAGCTTGCCAATAGTCGCCCCCCAAAACTCGTGCTCTGACCCCAATGCTTTAGCGAAGGCCATCAAACTTGTCTGTCTATCTTCGAAATGCTGTCAATTTACTATCATAAACATAGCTATCAACGCTTATTAAATAAGGGCTTGATGGTTATTTTCTGCATCAAATTCATTTGAACGCCGCATCTGCGCCGTATTGGGGCAGCAGATCCTGCTCGCGTCCAGACCGACTCCTGCTGCACAT
>JBBQLQ010000132.1:0-9342 GCA_038328055.1 Burkholderiales bacterium
GGTGCGCTCGGGGTGGCGGGGGTTGTAGGCTTTGGTGGGTTTAGTGGGTTTGGTGGATTGGGCGGGCTGGGTGGCTGCAGCCGCTTGCGCAGGTTGCGGGCGTAGCGGGGCATGCTGGTGCCCACGCGGGTGCTGGTGTAAACGCTGCGGTGATCGATGGGGCGGGCCTTGCATGGGGCTGCGCCAGTTTGGATAGGACTGGCACTGCCACTATAGCTGTGTTTACATACAGTAATACGCCGTGAGCGCCTGTTTATGAGGCTTTGCGCTGAGTTTGTCTTCTCAAGCCTGAGCGGCCTGATTGCAAGCTTGCGACGCGAGATTGGGAGTAAAAAAGCCGCTCAGCCACCGTGGAACGTGCGCGGCCAGCTATTGAATCGATAGCGTTATATTCAGTCAATCTCCGCCGCCTTGCCGATGGATTCCCCAAGCGTTGGGCGTTTAACGCTGCCGTCGCTCTTGCTACACAAGGAGTTTCCAATATTTCCGCTGACGAGTGCAAGGCAGCCAGCATACACCGCCTGGACGTGACGCTGTGGGGGCTGTGGCTGGCTACTGGCTGTCGCTTGGGGCTGGTGCGCCAAGACTGCCCCCGACATACCACCTGAAAAACCCCCTCATTACCCTGCGCATCTCTTGACGCATCACGCACCCGACATACCACCAGCAACCCACAAGCCCGACAGGATGCCATTGATGAAGCCGTCGAGTGCGTACGCAGGGGATGGCCGGAATACTTTGCTGGCTCTGAACCACAAGGTTTCCACAAGGGTCAGCCAGATTCATGCGCACGGGAAACCACCTCACGTTTTGCTAAGGTTTGGTAAGGTTTCCATAAGGGTTACCGGATTCGGGCGCACGAACTTGGGCGTATTGACCCGCCCAGGTCATGAACAAAACTCCTAACATTCCCCTACGGTTCAGCGGACAAAATGTTAAGGTTTGCTAAGGTTTCGGTAAGGTCGAGGCGAATGCGATGACCCGAACAGACCCCGATGCACCGCCACTTGGGTTTTTGCGCATCTCTCTACCGTTTCCCCAAAATTGGGGAGACGGTCCTCTGGCAGGGCGAATGCGATGACCCGAACAGACCCTGTAATCACCCTGTTATTACCCGGCGCATTTCGGGGTGCTCAGTCACTCATACACGTTCGCGCACTGAGCTAAAAATTTAGCCGAGACTACGCGCTGATTTTCGTAACGTCACGGAATAGCCGCTTGAGGTGCTTTGCTGGCGCTGGCTACACGGTACAAAACCCGGTACCGGTGGCTACGCAGTGGCTACACGGCCGACTTTGCTACTTATTCAGGAGCTTTATTTGCTACTGTATTAATAGTGCGCTTTGCCCGTATTCATTGGCGGAGAGAGTGGGATTCGAACCCACGGTACCTTGCGGTACGCCTGATTTCGAGTCAGGTACATTCGGCCACTCTGCCATCTCTCCGCGAAGGCGCGATTGTAGCAGTGGGCTACTTGGCTTTAGCCTCAATCAGCGCCTGCAGTGCTTGTGCCACCTCAGTGCTCTGCGCGCCATCGGCCAGTTGCACCAAAGCGCCGACTTCAGCCAGCGCTGCAATGCCCTGGGTTTGCAGCGCAGCAATCGTTTGCCCGGCTACTTTGGGTGATACAAAACCGGCGCTTTGAAGCAGCAGCCGACCGTCAGCACCTTGCAGTTTGAAGTAAAACTGGCCATCAGGTTCGCGGTATTGCTTGAACACCGGCAGCGCCACCTTGGCGGCTTTGGCATCGGTGTTGTCTTTGGCACCTAGATTGCGCAAGCCCACCGCGTAGCGCAGTTGCGCCATGAACGGTGTGGCAATGGCGCGTGCCTTGGTGGCACCGGTCTTCAATATGGCTTCGATCTTTGCCGGGTCGTCCATCAGCGCCTGGTAGGCGGCACGCATCGGGGCGATTTCCTGGTCGATGCGCTCGAATACGGTTTGTTTGGCATCGCCCCAGGCAATGCCGTTGGCATAGGCTTGGCGCAGTGCTTCGGTCTCCTGCGCGCTGGCAAACGCCTGGTAAATCTGGAACAGCGCCGAGCCCTCGGGGCTTTTGGGCTCGCCTGGCGCTTTGGAGTCAGTGACGATGCTGTTGATGAGCTTGTGCAGTTGTTCGCGCGGCACAAACATCGCAATGGTGTTGTCGTAGCTCTTGCTCATCTTGCGGCCATCAAGCCCTGGCAAGGTGGCCACGTTGTCTTCAATGGCGGCCTCGGGGGCAACAAAGTGCTGGCCATAGCGGTGGTTGAAGCTGCAGGCCATGTCGCGCGCCATTTCGATGTGCTGCACCTGGTCGCGCCCCACCGGCACATGGTGGGCGTTGAACAGCAAAATATCGGCACCCATCAGCACCGGGTACATGAACAGGCCAGCACTGACATCGGCATCGGTGTCGAGCCCGGCAGCGGTGTTTTTGTCGACGCAGGCCTTGTACGCATGGGCCCGGTTAAGTACACCCTTGCCCAGCACGCAGGTCAGAAACCAGGTGAGCTCGGGGATTTCCGGCACGTCTGACTGGCGATAAAAAATCACCCGGGTCGGGTCCAGTCCAGCGGCCAGCCAGCTGGCGGCAATTTCCAGGGTGGAGCGCTGGATGCGCGCGGGCTCGTCGACCTTGATCAGCGCGTGGTAGTCGGCCAGAAAATAAAAACTCTGCACACCGGCACGCAAACTGGCTTGCACCGCCGGGCGGATGGAGCCCACGTAGTTGCCCAGATGCGGGGTGCCGGAGGTGGTGATGCCGGTAAGAAAACGCTCAATGCTCATGGAAAAACCATTGGAAAAAAAAGAGAGAAAAAAGTCAGCCCACCAGCATGGCCAGCGGTGTCAGCAGCAGGTTGATCAGGCTGAAGGTCAGGCTCATCAGGGGGCGCAGCCACAAATTACTGACCACCCCGGCGAGCACCAGTGCCATGACGATGAAAAACCCATAGGGCTCCACGCGCGAAACCAGCATGGCCTGGCGATACGGAAGCAGTCCCACCAAAATGCGCCCGCCGTCCAGCGGCGGCAGGGGGAACAGGTTAAACACAAACATCACCACATTGACCAAAATACCACCTTGCGCCATTTCGATGAAAAACGGCTCGGTCACGCCCGAACTTTGCAGCAGCAGAAACACGATGCCCCACAGCAGTGCCTGAAAAAAGTTGGCCCCCGGCCCGGCCAGCGCCACCCAGACCATGTCGCGCTTGGGGTTGCGCAGGTTGCCAAAGCGCACCGGCACCGGTTTGGCGTAACCAAACAAAAATGCTCCCGAGGTGGCGATGTACAGCACCAGCGGCATCAGGATGGTGCCCATGGGGTCAATGTGCTTGAACGGGTTCAGGGTGACGCGCCCCATCACGTAGGCCGTGTCGTCGCCAAAATGCCGTGCCACGTAGCCGTGCGCAGCCTCATGCAAGGTGATCGACAGCAGCACTGGAATGGCGTAGATCGTGATGGTTTGAATCAGGTGGGCAAAATCCATGGTGACGATTTCCAAAAGCGGGTTGCGTGGGGCCGGGCGGTGGTCTTAAAGGCCCAGGGCCGCCAGCGGGCCGCGGCCTTCGCGGATGATGACGGGCTCGCCGCCGGTCAGGTCGACCACTGTGGTGGGTTCGCGCGGGCAGGCACCCGCGTCGATGACGGCGGCAATGCGGCCATGGTAGTTGGCCCGGATTTCTTCGGCATCGTTCATCGGTTCGGTTTCGCCTGGCGCAATCAGCGTGGTGGCCAACAGCGGTGCACTGTACAAGGCCAGCAGCTCCTGCAGCACTTTGTGGTCGGGCACGCGCAGGCCAATGGTCTTACGCGACGGGTGACTCAAACGACGTGGCACTTCTTTGGTGGCTTCCAGAATGAAAGTGTAGGCACCCGGCGTGGCGGCTTTGATTAGCCGAAACTGCTGGTTGTCAACCTTGGCATAGTTGGCCAATTCGGACAAATCGCGGCACAGCAACGTCAGGTGGTGTTTGTCGTCAACCCCGCGAATGCGGCGCAGTTTGTCGGCGGCGGCCTTGTCGTCGAGGTGGCAGACCAGGGCGTAGCTGGAATCAGTGGGCACGGCCAGCACCTCGCCCTTGTCAAGCAGGGCAGTGGCTTGTTTCAACAGGCGTGGTTGCGGGTTGTCGGGGTGAATTTCAAAAAGCTGTGGCATAGGGCTATTGTCGCTTGCGGCTGACTTCGCGGACCGACAGCAGGGCATTGCCAATGCCGCTGGTGGCAATGACCGCAATGCCGGCCCAGGCCAAGGCATCAGGCACATGGCTGAAAGCCAGCCAGCCCGCCAGCGTGGCAAAGGCGATTTGCGAATACAGATAAGGCGACAACACCACGGCGCTGGCGCGGTTGAAGGCGCGAATCAGCATCAGGTGGCCAAAGGTTCCAAAAAACCCCAGTGCCACAAACCATGGCCAGTAGTCCAGCAGCGCCCGGGTTTCCCAGTTGAAGAGGACAATCGGGCTCATCACCAGCGTGCCCACCAGGCCGGTGTAAAAGTGCGTGGTGTAGGGGTTTTCATCGCCGCTCAGGCGGCTGGTAAGCAATTGAAACCAGCTGTAGGCACCTACCAGCACCACCGGGAACAGCAGCGCCCAGCCAAACACCTGGCCGCCCGGGCGCACCACCAGCAGCACACCGCCCAGGCCTAGCGCCATCAGTACCCAGCGCAGATGCGCCACATGATTTTTCAGGGTCAACGCGGCCAATGCCGTGGTCACCATCGGTGTCAGCATGACGATGGCGGTGAACTCGCCCACGGGCAGGTATTGCAGGCCAAAGAACGAGCAGGCGCTGGTGCACAGCAGTAGCGCACCGCGCAGCGCCTGGAAGCGCGGGTTGGGCGTGGTGAAAAGTGCGGTTTTTTGCACCGGAAAGCGCAGTGCAAATGTCACCACTGCCTGAAATGCGTAGCGAAACCAAAGCAGCATCAGTACCGGGGCCAGGCTGGTGGCATGTTTGGTGGCGGTGTCGAGCAGGGCGAAGGACAAGGTCGCCAAAATGATCAACAAAATTCCACCGCCCTGGTGGCTGCGCCAAAAAGACATGGCGGGTCAGTGTGCGGCTGCGTGCAAAATTCGATCAGCCAGCACCGTCCACACCGGGGTGAGCTGAGCGGGCAGGTCGGGCAGCGCACCCAGGTCAGTGCGACTCTCGTCGGGGCTATGAAAGTCGCTGCCGCGCGAGGCGGCCAAGCCAAATTCGAGCGCGCTGGCGGCATAGGTGACAGCCTCGGCGCTTGAGTGACTGCCGGTGACCACTTCAACACCCCGGCCGCCGTGGCCCTTGAACTCGGAGAACAAGGCAAATTCTTCGTTGGCGCTGAACTTGTAACGCGCCGGATGGGCAATGACGGCCATGCCCCCCGCTTCAGTGATCCAGCTCACCGCATCTTTCAGCGTGGCCCAACGGTGCGCCACATAGCCGGGTTTGCCGTCGGTCAGGTATTTGCGAAATACCTCGTAAGTGTCCTTGCAGACACCGGTTTCCACCATGAAGCGGGCAAAGTGGGTGCGCGAGATCAGGTCGTGGTTACCGGCGAATTGCAGGGCACCTTCAAACGCGCCTTTGATGCCGACTTGGGCCAGGCTGTCGGCCATGTCGTGGGCGCGTTGTGCCCGGCCACCGCGGGTGCGCTGCAGGCCTTGCCAAAGTTGTGGGTTGTCGGCATCAAAGCCCAGACCGACGATGTGCACGGTCTGGCCCACAAAGCTGACCGAAATTTCAACGCCGGTGAGATAGTCCAGCCCGATGGCGGCTGCGGCTGCCGCGGCGCGGGCCTGGCCGCTGATCTCGTCATGGTCCGTGAGCGCCCACAGCTGGACGCCGCAAGCCTTGGCACGCTGGGCCAGTTGCTCGGGAGTCAAAGTGCCGTCAGAGACGACCGAGTGGCAGTGCAGGTCAGCATTCAGAGTGGCATTCATCGGCTGATTTTAGGGGGTGGGCAATGCCCATGTTGGCCGAGTTCTTCGCCGGCGTATTCAAAGTGGGCTGCTGCGTACTGGCAGAATCGGTGCATGTCTGAATTTTTAAATTTGCACGCCTTTGATCTCATTTGCTTCGCCCTGAGCGCAGGCGCAT
Organism: Burkholderiales bacterium; assembly: GCA_038328055.1. Classification (GTDB taxonomy): domain Bacteria; phylum Pseudomonadota; class Gammaproteobacteria; order Burkholderiales; family Burkholderiaceae_C; genus Rhodoferax. Next base: position 6,064 of record JBBQLQ010000132.1, read on the forward strand.
TGTTGGGCTACCAGTTGTACCTGAACTGGCGTACCCGCCGCGACCCCAACTCCAGCGCGCAGGACCTCATGCTGGTGGCCCGGGCCGCCTGGGTTGAGAGCGTGATGCGCGAGCGCCGCGACATCCTGGCAGTGCAGACGCTGCGCAATTCCACCATGGCGGCCAGTTTCATGGCATCCACCGCGATTTTGCTGATCATTGGCGTGCTCACTTTGAGCGCGCAGGGCGACAAGCTGTCAGGTACCTGGCACGTGCTTAATTTTTTGGGGTATGTGAGCGCCGAGATGTGGCTGTTCAAGCTGCTGGTGATGCTGTTTGATCTGCTGTTTGCGTTTTTTTCTTTCTCGATGTCGGTGCGGATTTTTCACCACCTGGGCTACCTGATCAATGTGCCGCTGGATCGGCAGGCGGGGCAAGCCCAGACCCGTCATGTGGTGGCGCAAATGAACCGTGCCGGTGTTTTTTACCGTATTGGCATGCGGGCCTACTATTTCACCGTGCCCCTGCTGTTCTGGCTGTTCAGCCCGCTGTTTTTGCTGGGTGCCACCGCGCTGCTGGTGTTTTTTCTGTACCACCTGGACCGGGCACCGCGCAGCGACCAGGATTTGATGGGTTAGCGGGTAACAAAACCCAACTCCTCCCAGAGCTAACTCACGGGCGGCACACTCATGGCAGCTCGGCCGCTTCCACCAAAAACCGCACCCGGCGCTCGCCGCGCCAGCTGTCGGCATCCAGCCTGAAGGCCAGCTTGACACGGGTTGGTAGCGACGCGGTGTGGCCAAACCAGATGCCGTCAATCGGCACGCCGCGGTGCTTGAGTTTGAGAGACAGGTGTTTTTCTCCGACCAGCCGCTGCGACACCACCTCCACTTCTTCGCTGAAAGTGGGCGCGGCAAAGCCCTGGCCCCAGACCTCGTGGTGCAGGGTGTCGACCAGGTCCACCCGCAGGTACTCGGGTTTGAGCGGGCCGTCGGTCTCTAACCGGCGCAGCAGCGTGGCGGCATCCAGCCATTCTTGTGCCACCTCGGCCAAGCCCTTTTCGAAGATATCAAAGTTGTCTTCGGCAATGGTGCAGCCGGCGGCCATGGCGTGGCCGCCAAAACGCAGCAGCACGCCGGGGTAGCGTTTGGCGACCAGATCGAGCGCGTCGCGCAGATGAAAGCCAGCAATTGATCGCCCCGAACCTTTGAGCTCATGGCCGTGGCCGGTGGCACCACTGCTGGCAAAGACAAAGCTGGGCCGGTGAAACTTGTCCTTGAGGCGCGAGGCCACGATGCCGACCACGCCTTCATGAAAATCCGCCTCAAACACGCAGATGGCGGGCGGCGGCGCAGCAGCGGTGTCAAACAGGGATTCGGCTACCAGCAGCGCCTGCTCGCGCATGCCGCCTTCGATGTCGCGACGTTCGCGGTTGATTTTGTCGAGGGTTTGGGCCAGCTCCAGCGCGCGCTTCGGGTCGTCGGTCAGCAGGCATTCAATGCCGAGCGTCATGTCGCTCAGCCGGCCAGCGGCGTTGATGCGCGGGCCCAGCGCAAAGCCGAAATCGAAGGTGGTGGCGGTTTTGGCCTCACGCGAGGCTGCTACAAATAACGCAGCTAGACCCGCAGGCATAGCAAGGGCTCGAACCCGTTTTAACCCTTGAGCGACAAGGCGGCGGTTGTTTGGATCAAGCCGCACCACGTCGGCTACGGTGCCCAGAGCGACCAGTGGCAGCAGGGTGTCAAGCCGCGGGCCGGTGCCTTCAAATACGCCGCGCTGGCGCTGCTCGGCGCGCAGGGCCAGCAGCACGTAAAACATCACGCCAACGCCAGCGATTGACTTGCTCGCAAAGTCGCAGCCCGGTTGGTTCGGGTTGACGATCACATCGGCCTCGGGCAACGCGACCTGGCCATTGACGCTGGCGCACAGGTGGTGATCGGTGACGAGCACCTGCAGCCCGAGCGCGCGGGCGCGGGCCACGCCCTCAAAGCTGGCAATACCGTTGTCCACGGTGATCAGCACATCGGCCCCGTTGGCTTTGACGCGCTCTGAAATCGGTGCTGTCAGGCCGTAGCCGTCCTGCACCCGGTCTGGCACGATGTAGTCGACGTGTTGGGCACCCAGCAGGCGCAGGCCGCGCACGGCGACGGCGCAGGCGGTGGCCCCGTCGCAGTCGTAGTCGGCCACGATGCAGAGTTTTTTGTCTTGGGCAATGGCATCGGCCAATAAAGCGGCGGCTTGCGCTGCACCTTTGAGGTCGGCCGGGGCAATCAGCCGGCCCAGTGCGTCGTCAAGTTCATGGACTTCCTTGACACCCCGCGCCGCGTACAACTGTGCCAGCAGCGGGTGAACGCCGGCTTGCTCCAGCGCCCAGATGGCACGCGGTGGCGCGTCTCTTACTATTAATTTCATAGCTTCTCAAGCATGGTGGACGGGGGCTGCGAGTCAAAAAAGCTTAAAAACTTCTTCCAACCAGACTGGGCTTGTAATTGCCAGCTTTGCGCATGGCGCTCGCCGCACAGGGTGAGTTTGACGGGCTGGCCGTCGCTTGCGGCTTGCAACAGGGTTTTGATAGGGCTGGCATCCAGTTGTGCCCAGGCCTCGCGCCAGGCGAGCCAGTTTTCAGTCAGTGCGGCCTGCTCCAATGTCGCTATAACGGTCGGGCGCGTGCCGGCATCGGGCATCTGGTAGCCCATGGGCAACTGGCCGCAGCCATGAAACCACACCGAGTTGGCCGGTGTCATCCCGCGGGCGACCCGCGCGTCGTAGACCGGGTGGGTGTAGAGCAGCATTTGCATCTCGTTTTGCAGCAGGCGCAGCGGCGCGGCTTGCCTGGAGGATGGCATCCAGGGGTCGAGACTGCGGCCAACCACGCGGTCAAGTGATGCGGTGGCCAAACCCGCAAACACCGCGCCTTGTGCCAGCCAGCGCCCCGGCTGGTCGGCATGCAGGGTGATGCCGTCTTCTTCAAAATAGGGGCGCATGGCACTCAACAACGCATCGGATTCGGCGGCAGTCAGGTCGGGCAGGGGCAAATGGCTCATGCTCATGTGGCCGGAGTTGACTTGCCAGTGGCATAAGCTGACAAAGGCCCAGGCTGCATCCGGCGCGGCGGTGGCTGTGCCTAACTGCTGGCGCGCTTGCAGCGCTGCCCAGGCGATCTGGCCGTCGGCTGCGGGCAGGTGCAGCGCCTTTGCCAGGGCGCGCTCATGCGGTGATGACAGGCTGAATTCATCACCACTGTCGGTGGGCTGCGGGCTCAGGCGGGCCAGCAGCTTTTGTAAATTCGGTAGTTTCAGG